>NC_015717.1:2844000-3160000 GCF_000253295.1 Hyphomicrobium sp. MC1 | reverse complement strand
CGGACATCCCAGCAAGAACATCGCTGCCGATCTTGGCATCAGTCAGCGAACTGTCGAAAACCATCGGGCAGAGATCATGACCCGGACCGGTGCGAAGTCGCTGCCGGCGTTAGCGCGTTTGGCGCTTGCCGCAGCAAGGACGGCGCAAGCCGACGTTTGATAATGCTGGCCGGCTCCAAGTGAGAGTGGTCGGCTTCGCCCTCCTAGCCTAGCGGGATCTGGGATTGCCTTCAGGCGATCCACGGCGGCGCCCCTGAACAACGGAGTATGCACGATGAACCGATCGCAGTTGGAGGCTTTGCTCGACAAACTGGCCGCGGACGATGCGTCCCTTCAATCACAGGCCGTCCGTCGGGCTGAGGTGTCCCATGGGCTTCTCGTCGTGGCGATGTTGGCCATTCAAGCACTAGCTAGCGCGTTGGAGAAGGTACTGGGAGTACTCGCTGAGCAACACGGCGGTATCGTCGGGCCGTGGCTCGATGAAGTCGAGTTCGCCGTGATCAACGACGCGAGAGCGGTCATCGCTTCGGGGCCTACCGCCGACGAGGCGGCCTTGATCGGAAAGGGCATCAAGGCGGTCGAAGAAGTGTTCGCGGAATTTCGAGCGAAGCTGCAATTGCCGCTTGGTGGAGCGAAAGACGAAGGTTCAATGCGAGTATTTAAATCTTAGTTGCTTGGGATTGTCGGTCGATGGCGGAGATATTACGAAAATATAGACACGCATACTTCAGTAATTTGAAGACTTGCCTCGCTGACGATAGGCTATTTTTATTTTAAAAATGCATTGTACGACTTAATTTTAACACCACTTATATTTATGATTCGAATGAATGATTAGGATAATTCGTATTCTCATTGTTCTTATTCTGTGAATTATTTAGGAGATTTGACATGGCCGAGAACACCGCCAGCGCAGCGACCCCTTCTGGGATGCGCTCTGAAATCGCGAACAAGTGGTCAAAAATCAGTGCTCAAGAAGTGAGCGCACTGAAAACCAAGGACGACCTCGTCGCTCAGGTTCAATCCAAGTATCAGCTGGACAAAACCCAGGCCGCGAAGGATGTCGAGGCGTTTGCCAATGGCCGGCAGCTTTAGTTTTTGCGTAGCTGTCGAACGTCGCTCCTAGCGGTAATCGCTAGGGGCGGCGCAATAACCGAGATCGAAAATCGACGGAGGCGGCCATGCTCGAACGAACAATGCGGAAACTAGTTACGTTCCAGCGTCCCTTCCTGCTGCCCGGATTTGAAGAGCCGCTTGGGCCGGGAACTTACACGGTCGATACGACTGAAGAGCTTATCGAAGGGTTATCGTTTGTTGCCTATCGGCGCGTCTCGACAACGATCGAGACAGCGATCAAGGGATTTGGGCGGTCGCCTTTTTAGACATTCTCCCGGGACCTTTGTATTCGCGCCAGAGTTTAGTGCAGTGGCTACGAGACGGCCTCCACCTGATCTCCCGTTCCTCAGAGGCTGACGCGTTAGCGAAAAAAGCCGATCCTCGAGAGGAAGTATATCTTGTGCCAGCATTCGTAGGATTGGGCGCGCCCTATTGGGATGCTGAGGCGCGAGGCGCGCTTCTGGGCCTGACGCGCAATTCGGGGCCTGCTGAAATTGCACAGGCAGCGTTTGAAGCCGTTGGGTATCAGACACGCGACCTCTTGGAAGCGATGCATGCGGACTGGCCAACAAGAGTGGATATAGTGCTTCGCGTCGATGGAAACTGTTGTTTTCGCGGGCGCGTAGAACAATTCCAATGCCTTGACTACGGATCACTTTCCGCAACCGTTGCCGCCGATCAGCCGGGTCCGGTCACCGAATTCGATCGTCGCCTGTCTGATGGATCGGTAATTAAAAATCTCGGCGCGTTTGAGCCGCATTAGTATGGCCTATGAAAGAATTCGCGGCATGGCGCTTGCGATTTTCGGAGACGATGATCGCGATGCAGGCGCGTCGGAGGTGGCGTCTCTCGTAGTCGAACTCCGCGATTTGGCGATGGGCGGCGATAAGTGTTGATCAGCTTCGAGAAAATTCCCTTTCGATCGGCAGTCCCCTCGGCACGCGCATCCGTTCGCTTCGCGACCGTGGACCATCATCGGGAATGAACTAACTGCATAACAGCCTCGTGCTTTGCTGCGGCTTGCTCCAGTTGGCGTAGCCGCGACTCTTCTTCGGCGATGTAGTTCCTCGTGTTGGGAATCGCGTCGATCTTCCTGGTAAGTTGCATTTGGAAAACCATCAGTCCGCCGTAGCGAAAACCAACTTCGCTTCCTGCCAGATAGAATTCCCACATACGGCAGAACCTTTCGCCGAGAACGGCCGCAGCATCTGCGCGATGACTGAGGAAACGGTTGCGCCACGCCGCAAGCGTGTCGGCATAGTGCAACCTCAGGATCTCGATATCGGTGACGATGAGTCCTGAATTCTCAACGGCGGGAAGAACTTCCGCTAGCGAGGGCATGTGTCCCCCTGGAAATATGTATTTTGCGATCCATGGGTTTGTTGCGCTTTGTCCGTCGAGGCGCCCGATCGAATGCAGCAAGGCGATGCCGTCCGGCTTGAGGCTTCGGCTGATCACTTTAAAGAAGGTTTCATAACTACGGAGCCCGACGTGCTCGAACATACCAACTGATACGATGCGGTCGAATGTGTCGGATAGGGCGCGGTAGTCCTGAAGACAGAAATGGACGCGCGGCTTCAGGCCTTTTTCATCGGCGCGCCGCTCCGCCATCTTGAGCTGCTGGGGCGACAGGGTCAAACCGGTTACGTGGGCGCTATAGAAGTCTGCGAGATAAAGTGCCAACCCGCCCCAGCCACTGCCGATGTCAAGCACTGATGCGCCTGTGGGAACTAGCAACTTTGCTGCGATATGCCGCTTTTTGGCGATCTGCGCCTGCTCAAGATTCTGATGTTCAGATTCAAAATATGCGCAGGAATATTGCCGGTCCCGATCAAGGAACAACGAATAAATGCGATCGTCGATATCATAATGATAGTGGACATTGCGCCTGGCGATCTTCTCCGAGTTCACGCGCTTCCACCTGTCAATTCCTGTTCTGATTGCGTGCCGCCAACGACCAATTTGAGGCGGTACCAACCCGGGCATATTGCGGCCGAGCAGGTCAAGAAAATCATAAATCGAGCCGCCAGACACGATCAAGCGGCCGTCCATGTAAAGTTCGCCGAGCGCCAACTCGGGATTCAGAAGAAGCTCTAGTATGGCGCGCGTGTCCTTGAGCCTTATAATGAGCGGCAGACCTGAGCCATCACCCGTCGTCAGTTGCTCCCCGCCGGGAAGCACAAGGGTCAACGACCCATGTTGGATGCAGCGATTAATAAGGGATCGAAGGGCAAAAATCATCGCATCGCGACCAAAGCAACCAAAAGCCAGAACCTGCCAAGCGCCGTCTGGTTCCGCATCGGCTATCGTCATGGTAATCAACGTTCAGGCTTGCTGTACGCTCAGGGCCGATTTTGTTGACAAAGTCGCCGGGTAGATCGGTAAGGCTTTACGATCGCCCCCGATCTTTGCTACCACCCCGCGCCCCGGTGGCGGCGGCTAACTCACCACACGGATGCTACGATATCGTCACATGTTTGCACCTAATTCCCCTTCGCGTTTCGACTCATTTCGTATTTCTTGCGATCGATCCGCGTTTCGAAATCTCCTCATCGCGAAATACGTGCGCCGATCCGTCGGCCTGACCACAGCGATGGCATTTTGGAGGGATAAAAGTGCGCACATGGCTCCCGGGCCAATTCAAAGCGCTCAGAAGAAGCCGGCGTTACGGGCTACCAAATAAACTGCAATTGCGGTGCCCAGCATCACGCCCACCAGAACATAGAGAACGCGACGGCCTTCAGGACCGCCTCGCGCGCTGTCGTCGGTCACTACTATTTGGCCAGGGCTACTCTGGCGCGGCGCCCCGACGCTCGCATCACGTTCAATAACTGACATGCTCTTTTCTCCTTATTAACCTCACCATACGAGGCACGAGCTTGCTCCATATTCTTTTCGGCCGACGCTCTGACCTGCTCAGGCAGTTACAGGCGGAGTTCGGCGCGGGACAAAGTCGTCTGCGGACCGGTTACCGCGACACGCACACAGGGATGCCCATGGCCATCCTCACTAAAACAGAGACAGCCTGTGCAATCGAGACTCGGAATCTACTCATGAGACAATTGGCTCATTTCTTCGGCTGCAGACCACTGCTTGCCATGCTGTCTCATCGTGTCCCTCCTCGGGTTACGATGAGCCGCAAGCTGTCTCTTACGCAATCAGCTCAATCTGTCCGGTAGGTCCTGACGGGGAACAGAATGCGTTCACCGTGCCCTATACCGCTTGCCACCGGGGTGGATGCTTCGCTCCGTTCGACCTCACCGAGCCAATGCTCAGCCAAATCCGAAAGTCATCGAAAATATCGGTTGTTGCGCAAAGCGTCTCGAAGCGGGCGCTAAACCTGAATTTTTCGACGCGTGGCTTTCCGGGCGCCTACCAAATCTACCTGAAAGAGAGCAAATAAGCGTCTTAGCGAGGCCCGCGAAATTGGCCGCCAAATTCGAAGAACAGTCCAGCTTTGGTGGACATTTAAATTGCCATAAAGACTAACGTCGGTCAGCGCTTCTTCAGCTTAAAGCCCGTAGGTTGAACGCAACGGGCCGCGAAGCATAGAGCGGCAGCTGAGCGCCCGATTATCGCCCACGGGCTGACAATTAGCCAGCACGATGGATGTTTCCGATGACACGGCATGAAATATTTGACGCCGGCGGAACGGCCGCGCTGGGCATCTGTGAATCGCTTCTGCTTGCGTTGACCGAGCTGAAAATAATCGCGAGGCGTCCTCACCGACGTTGTCGTCATTCATCGCCAGGCCGCCGAAATCTAGCCTACTTCCGGCAAGCATGCCGCCGTGGCGAACGTCGTACAACGCATTCTCGACAGCGATAACGGTATAGCCGCAATATTGCGACCCGGAATGGGACGCGCAAGCATCCACCAGTCGGAGTCTAAGAAGAACGAGTGGCCGCTGTTCATTCCAACGTATTCACCTAACATGCATTAGCGCGGCAATTCGAAGGCTGTCACAAGCTGCTTTGAACAAGTCGAGTCGGCGTTGGGCGACCAAAATATTCTGGGACTTTTTGGGATGAATTCCCGAGTTCTATGAATTTGGATTGCGCCCGGTTGAGTGCAGCTGGAGGTCAATGAAGATGCCGAAAAGTCAGATCCTGACGGACGCCGAAAACTGGGCTCGAAGCGGAGAAGCGATTTCAACCACCATGGAGCGCGAGCCGAACACGACAGAAGAACAGGAAGCTGAGTATGAGGCGCGCTTGGACTTCGCTGCTGCGCTGGCGCGCCGCGCCGCGTCTGTTGGCGTTCAAGATTCCGACTGTGTCGCGCTTGTTGCAGCAATCCTCATCGAGCGTGATACCGGATGGGCGCCATCGCGCATCGCGGCGGAAGCGAATTGCTCCCAGCAACTTGGGGCCCTGGAGCGTCACGTGCTTGCAGTTTCCATCTGTGCATCGCAATCGGTGATGGCGATCCTCGTCAGAAATCCGACAGCCGCACAGCGCCGCTTGGAGGAGGACAACGCGCAGAAAACCGCGAGGGCAGCCGTCGAAACGTGCGGCTGCAACACTCGAGGATTCCTCAAATTGCGGCGAGTGACGGAACTTGGAGCATTGGCCCGAAAGCTTTCATCGCGTCTCTCGCGTTGATGGCGAGGTTAAGCACGGCATTCTCAATCTCACTGCGATCGACGCTGACCGACAGATGCATCGTGAAAGTCGAACCATCCTTACGTCGCCCCAACACCTCGCGGCCACTTCCTATGATTTTATGCTGCCCGGTCTCGCGGTAGTGGCGGATATAGCCATCATGCTGGCCCCGATAGGGCTCCGGCATCAGCATTTTGACATTCTGCCCGACGAGTTCATCTGAGGAATATCCGAAGAGCCTTTCCGTTGCGGGATTGATGCTCTCGACGGTTCCGGCCGCATCGATCGAGATGATCGCATCGACGGCGGATTGCAGCATTCCTGCAAGCTGAAGCAGCGAGCCTTTGAGGGGAGATCTTTCGGAATCGTTACCACTCATACGGACTCTACTTCCTTGTGAACCGTCGCGCGTTTGAGCAAAGGGTTCACGGCCCGACGTTCACTAAGCTGAGCAATGCGTCCAAGGTAGGTGTCACAATTGTCTGATCACAAGCCCACCAATGGCATGATACGGCCGTCACCGCTGCACCCAAGGCTCGGAAACTACCTATGCCCTTTCGCCTCTTCCCCATCATCTCGTGAAGGCGACGCGATTCCGCTTGTAGAAAAGGATCTCGGGAGCATGGTGCACAGAAACGCTTGCGCGGGGCCGCAGAAGTCACACGACGTCGGCTAGGCGGCTTCCCGTCCTGGACTACGAGAGAAAGAGCGCACGGCTTGTGGAAGAGGCCCGTCACCCGCGGCCGTGAGTTCGTCGCTAATCGAGGCGTAGTGATAGTGCATGGCCGTCTTGACCGCGTACGTAAAGAGAAGTTGCGGTTCGAACCGTCTCGCCCAGAACGCACGTAACAGCTGCGAGCGATATTTGGTGCGCAGCTTTGGATCGACGTTCCCGGAAACCAAGCGACCCGCGAGGACAAAGAACATGAGGTAATTTTCGATGCAACTTTTGGTCCAGGCCAAGCGATGGCTCCGCCAGTAAGCGAGCCGGTGCGCCGCAAAGCGGAAATTTCCGTCGACGAAGAGCGCATCGATGCGGTTGAAATAAGCGTCGGCCGAATACGCCTGGCCCGTGACCATTACGAAGCCTTTTCGCAGATCTTCGCGCGACATGCCCAATGGGGCGACATTGGTGCCGAAAGCGGCGCTGTCTTCATCATCGTTCAGCCGACCTTCGTTTCTAAGGCGATCATAAAGGGGCGTGGTGGGGATTGCATGCAGAAGTCCAATCAGCGCGTTGCCGATGCGAGCCTCATTGAGAAAGCGCGGCAACTCGCCAAACACCGAGGCTTTGTCGCTGTCGAAGCCAACGATCATTCCGCACCAGACGTCGAGCCCACGGTTTTGAATGCGATGGACCCGTTCGATGAGGGTGCCCGCTCTTTCCCGGACATTTTGAAGTTTTTTCGTTTCCCTAAGCGAGGCTTCATTGGGGCTTTCGATGCCGATGAAGACGCTCTGAAATCCAGCCCGTCCCATTAACTCCATCAGTTCATCGTCTTCAGCTAGGTCGAGAGACGCTTCCGTGAACAAAGTGAGGGCGTAGGCGTGCTTCTCTTGCCAGAGGATCATGTCCCGCAAGATCGGCTTTATCGCTTTCTTGTTACCGATCAGATTGTCGTCGACGACGAAGACGATTTTTATTCCGGCCCGATAATACGCATCGAGTTCCGCTATAACCTGCGCGCTCGATTTCAGTCTCGGTTTGCGGCCGAAGGTGACGATGATATCACAAAATTCGCAGGTGAACGGGCATCCGCGTGAAATCTGCATGCTGCCAAACATGTAATGCTGCGACTTGAGGAGATCCAGCCGTGGCGGGGGAAGGGTGGTCATGTCAGTCTTATCGGCTTGAACGTAGCGGCTCGCGTGGTTCCCCAGTTCCCATTCCCGCAGAAACCGAGGAAATGTTTCATCGGCTTCACCGACAAAAATGACGTCCGCCAAGCCCTCGAGTTCTTGCGGCTCGACAGTCGCCATTGCACCGCCCACGACAGTGAGCACGCCACGGCGGCGAACTTCGGCAAGAATTTCACGAAGGCGCCGACCCTGGATGCTCATCCCTGTAGCGCAAACTATGTCCGCGCGGCCGACACGCTCAAAATCGATCTCATCGACGTTCTCGTCGATGAGCGTGACGTCGTGATGTTTGGGAACCAACGCGGCTAGGAGCGGGAGACAGGCGACGGGCAGATTGGCACGCTTGCCGAGCATACCCATGCATTTTTCCATACCCCAAAAGGATACATCAAAGCGCGGATTGATAATGATGATATCGGCCACTGTCGCTTCTCCCTTCCCGCCCGTAAGGTGACCGCCGATCTCAGCGCCGCTAACGGCAGTCTTGTTGTAAAGCCTCGGCAGCGTCGCAGAGTTCCGAAGGGAACGCGAAGTTTTTTTCCTTCGGAGAGAGGGATTTCCGCGCGGGAAGGCGTCGCGCTCTCGGATGGGGCGCTTCGATCGCATCGTGATCACAATAGAATTCGATTTTGCGGTAGGTCACCGATGTCTGTCACTACCACCGGCATGCACAAGCAGAGCGCTTTGCGCGGGCAACGGTTCGTGACAAAGTGGTGTCGTCACGCTGGCGCAAGGGAATGCAATGCCTTCGAAGACTGCTTTTGTCACTGGCGGCACCGGCTTTGTGGGTCTCAATCTCGTAGAGCATCTCACCGCATCGGGTTGGGAGGTCACTGCGCTTCACCGGCATAGCTCCAATCTGGCTCATCTGCAAAAATATCCGGTCCGACTTGTTGAGGGCTCGATCGAGGACCCGCTCTCTCTCGATCGCGCGATGCCCGAAAATGTCGATGCCGTCTTCCATGTAGCAGCCGACACCAGCATGTGGCCGGGCAATCGGCAGCGACAATGGCTGACCAACGTCGATGGGACTCGCAATATGCTCAACATCGCGCGGGCCAAACACAGCAAGCGGTTCATTCATACGTCGACGTCCGGAGTTTTTGGCCTTGCAAAAGAGCCGTTCGATGAAACCGCCGCAAAACTCGGAAGGGGAAGTTTTAACTACCAACACTCAAAGACGGTCGCGGAGGACGAGGTGGCGAAGGCCGTCGAAGACGGATTGAATGCCGTCATCCTCAATCCTGCAAACGTTATTGGGCGCTACGATTGGGCATCTTGGTCGACCTTCATCCGCAAGGCGGCGCACAAGGAACTTCTCCTCATTCCTGCGGGGCGGGCTTGTTTTTGCGATGTCGGTTCGGTCGTTCGGGCTCATGTCGCGGCGGTCGACAAGGGGCGGACTGGAGATAACTATCTGTTAGGCGGACCTGAGGCGTCGTATCACGACATCGTCCGGCTTGTCGGCGAGCTGCTGCAGCGAGACACGAATAAACGCGTCGGCAAACCCTGGTTGTTCAGCATCGCTGGACGTTCGCTCGATCGGCTGTCGGCGCTGACGAAAAAAGAGCCACTCATTACAGCCGAATCGGCAGCGTTCCTAAACGCCAACATCATTTGCCGGTGCGATAAGGCGATGCTCGAACTCGGATATAAGCCTGTTTCGCTCGATGCCATGCTGACGGAATGCATCGACTGGATGATCGCGGAGAAACTTATCGATTAGAATTTCGCCGGTTCCGAGAGTGGATTTGAAGGCGTTAAGACACCTCGGGAGATGGGAAGACGGCTGAATGCGCGTCGCATCACCCAATCGTAAAGCATAGGGGGAAAAAGTTGGCTTAAACGAACTCCGACCCCGAGTCCCCATGGGAAGTACAGACGTGAGCTTCGCTTTTCGATGGCTTTCACGATTCTCGCCGCCGCAATGGCGGCCGTGCAAGCTTTTCCGTTGGACATGTCCCCGCCCGTCAAACCATTGACCTTCTCGAGCAACGGAGTGAGCACGTAGCCCGGGAAGACCGTCGTTACGGAAACGCCGCGTGGGTGCAGCTCAGACCGGACGCTCTCGAGGTAGGCAGCGACTCCCGCCTTGCTCGCAGAATATCCCGCTTCGTAAGGTATCCCGCGTACGCCGGCTAGGCTCGAAACACCGACAATGTGTCCTCTCCGCCGCTTCAACATGGACGGAAGGACCGCTTCTATCATATGGACCGTGCCCATGAGGTTGGTGAGGACAACGTCCTCCATTTCATGTCCCTTCAAGTCGTCAATAGTGGATACGCGACAGATTCCAGCACAGGGTATCACGATGTCGATGGGGCCGAGCGAGCCGACGATCGTTCGAAGCGCATCGCGGACCTGGTCGCCCTGCCGGACATCCGCGACGACCGAGGAGCATGCAACGCCGGAACTGCGAAGTTCACTTGCGAGTGTGTCGAGTTCAGACTTGTCATGATCAATAAGTCCGAGGTTCGCACCGCGTAGGGCGAACAATCTGCACAACTCCTTGCCGATGCCGCTGGCCGCACCTGAAACAGCAATAACCTGCCGGTCCATTGGCATGTGCGTCACTTTCTCGTTTGTTACCATCGGGGATATACAGCGCTGGTGCAGACGCCGCTTGCAAGAGAAAAGAAAAGCTGCCGGACATGGAGCATGGGCTTTTCATCGGGGGGCCTGCAGGCAATGGCCGAAGTGTAAGTCGACGATGTGGCAGCCGGCGCTTTGAGATAGATTCGATCATTTGTTGGCGTGCGGATAGTTATTTCGCTAGATGAGGTGGAGATCCCTGCGTCCTGATGACGATCCCCCTGCGAATTGCGCCGCCACCTATTGAATCCTCTTATCTCCGAGCGGAGTTCGGGCCAAACCGAGGAATTCTGTGTTCGGGTCGAAAGTTTCTTTCGCATCTAGGCTAAGCAATTGGGTTAGTGCTGCCCTCGCGCGATTGACTCTGCTTTTCACGGTGCCGATGGGCATGCCGGTGATCGCCGCCGCTTCCATGTATGAGAAACCCTCTGCACCGACCAACAGAAGGGCCTCCTTATGATCATCGCGAAGTAAGGCGAAAATCTTCGTGAAGTCGGCAAACTCCATATGGGCCTGCTGGCGCGGCAGGTCACATAGGCGCGCGGCCTCTCGTCCTTCTACATCCTCAACTTCGCGGCGCCGAGTGCGGTGTTGTGAGCAAAACGTATTGCGGAGGATCGTGAATAACCAAGCCTTCATGTTCGTTCCCTTTTCGAAACGCGCAAGATTGGCCCAGGCTTTGACGAGTGTTTCTTGCACAAGATCGTCGGCGCGCCCGGGGTCTCTGCATAGCGATTTCGCAAAGGCACGCAGGTTTGGGATTGCTCTGATCAAAAGGACTTCTGCCCGATTGTTATCGGGCTGCGCGACGAGCGGCTTCGCAGTCTCCGACTTTCGGGGTGCTTCAACCGCTGCAAAATGTCGAAGCGAGACCGGAGCGCTCCACTTACTCACCGTAGACGGTCGCTCGCAAGTGATCAACTTTGAGGGCACAGCAGGAGATTGCTGACGATTTTCTGTGGCGTTCGCGGACATAGCGTGTTCCTCGACTGTCTCGCCCGTTCGTCGGCTCGGAACTTTATCGTTTCGGCCGCAATTCGCGGAAAGTCGTTTGAGCACTACGATTAAAGCTCAACGGACAGAGGGGTTAGGCTCGGAATCTACCTACTTTCGCCTCCCGCGCAGCTCGTCGTGCGATTAGATAACATTTAGGCAAAAAAACAAATGACACAGGACGCACCGAGAGCTCCGAAATGCGCGGCACCAAGTCGGGGGAGACTGGCTGCAATCGTCGTTTTCGGATGGTATCGCGTTTAATCCTTTCTCGTTGCATCAGGATGGTTTGACCTCTACCGAAGTAGACGTCGGCAAGCGTGAGGTTGTTTGTCCGACATCATCACCTGTGAGACAGAATTAGCGGCTTGAGGAACGGAGGATTTCGGGCTCATCGTGACCACGTGAGGAGTGGAGCATGAGACCTAAATCCAGCACCCCCGAGACACCGTCTGAGCGGCTTGTTCGCGACATCCGTCGGGCAACCCGCAAGCAGTATTCGGCCGAGGAGAAGATCCGCATCGTCCTCGACGGTTTGCGCGGCGAAGTCACGGTTGCTGAACTCTGCCGTCGAGAAGGCATCGCCGAGAGCCTGTATTACAGCTGGTCGAAGGAGTTCCTAGAAGCCGGCAAGCGACGTCTGGCCGGTGACACAGCCCGATCAGCAACCACCAGCGAGGTCAAAGACCTCAAGCGCCAGGCCCTGGAGCTGAAAGAAGTTGTCGCCGAGCAAGCCCTCGAACTGCGTCTGCTCAAAAAAAGCATGACCGGGGATGGGGGAGACGAGGCATGAGATATCCAGCTTCCGAAAAGCTCGAGATCATCCGTATCGTCGAGCAATCGCGTCTGCCCGTGCGACGTACGCTGGATAAGCTCGGCATTCTGCCGGGCTCGTTTTATCGCTGGTATGACCGCTATCAGTCTGGCGGCGTCGAAGCGCTCGAGGACAAGACGTCGAAGCCGTCTCGCGTCTGGAACCGCATTCCTGATGAGGTGCGCGGGCGGATCATCAATATGGCGCTCGACGAGCCCACCTTGTCGCCACGCGAACTCGCGACACGGTTCACTGATACCCAGAATTACTTCGTATCTGAGGCGTCCGTGTACCGCCTGCTGAAAGCCCACGATCTCATCACCAGTCCGGCCTTCATCGTCATCAAAGCTGCTGACGAGTTCAAAGATAAGACCACCGCCATCAATCAACTCTGGCAGACCGACTTCACCTACCTCAAGGTCATCGGCTGGGGTTGGTTCTATCTCTCGACCATCCTCGATGACTTCTCGCGCTACATCATCGCCTGGAAACTGTGCACCACGATGAAAGCGGAAGACGTCACCGACACCTTGCAGCTGGCGCTTGCCGCGTCAGGCTGCGACCAAGTCCGTGTCGTCCATAAACCACGATTACTCAGCGACAACGGTTCGAGCTACGTCTCGGCCGATCTCGCAGAATGGCTCGATGATAACGGCATGAGCCACGTCCGAGGAGCGCCTCACCATCCGCAAACCCAGGGCAAGATCGAGCGTTGGCATCAGACGCTCAAGAACCGCATCCTGCTCGAAAACTATTACCTGCCCGGCGATCTCGAAGCTCACATCGGACGCTTCGTCGAGCACTACAATCACCGCCGCTACCACGAGAGCTTGAAAAACCTAACCCCCGCAGATGTCTACTTCGGGCGAGGGCAAACCATCCTATTGCAACGAGAAAGGACCAAACGCGCGACCATCCGAAAACGACGATTGCAGCACCAAATGAAAGCCGCTTAAACTTCAAACCAGATGACCCGAAGCCCTCCGCTCAGTCACGCCGCAAACTGTCTCAATGCATTCGACGACGGACACCTTCCCATCGAAGGGATGATCGTTGCTGCCTTTGCCGCCGGCAAGCGCCAACAGAGTCGGCATGACATCGACCATGTGTAGCGGCTCGTTCACAACGCGCGGTTCGAGTTTGGCTGGCCAATTGACGAAGGCGGGCACGCGCACACCGCCTTCGCGTAGGCTCCCCTTCCCGCATCTCCATAGCGCAGCGCTTCTTGCTCGAGACGTTCGTCGGTGACGATATTGCAGCAGCGCAGACATGGTTGACCGGGCGATGAGAGAAAGACTTGGCCGCCGATGAGATAGTGGCGGTCTCCGAGCTTGTGAACGTCCATTCCGATATCGACATAAGGAATGAGATGCCGTCTTGCGGAGCGTTCAAGCTGTTCACGCTCTTTGAAGGAATCGACGCTCCCAACAATCACATCGCATGTTTTGAGAAAATCCGTGGCCTCGGTCCAAGACTCTTTCACCAGGACGATACGCGGATTCCAATTTGAGGCCGCGGATGATGCGCTCGGCTATGTCGACTTTCGATCGCTTGGCTTTGACGTCCGCAAGGGTGCCTCCGACCAGACGATTGGTGTTGGTATCTTCGATATGATCAGGAGCGGCGGCTTGACGCTCATAATATTCATGGTGCGGATCAGATAGAGGCCAGTACGTGCAGCGGATGTGGACGTCTGGTTCTGGCCCACGATGCCGGCAGGTATCGAGAACAATTGGATGCAGACGGGCAGTTCGATTCAAAACTCTCGTGAACGGCCATACCGCGATGAACCAAGTCCGCTCGATCTCAAACAGTATTCCAGGTGGCCAGATGTAGAAGGCCAATCACGGGGGGAGTGCTGGCTTGAATTCTCTACGCTGGCCACCTGGTCGACGGAAGCGAGAGTGAGGGGGATCTCTCTCGCCTTCCGGAAAATTGAGTTCATGCCGCGCTCATCTGGTAGCCAAGCATCCTTCGGGCTCTGCTAAAGTGACTGCGGTCGGTAACACGTTCCACTTGGCCGAACTCGACGCGCCCGCTGGCGAGGTCTTCGAGCGCTTTGTCGTCAAGAATCCGAATGCCGTTTGGCGAAGATGGGCCAATCAATCCTCTCTCTCTAAGCTCGATCAGCAAAGAGCCTAGATCGTCGATGCCGAGACCAAGATCGGCGATACCGCACTCCATAGAGTCGCCGATAACATTGGGATCGCGACCCTCAAAAACATTGTTGTGTGACAATGCAAGTAAAAATGCGGCGATGCGCTCTAGCGGAAATTGACGCCCGCGTGCGACGATATTCGTGCGGCGATGCTCAAATTCTCGCTCTATCGCAATTTGCAGTTTTTGTTGGGCGCTGACATTACCCGCTATGACGCTCGTCAATTGAGCCCACGGAAAGCAGCTAACTTGGCACTCGCAGACGGCATTTGCGCTGCATGACTGCGTTTCGAGGAAGCCAACCCCTACAAAGTCGCCAGGGAATGCAAAATCGATGACGGACCGCTCATCGTTCCGACGTGGTTCGTACACGCAGATGGCTCCTGTTTCCACGCGGTAGAAAATCGTTCTAGCGTCGCCTTCGCGGAATAGAACCTGTCGTGCCGCGAGGCGCATAGAGCAACTCGGCTCCTGCTTGCCATGCGCTGATATAACTTCTGAGTCTGGATCGCTTGTTACAGGAGGCTTTGCCTGAACTGGGAACTCGAACAACATTTGCCCACCCCTTCGTGATCTTCGCCTTTATGCTTTGTAAATTAACAAGGGGGCGTCGTGCGTTAGTTCGTGTCTGAATTTGTAATTGTTTGTATCTGCATCTCTATGCCGTTCTAAGCAAAACGAATTTTAGACAGCGGAACGGCATTTCGCGAAGCCTTGCCTCATTACGATTCGGCCAACCAGCTATTGAAACTTTATCTAGATGCGGGCCTGCCGATTCCTACATTGTTTCGGGAAGTTCCTGTCGGTGGCGGAGAAGATTCGCCCCTTTATGCGTGGCTTGCCGAGACTATCCGAAGCGTTTGGCCGCAGCTCGTTGAGATGGGCGTCTGTGCGGGAGAACGTCCATCGGAGACGCTCGAGACAAAACTCAGGAGCGCCGTGGTCCGTGCTCGCAGTCAAATAGAAGTTCCTGCTCAAGTCTGCGCTTGGGCGCGAATGATATGATTTCCAGAGGGTTCGATCGGCGGTCTAATGGCCGCGAACGATCGGCAGCTAAAGACTCCACCGCGGCGCAAACGATAATCAGACTCTGATGGCGGCAATGCCCCTTTGCCGCTTAGCGCGTTCTGTTCAAGTACGTGTACGACGGCAACTGGATCCAGAAAATACATTCGATGACGAGTGGCCGGTCATATCCCTGAACACTTGAGGGTGCATTCGGTCGAGCTGCCGCTGCTGGCACAACATCAGACTTCGAAAGTCGATATTCGCCCAGAGCGCGGCGGGAAGCCTGCAGCCTGTGGGGCCCGCTGGCGCGTCAATTAAATCAATAAGTTAGCCGAAGATGCGCGATCGTCGATACGTTCGGCGTGTCTCGCTGGTGTCTCGACAAAGCGACCCTTGTCGGTGGTCTGCGACTCGCGGATCCTCGCGAACATGAACAAGCCTCTTCCAGAGCACGTGACACGAGCCGAGGTCGCTGAGGTCTTGAGGCTGAGCCTTCGTCAGGTCGATCGGCTCGCGAAAGATGGCACGCTAAAAAAGGTGAAGTTGAGTGCGAGCCGCAGCGGGTTCGAGCGCGAGGATTTGGATCGCTACCTTCAAACCCTCGCCGGCGGAGACGGCTACGTAAGTCGGATCGCACTTCTCACCATCGAGATCCCGGCCGGCGCTCATCACGACATCAACGAGCTAGCCGAACGACTGGACGCGAGCTTGTGCCAACGCTTGCCGGGCTGCCTCGTTAAAGTCGATGGTAGAAAAATCAACATCGCGTGGAACGCCGCGCTTGGGTACAGGCCTGAGCAGATTTTGTGAGCTACCGAAGCATACCGAGTGTGATCCGCCACGTTTTTGGCGCAGAAGCGCTTCCGGATAGGCTTAAATAACATGTTTGAAAATATCGATTGGAAGGAAGTCCACGACTACCAGCCGTTGATCGTGGGCAGTCTGGCTTTCGTTGGCGTTTTCCTTGGTCTGCTAGGCAATGGATATTTGCAGCGACGCGCGCATAAAAGAGAGATCAAACACAAGCGCAACACAGTAGCCGCAGCGCTTGCGGGCGAACTGAAAAACGCATGTCTCGCGGATTTGGAATACTACAGAGATCAATTTGACGACCTTGACGAAGAGCCAGCCATACTCATGAGAACGAAGCCGCGGACGGAGATTTACGAAAGCTTGAGACACGAAATAGGCAGGCTACAGCCCTATCAAATTGATTACGTGATCGCGGCGTATTCGTTGGTCAGTAATCTTGTCGCTCAGGACAGGTTGAACGATGATATAGCGAATCCCAACTTTGGCATCCTTGAATTAGATTCCGAGAATGTAGAAGCTTACAAAGAACAGCTCGCAGACGCGATTGAGGCCGTAAACAAAGCCATCACCGTTCTCACAGCCCCTGTCCGTCGCTCCGGCCGGCCGTCCCGAGTGACGACCAAGGTGATACGAAATCGGCGGACCTCAACGAATAACGAAACTATCGACGTCGATTCGGCGTCTTTCGCCCCTTAGCTCCTGGCCACTTCGGCCTATCCTCCACAGCAATCATTTCCCCGCCAAACCGCGCGATAAATTTCAGCGCGTGTTCCTCTTCAGCGAAGCACCACACATTGAACGACTGGTCGTCACGGTGGAACGAATGCCCGCGCGGCGAGAGTGACAGGTCCTTGCAGAACGAGCGCACCACATCGTGAGCTTTTCCCGTCGTCACATCAGCGCGCAACGCCACCTGATACGGCCAACTACTATCGATGTGATGACTGCGCATTTCGCCCTTGCGTCTGCCCATGGATCGCAGATAGAACAAATGGGGAACGCTATCAACGAAGGAAGCGCGAATGTCACCAGCTCGCAAGCAAATCGAAGACGCTCAGCACGACGAAACGACGACGCATATGCTGCTCGAAATTCGAAAGCACATCGTGGAAGAGACGGTCGCTATGCAGCCTGCCTTCGACTACGACGGGCTCGATGAGGAAGTGGCGCAAGCGCTGGTGGACTTATCCCATTACGGCGAGCGCCACCGCGAACATTTGACCCGGTACGCTAGGCAGCGGGCTAATCGGTTTGTGTATCTTAAATCCACTCGCATTGCCTATTGAACAAGGCTGCACGCGGAACTTTTGGACATGATAAGCGTCTAAGGGACCGGCTTTCTGCGATCGAGGTGATGCGTGATAGTTATCGCCAATAGCAAAGTCGAGACGGCGCGGATGTTTGCGCAGCAAAAGCACGGATCACGGCTGCGCAATCTCGATGGTGTTCCAACCATCTCGCATCTCGAAAACGTAGTCGAAATTCTTAAAGACTATGGCTACTCCGAGCCCGACGTGTTGGCGGCGGCCTACCTTCACGATTGCCTTGAAGAAACTGAGACGTCGCTTCAACATCTGGTCGTGAGGTTCGGAGATCACATAGCCGAGCTGGTGTTCTGGCTTACCGACAGCTTTGACGGAAACCGAATAACGAAGGCACTTAGATCCGCTTGGCGACTGTCAAGAGCACCGTGGGAAGCAAAACTGATTGAGCTCGCGGACATAGTCGAAAACTGTACGCGATTGCGTTCGCTCGACCTGAGTTTTGCTCATAACTATCTTGACGACAAACGCCAGGTTTTACGTCTGATGGCGGAGCGAGAAGGGCCCATGTTAATGCACTCGGCGCTATTTCAAAAAGCCGTAGCCGTCACCGACATGGCAGAAAAATAGCTTTACGATATCTAGGATTTGCCGCTTCCGAATGATATGAGGAGAAGCTTTCCGCGTTGAGTTGAGGGTAGCCGAATGTGCGGTAAGTTCACACAACTTTCGTCATGGCAAGACGTCCGCTCGTTCTCCCAGCCACTCGCAGAGACCGATACCGAAGTCGTCTCAACCCCTATGCGCTTCGCCAATATCATTCGCTTGAACGAACAGGGCGAACGTGAAGTCGTGCCGATGTGTTGGGGCTTCGCCGGCAAAGGTGACAAGAACCCCTCTCGGCCGAAGCATATGCACGCGCGCTCGGAGACAATCGACCGCCTGCCGACGTTCGCCAACGCGTTCGCGCACGGTCGCGGCATTCTCGTCGTCTACACGTTCAACGAAGGCGAAGAGCTACCCAATGGAAAAACCAAGCAATGGGTCATCACGCCGAACGACGGACAGCCGATTGCGATAGCTGTGATCTGTGAGAAGTGGACGAAGGGCGATGAAACGTTAGACACGTTCATTCAGGTTACGACACCAGCCAACACGCTCATATCGAAAATCACCGACAGAATGCCCGCCATCCTTCGACCGGAAGATTGGGAGGTGTGGCTAGGCGAGCGTGAAGGCGGTCCAGAAGACGTGAAGATGGTTCTTCGCACGTTCGACGACGGCGGCAACTGGACGATGACTGAGCAAGCGCCGAGCCGACAACCTTTGAAGTCGAAGAAGGATGAAGGGCAGGCGGGGCTATTTTAGGCGCTGTGACTGCGAATATCCTGTCCAGATATTGCGTGCCTAACTTCTTGTGGCGTTGGTCTCTGTGGTATGCATCTGAAAAAGCAAGGGAGAGAAACGGTGTACATCATCGAATATCTTTCGACGCCAGCCGGTCAACAGCCAACGATTCATATGGAACTAGCGCTTGGTTCGACGGCCGAAGAGGCTATGGACCAAGCGGATACTCATCTGCCAAAGATGGCGGCTAAATACGGTGCGCAATCCTACCGGATCATAGATCGCGATAAACGCTGCGTTGGCATTGGCCCAATAGGATTCCTGAGCCCAGAGAAACAATAGGCGTCGTGCCGATACGCACTCTAGCGTCGGTCAGCGACACACCTCACACCTATGAAAAGCGCCAAGCACGCGGTGAACGCTAAAGCCAATGCAGCGAGCGTGCTCGTCGCTGCATACGCTCCGGCGATGCAGCTCAGCAAAACCGCTGCGACCAAACATATAAAACCAAAAACCAAATACAGTTTCATGGAAGTGCCCTTGTGACCGGGCTCAAATGAGGGACCGATTTGTTCGGTTCGCAGGGCAGAACTATGTCTGGTTTTCACAGTCGCATTAGGTTCGGACTTCAGCTTTCGGGGCAAACGCTCGGAATCACGGGATTTACGCATTTTGGATGCGCAGTGATCAAACTTCGTTACTAAGATTTTCGAACGGTGCGAGTTGCCGCAGATTTCAAATATGGAACGAGTAGCGCCCCCAAGCGTACCCTCCCTGTCTCGCGCAATTCTGCGAGAGCGAATAACGATGGAGGAAATATTATGAAATATAACCGCCTCGCCTTCGCAGCTGCTGCATTGATGCTTGGCGCCGCGCCGGTAATGGCTGGTTCGACCAGCGGTTCGAAATCAGACACTTCGACCAGTGGCTCGGCGAAAATGGGTACACGTTCGGGGGCGAGCGGAGCTTCGTCGGGAACCGAAGGTGCTTCGTCGAACAGCCCCGGCGCATCTAGTTATACCCCGGGTCATCAAATGCAGAACGATAACAAATCAACGGGCCCAGGTGCTTCGGAGTATGCTCCCGGACAGCTCAAGAAGGACGACAGTTCGGGCTCTTCAAGCTCTAGAAGCTACGAGAAATAAATCCCTAGCCATAGCGCGGCGCGCTTAGTCCAAGTCATCGGGAAAAGAGCGGCGGTTGCAGAAAAGGAACAACCGCCGCACTCATTTTTAAAACCCTATCCAAACACCGCGACGCCAATACCCACGCCCTTCGTGTTCGCGCCAACGGTAGCGATGTGCATGAGCGTCACGCCAGCGCCAAGTATCCGGATAGACGGTTACGCCGAACTCGGGCCGATAGACGTGCCGCTCACGAACGTGCCAGCAGTCGCCATCTTCGTTGCACACGATTTCCGCAGATGCAGTTGTTGCGGTAACGGCCAAAAAGCTCGCGGCGATTGCCGCACCCTTAAGAAGAAGCTTCATATCGGTATCTCCTCCGATCACACACGTCGGCGCCAATCCCACACGAGCCCGACGCCGGACCGCTGAGAAAACCGAGGCAGAGGCTCCAGAGTTCCGATAATTCGTTGTCTGAATATTTATTCAGCTTGGAAGCGCGTAAGATTTCAAAATCCGACATCTTCGCGCCCTTCTTAAGCCTCGCGATTACCCACCTGGGCTTACGGCCCCGTCCCGTCCAAGTGTCGCTCGGATCATCAGGGTTTGCGTACTTTGCGATGCCCTTCGTCTTGCTCGCTCCGCGACCACTCACGCCAACAAGCTCGGAAACTGAATATCCGTGCTCGCTTGCCAATACTGCAAGCTTTTTCTTGAGTTCAGCTTTCTCGCGGGCTCTTACCTCGGAGATTGCGATTTTTAGCTTGTGATCTAGGGCGACCAGTTCTTTTAAGCTGAGCTTTTCAATATTGATTGTTGCCACGATCAACTCCGACCAATCACAAAACACGACAAATAAAATGCAAATCTCAATGCGATCCGCCTGTCAAGGCAACGCCATTGTCGTATTCGATTTGATGCGTTCGCGCGCCGCCTGCCGTGTCTCATGCGCCTTATCAACGCCCCCGCTTCCTAGCCGCCTTCCTTCGCGCCTCCCGCTGTTCTTCATTGGCGCATGCACTTTCTTTCGCATAACGCAACGCATCATGCGCCTTAACACTGTGTCTCCGACGACTGGCCTTCTTCCTTTCGGCTCTTGCCAAAGCTTTCGCTGCTAACTCTTCAGCGCTTGGCTTCGGCTTTAATGCCTTCAGCGCCGCCCTCTTCGCCTTTACCTTGTCCAATGCCCGGCGCTTCACGGCTTTCTTACGTGCCAACGCGCTCTTCCTCAGACACGATAGGACGCAAGGAGCCGCCGCCAACGCGCTGCTCGATGCTGCGTTATATTTATCAACCTCTTCCGCAAGTGTCGTGCCGTGCATCCCTGCCAATACGGCCAGAACTGATAACGGATCTAAGCATTTCGTCATTCCATAAAATTCCAAATGAAGGAGGCCAGGAAGTTGAGCTTCCCGGCCTCAAAATAAGATGTTGTCGGCTTTGTCGGCTTTGTCGGCTGTGTGCGGCGCAGCACCACTATTATATTACGGCACTTAAGTCTCTTTTGGTACGTCCGCAAATTTCAACGGAGATGCACGGGTGTAATATGGTGCTTATGCGGAGGTAAGCGAAATGGAAGCGAGCCTTCTTCGAATAATCGCGCTGTGCAGAAAAATCCAGAAGACACCCGATGAAGTGTTACGGGAGCTGGATCGGGTAAGTTTGATTGTGGTCCGCGAGGAACTACTTCGGCTGCAGCGAGAGATTGAAGCAATTGTTTCGCGCCTCAAGTTCATTGACGCGCCAGACCAAACTACAACGTCTCGGCATTAAGCCCGCGCTAGGCCAAGCTCGGAAGGCTGCGGCATCTGACCAGCCCGACCGACTTGATCAATAATCTGATCATCGAAACTTCTGGGCTATCACGCGTGGGCGCGAATTGCTCAGCCAAGCTCTGGCTTGCCAACGCACTGCCTATGATGTTGCAGCTTTGGAATGCTGCTTTGAGCGTCTCGTGAAGTGTTGGGTCGACGACGTCAGGCTTCGGAAGTTTCGCTTCAATGTGGGAGCGATACGCGTTGTCGAGTTGCGCGTTGAACGCGTCGGCTTTGAATGTCGGCGCGTATATGTCTACCCGTTCGCCTGTAGTTTGCGCGGCAGCTTCTTTACTGAGAGCGTTGGATAAAGCGAACGCGTCGACGCCGCTATTGGTGTCGGCGTCAATGGCGCCAAATTGATCAAATGTCTTCATTTAATTGCTTTCTAGGCCATGCCTTTTGGGGTGAAACGCATGAAAAGGCCCGCAAAGTGGTGTGCTTGCGGGAATGCGGAGCAGATAATGATCGCTGATCGGCGAATAACGCCTTGGCCCAATTGCGATTGGGCGCGAATTAATGATCGGCGACAGACATGTATGTTAGAGTGCAAAAGATATGTGATCGATTTACCAAACGTTGACGCTTTACCAACCAGGAGTGGAGGGTATGAAGCAGCTGCCAAGCGCATTGATCGTGGAAGATGATCCATCATTTCGCATGAGCTTGGCTGAAGAATTAGAGGCGACTTTCAATACTGTCGCTGCAAGTTCGGCCGACGAAGCCTTAGATGTGTTAGAACAACGAGGCGACATCTGCGTCGTCTTCACTAGCCTCCTAATCCCTGGATCAATCGACGGCATTGAACTTGCTCATTACATCCGCAAACGTTGGCCGCCTGCGATCTTGGTAGTTACTTCCGGTCGGCACGTTTCCAAGGCTGATCTTCCGACGGGGCGTACGTTCATTGCAAAAACGCATGAGCCACATGAACTCTCATTGTTGGTGAGAGATGTACGACGGTGCTTAACAGAGATTTCCCCCGCAAACCTTCCAAGTGCCAGCGTGCATTCGGCAGAGCAGATTACGTTTCGCAGACTGCAGAGCCCATTCCACGAGACAAATGGCGCGGGCTTCACGCAGGAGACAAACACTTGGACGTTAGTGGCTGATGCTGCCTCTGGTGATCTATGCGTCGAGCATCAGTGGTCGTACGTCGATCCTTTTGGACAAGGCAACCCGGATCGCGGAACGTCTACCGTGTCGGTCGAAAGCTTTCTGACGGGCAATGCAGACGACGACGTAAAGCAGAAGCTGAGAGATATTCTGCTAAGCCCGCCTGCACTTTGAAATAAAAAGAAGCAAAAGCCAAAGAGGAAACAATGGCAAAATATTCGAGCGCTCTGCTGGCGCTAACAGCAAGTCTTGCTCTCGGCGCGATGACGGTGGCCGCCAATGCCGGGCACAGAGACAGCGGCGGTAACAACGGAAATAGCGGAAATATGCACCATCACGACGGCGGCGATGGCAGCATGCATCATCACGACGACGGGATGGGCCACAGACGCGGTCGGGGATACTGGCACGGCGGTCTCTGGGTGCCGTTCGTCGGCATTGACGAGGGACCGCACTGCTGGTGGCGCCACGGACATCGGCACTGCCGCGAATACTGAGTACGAAGTGCCCTCGCTTAGCAGCAAGCTGGCGGCGTAGACAATCAAGTCTCGGCGGAAAACACTGCCGCGGCTTGGTTGACGATGACGTATCTGTGCGCGGTTATTTCTTTCAAATAGTCCTCGCGCAGATTGCCGAGTTCGCCAGTTTTAAGGTGCTGCCACGGACCCTGGTCGCGAACATGCTCAGGCAAACTGTCGAAGCTACCTACCTCGAAAACGAGATGGAGCGTTTGGTCTGTCATCGAACGGCGGATGGAATATTGCATTGCCCTGTATAGCACGCCACGTTCGCCGACGTTCGCATAAAAAGAGCGACGGCGGGTGACACCATCGCTCCCTGGCCTTACCGGCAGAATGCGGGACGCACTCTGTTGAAGTCGCTCCTGCCGGGGTTTGAGGTCGGCGAGAGTGACTGGCCATAGAAAATCGCGACTTCGAACGGGCTACAAGCTTGACCGCAGTGCACTGAGGAATTTGCGGCGACGTGTAGCCGGATCGCATCGGCGCAGTTTACGCCGCTAATAGAATGACAGTCCCCATCTTCGTGGCGTGCTCAGCCACATGCGCGGCGCTGGACAGTTCGCGAAGGACGTTCGACACGTGCGACGTCGAGCAGCCCAACGCCCCGCCTAGCGCGCGATGACCCGCATGTACTTCTCCGCCTCTGTCTTTGACCAGCTCCTACAGGCGCCACCGAAGGTGTCTCAAGCGCGGTCTTGTCGACGCCGTCGGAAGCGGCGTGTGCCAGGACCGACCCGAGCCTGATACGGATTTCGCTATCGCCGACGCTGACGTCTTGTAGGACGAGCCGAACATTCGGCGGCTTGAGGTCCGTTGGGCCATTTCTGAGTTGTCTCTCAGGAGCGACACACTAGCGCCGCGATCATGTCAGGCGAGATTCTCAGCTCGCCGTTCGCCATACGCTTTTGCAGATCGCTAACCTCGGCTCCAAGCTCGTCGCGTCAAACTTTGATGCCGACGAGCCGCTCGATAGAATAGGAATTTGCGGCAACAGCGAACTTTACTATTGGACAGGAAAAGTCGGGGTGGAAGGGTATGCAGACGATTTCTGAGAACAGGCACTTAAAAATTGGCGGTCTGGTCTTCCCAAATTTGGACCAATGTGACTTCACGGGCCCTCCGGACTTACTTACAATTCGTTCGACTTCTTCTTCAGTAATCTTGGCCACAAAAAGAGCCCCTCCACTTTGTCCGTTACCGGACATTTGCAGGAGTTTGGGTTGGTACCAGTCTTCTGGCGTCGCATTGTCGAAGGACGTGCCCTCGAGTATCCAGGAGCACGCGCACATTTCACCCGTCTGGTACACACCCTGGATTGCTTGTAAGGAAATCGCCGGATGAGACCCAACGTTCTCGGTATCGCGGGGTTGGCCACCGTTGTATTGGGCATGGCTGTGGAGACGGCGACAGCGGCGGATCTGGCCATCTCTGCACGCGAGGCTCGCGCCATCGCAAAGGAAGCCACTATCTACGGCTTCCCGCTCGTCGACAACTATCGCATTCAGTACTCATACTTCGTCGATCGCGACAATCCCGAGTACAAGGCGCCGTGGAACACGATCAACAACGTGGCGCGGGTCTTCAAGCCGGACGACAAAGCAATCCAGACACCCAACTCGGATACGCCGTATTCCCAGCTCGGCGCCGATCTCAGGGCCGAGCCCATCGTCATCACTGTTCCGGCCGTCGAGAAGGATCGCTACTACTCCCTACAATTCATCGATATGTATACGCACAACTTTGCCTATGTTGGCAGCAGAGCGACCGGGAACGAAGCGGGAAGCTTTCTCCTCGCCGGTCCGCGGTGGACGGGAGAGGCTCCCAAGGGGGTCAAGGCGGTGATCCGCTCCGAGACCGACTTTGATTTTGTGCTCTATCGAACGCAGCTCAAAAATTCCGCGGACATCGAGGCCGTAAAAGCCGTTCAGGCAGGCTACAAAGTGCAGACCTTGTCACAGTTTCTGGGCAAGACGCCCAACGCTGTTCCAGACATTGTTTTCGTGAAGCCGCTCACTGCCGAGGAGCAGCGCACATCGCCCGCGTTCTTCAACATTCTGAGCTTCGTACTTCAATTCTGTCCGACGCACCCGAGTGAAACCGCCCTCATGGCTCGTTTTGCCAAGCTCGGCATCGGCGGTGGCAAGAAGTTCGACGTGCAGGCCCTCGCTCCCGACATACGTCAGGCTGTCCAGGATGGAATGGCAGATGCCTGGAAAGATTTTGCCAAGTTCAAGAAGACCGCGATTGACACGGGCAAAAGGCCGAGCAGCGACGCCTTCGGCACCCGTGAGTTCTTGAAGAACGATTACATGGTCCGCATGTCCGGAGCCGTTCTCGGCATCTATGGAAACAGCAAGGAGGAAGCGCTCTATCCGGCCTACTTCACAGACGCGAATGGACAGTCGCTCGATGCGACCAGTCAACGCTATACGCTGCGCTTTGCGCCGGGCGCGCTGCCGCCCGCCAACGCATTCTGGTCAGTGACGATGTACGAGCTGCCCTCGAGCCTTCTCAGTGCCAATCCACTCAACCGGTATCTCATCAACTCGCCGATGTTACCTGGGCTCAAGAAGGATGCTGACGGCGGCATAACCCTCTACTTGCAGCATGAAACGCCCGGCAAGGACAAAGAGGCGAACTGGCTGCCTGCACCGAAGGGTCCGTTCTGGATTGTCATGCGCCTCTACTGGCCAAAGCCCGAGGCGCTTGACGGGCGGTGGAAAGCTCCCGCGCTCGAACTTGCGAAGTGACAAACGATAGGGGTTCCGTAATGAAGAAATCATTGTTCACGTTAATACTGACTCTCGCGTCCAGCTTCCCCGCCCTGGCCGAGACTGCCTCACCATCGCCGTCCATTCCAGTTACGGCCGACAACTTTATTCGAGCGGAATCGGATCTGTACTTCTCCGGCATCGTCCAGAACGGCGGCTTCGGCAAGTTCGATCATACGCGTGAGCCCGCTCCCATCGACAAGCAGACCGTCATCCGCCTTAATCGCGATACGCTATATTCTTCCGCCGTGTTCGATCTCGATGCCGGTCCAGTGACGATCACGCTGCCCAATGCTGGCGATCGTTTTATGTCGATGCAGGTGTTTGACGAAGACCAGTATACCCATGAAGTGTATCACGAAGCCGGCTCGTACACGCTGACCAGAAAAGCGATCGGCACACGCTACGTGGCGGTCGCTGTGCGCACCCTGGTCGATCCCTCGAACCCTGAAGATGTCAAACAGGTTCATGCCCTTCAGGATGCGATCAAGGTTGAGAAAGAGGTCTTGGGGAAATTCGAGGTCCCAAACTGGGACCAGACCAGTCAGAAAAAGGTGCGCGACGCACTACTTGTTCTTGCGTCGACCCTGACCGACACAAAACGCATGTATGGCAGCAAGGACGAGGTCGATCCGGTGCGTTATCTCATCGGTGCGGCCAATGGCTGGGGCGCCAATCCGCCTAATGAGGCGCTCTATCTCAACATCACGCCACCTAAGAACGATGGCACCACGATCTATAAGCTGAAAGTCAAGGATGTGCCGGTCGACGGCTTCTGGTCGGTCAGCGTCTATAACGCGGACGGCTATTATGAGCCCAACACCCTCAATGCCTATTCGCTGAACAACATCACCGCAAAGAAGGGCGACGACGGCTCGGTCGCCATTCAATTCGGCGGTTGCGACGGCAAGATCGCCAACTGCTTTCCGATCGTGAAGGGATGGAACTACATGGTGCGCCTCTATCGGCCGCGCCCAGAGATACTCGACGGAAGGTGGACATTCCCCGAGGCGCAGCCGGCGAACTAACTCTTTTTCTCTGCGCGCCTTCACAACCTGCAAAATGGTCCGCTAGGCGTCGCCAACGATTGCGTCCTGGGTAGTCGCCTATCGGCCCTAGGCTGATGTCGGTATCGGTCGAACCCACTTCCGCTTACAATTGAGGAAGCTGAAATCGCGCGTAGGATGTGCAAGAGAGCGGGATATCAATAAACCTTAACGACGAGGCAAAAGTTCTCATCTTCATCATCTCCGGCGCGCCATCAAAAAAATACAATCAAATCAACTCCCAAATCTGCACCCTGCCGAACAAAAATGAGAACTCCTCACTGGAGATAATCACTTTTGGAGAGAGATGTATCCGCGTTCCGCGCAAGATCGGACAAGAGATCGGCGTAGTTGAAACGACCGCTTTTGGCCGATTTTGTTGCAAAACTCGGCGTTGTGTCGGTGATCTCTCGCCTGGGGTAGCTTGGCGATCTTTTCGCGGTGCCCGATCACTCGGGTGGTCTCTTCACTTTGCCGCCCTCACGCTGCTGCGGCTTGGGCAGTCAACCTAGCCATCCGTCGGAGGTTCTGAGCGATGGCGGCGAGAGTGAACTCGTCCTGGACGCCCCTCGGTCCACGCAACCGCAGGCGCCCCATCCTCAAGATGCGCTTCAAGTGCGCAAACAGCATCTCGACTTTCTTTCGCTGGCGTCGCGTCTGTTCATAGGCCTTGGTTTCGGCGATGTGGCGGGCAACGTCACGGGCTGCCTCATGGATGCTGCGCGGGACTTTTCTCTGCGGCGTCTTCGGACAGCATCGCGACTTCAATGGGCAGACGCGGCAGTCATTGACGCTTGCTAGGTAGGCAAGCGTGCCGCCATCGCGAACGCGGCCGGTTGTGGTCAGCTCGGCACCGGCCGGGCAGACATAGCAATCTCGCTTGGCATCGTACATGAAGTCTGACCGACTGAATGTGCCATCCTCTCGCGCGGACTTGTCGATCACCGGGACATGCGGCGCGATGCCTTTTTCCTCGACCAGCCAAGCAAGATTTTCGGCCGAGCCATAAGCGGTATCGGCCGCTAGCCAGTCAGGCTTCAACCCGAAGCGCCGTTCGGTGCGGGCGATCATGGTGCGTGATGCACCAACCTCAGCCTGTCGGATTGCGCGCGAGGCTTCGACATCGACGATGATGCCGTGCTTGGTATCGATCAGATAGTTGTCGGCATAGGCAAAGATCGCCTTGCTCTTCTGCGCGCCAGTCCACTGGGCCGCCGGATCAGATGCTGCGACGAACTTCGGCGCGACTGGCGACGCCTTGCCGTACGCGGCATCATCGAGGGTTTCAAAATACTCCCGCACCGCGCGTCGCGCCGTCGAGGCATCGATATCTTTGTCCCACTCCGAACCTGGCTTCGAGCGGCACTTGTTGGCATCGGCCTCGATGAGGCTGGCGTCGACGGCGAAACCTTCCCCGCCCACCAGGCGCGCTCTGATACAAGCTGCGACCACGCGTTCGAACACAACGCGGAGCACATTGCTGTCGCGGAAGCGTTCGTTACGGGCACGCGAGAATGCCGAGTGATCGGGAACTTTGTCTTCGATGCCAAGCCCACAGAACCAGCGATACGCGAGATTGACCTGAACCTCGCAGACGAGTTGTCGTTCGGATCGGATCGCGAAGACGTAGCCGAGGACGAGCATCCGGATCAAGAGTTCCGGATCGATCGACGGCCGGCCGGTGTTGGAATAGTGCGGCGCAAGTTCAACGTGCAGCCAACTCAAGTCGAGAACAGCTGCGATGCCGCGCACCAGATGGTCTTGCGGAACGGCATCATCGAGATCGAACGCATAAAACAACTGCGCCTGGCCATGCTCCCGACGTCCCATCATCGCTCATCTCCGTCGCTGCCCCTTGCAGACGAACGGAATCACGGTTCGCAAACACTCTCAACGATGAGTTTTGCAACACAATCGGCCCCGAGCCGACTTTTCGAAGTTTATGCAGTCGCAGTCGGCCTTGTCCGCAATGCCGAGAAAGCGGACATCGATCGGATGATTAAATCGTTGGCTCACTCCTCAGGTGACCACGTCCGGAGTTCTCCGGCAAGCGGATGGGACGACTTCTTCCACTAACGAAGAGACGCAAACTTCACAGAATGATGAGCACACTTCCGCTTTTCCTTCGAAAGGGCTCAGATCGAACCTGATCTCAGCGAAACTGGCCGCGGCTTTCACCCTAGGTCGATTTCGCCTTCAACGACGTGCTTAAGGTCGGTACCGTCGGCAGTGAGCACCACTTTGACCTTGAGGATTCCCTTACCCTCTAACGTCCGCTCACGAACGACACGCTCTATCTCCTGTTGCGAGGTCACGCCGACGTGCTTCAGAAATTTGCGCAACGACATATTGAAACGCTCGCTTTCCATTGGCATCCTCTCAAATTTTCTGACCATGCTGCTGCACACCACGCCTATATCGTAAGCCTCAAGAATATCGGACACCATCCATGTTTCTTATGCTGTGGTTGTGGGTTTAGAAATTGATCAAGCCACCCGCGCTGATGAATTCGGCGCTGTCCAGATTCCCGACGGACGGTGAGAGGCCCGCGACATCGGCATCATACCGCTGATACTTCAGGTAGACCGTCATTGCTACGGCATCGATTTCCTGCGCGATGCCGCCGCCAAAGCGGCGTAGCGTACTTGAGGTTGCGCCAAGCGCCAGTGCTCCGGGGCCGAGTTGGTCGTTGTATTGCGCATAGTCAGCGTAGACGATGGTTGCCCCAAGCGACGTCCAGTTCTGTCGAATACCGCCCTTGAAGTACCACTGATGGCTGTTGGGAGGGGTAATGCCGCCAGCCAACACCGTATTGCTGTTGTCTTCTCGACCAAACGCACCGTGAATGAAGAGACCAGTTGCTAGATGCTGGATATAACCGCCTGTTTGGAAGAAGTTCGTGTCTTTCTTGCTCCCCGCCGGGAGTGCAACAGAGACTCCCGCGTCGGTGTTTTCAGAATAGCCGACGCCTAACAAAACTTTGAACCCACTCCATACGCCCGTGTACCGAGCGGCGATCTCCCAATCATCATCCTCCCCCCAACTCGCCGATGCTGAGCAACCGAGAAAGACCGGCGTGTCGTAACGCACCGAGTTCATAACGAGTCCATCGCAGTCGCCGCCGAGCGGTACGCCTTGTGAATAGCAGAACCCCAGCTGACCCCACGTCAGAGATGGAGGCGCGAGATTGCCGCCACTGCGAATTACGAACTGTGGAAAGCCTGCGAGGAACGTGTAATTGTCGATAATCTGCGTACCGGATTGATCGGTAAACATCGCAGCACTCTTCGCAGCGTCTGCCTGCCTACCAACGCTAACCTTGCCCAACTCTTTGCTCTGCAGGAACCAGTACGACATCTGGACGTTGAGGCCTTGGCTGAAGTCAGGCGAAAACTGGTTCATCGCCTGACCGGTCGCTGCGTTCCGGCCAAAGGGATTGTCATCGAGATTCTGGATGCGGAGCGTGTAGCCGGCGGTCCAACCTGGAGCGATCTTCGCTTCGCCGGTGAATTTGACATGCGTCGCCTGTGTCGGCCCTAACCCATGCAGATAGACGTTGCTTTCCCCTCCGTCGTCCCACCACGTAACCTCTTGCGCCACGTAGCCCGAGATCGTCAGCGAAACTTTGCGATTTCCTTTGCGCGCCGTCGTCGCTTCGAGTTCTCCAACTCGCTCTTCCAGATCTGCGCAGCAGTCGCCACCGAGATCGGCTGCTTGGATGGGCGTCGTCCCGGTAGCGGCTAACGTCGCGAGAGCGCTGAGGACCAGGAAGAGGTGGCTGCCTCGATTCATTCTAGCGTTCTCCAAAGCTGCTTTTGGTTAGGCAGGCCTTCGCCGAGTGCTTTTCCCGTTTCCCGATTCGCAGGAAGAACAAGAGCTTAGACCTCGTCGCCAAGCTTATGGTGGCGACGCTGCCGCGTCCCCTCATGAATCGATAGGCTGGTAACGGACGGGACACCTCCTTCCCCGATTGAGACAACGACCCTAGCCCCTTTTGCCGACAGGTCCTGCCAGCATCGGTCCGTATACAATGATAAAGCCGGCAAATGCGGAGATCCACGCGATCGCGGCGGCGTACATTAGGAGCAGCATCAGAGCGGGCAAAAATTCCATCGTAACCCGCGCAAGCATCGCGGCGACGACAGCGAGATAGATGAGTTGCGTAACGTTTGATGCGATGAGTTCCCGACCGGTATGACCCAGCGTGGCGCGAGTCATCATGGCGAGCGTCATAGTGCCGATGGCGCCGACCGCCCAAACATGGACGCCGACCGCCGAGGGAATGATCTCAGCTCGAAAAGCGTGCACTCCCTCGAACAGGAACCCAAGCGCGGCAAAGAAAAATCCGGCATGGAGCACGAGCACCAACGGATCTGATCGTATGGCCCAGCCGCGCCAGCGAAAGAGCCGCCAAAGATTCGCTGTGCCCGCAGCGAAGAGCAATCCGCCTGTCCAGTATCGATCGGGGTCGGCAATCCACAGCAGGAGGGCAACGGCGGATAGCACCATAACAATACTGTCCGACTCGCCAAAGGGCACAGGTCGCTCTGCAATACCTCTCTTGGCGAGCCAGTTGTGAGTAAAGCTCGGTACGACGCGGCCGCCGATCAGCAGAATAAGAAACACGATAATCGCAAGGCCGGCGCGGGCAGAGATTGTGGCCGTACCTGTCGTTGCTGCTTCGAAATGGAAGCCGGCGTTGGCGATCGCAAGCATGAGGACGAGGGCGACGACCTTGACGTTGCGGTTATTCTTCCCCGCGATCACTTCGCGCGTCACGGTAGCGGCGAACACTAGGAGAAATGCACTATCAGCCAGCGACGCCGCCACCGGCCCGATCGAGGCGGATAGCAAAACGGCGACGCGACCGATGAGCCACAACGCGCAGAGAAAGATCAGCGGCCAGCCAGCCACTGGCAGCCGGCCAGTCCAGTTGGGAATTGCCGTCAGCAAGAAGCCCGCTACCACAGCGGAACCATAGCCATAGATCATCTCATGCACATGCCAGTCTCTTGCCGAGAAGGCCGTCGGAACCTGGATTTCCCCGGTGAAGAAAGGTGGCCAAATCGCGATTGCGGCTACAGCCCAAACGGCGGCAGCAAGGAAGAACGGGCGAAAGCCGCGGCTCCACAAGCTCAGTCCTTTCCTTGACCTTTGCGTCTTGGCGGGTCGTTTCATCCAGGCTTGCTCCGATGCGGGAAGGGCTTTGTGCACCGTCAAAAGAAATTGAATCCATGGGCGCCAGCGACGGCGCCGAGCGCCGTGATCGCGGCCAGCGAAAGCAGCGAAGCGTGCAGTTGACTCATGCGGCGAAGGGCGGAGGCCGGATCGCTTCGGGCCTTTCTCTCGAAATGGCCATGTAGCAAAGGCTCAAGCACAAAGATCATGAGCATGAAGAAGAGCCACAGGCCGAGCATCGCTGACATCCACCAATAGGCTGGATCGAGGAAGCGATCCCAGAAATCTAGGCGGTAAGTCATCCAGAGGCCCGTGGCGCCGACGAGTGGAATGGAAACCCGGACCTGTGCCGCGAAGCGCCGCTCGATGGTCGCAAACAGCTCCAGTCCCTCGCTCGCCGTGGAACGCGCCTGCGCAAGGGGCAGCACGATCAAAGCTACAAACGCCAAGCCGCCGATCCAATGAATGACGGCGAGGACGTGAAGTGCGCGGGCCAGAGTGATGTCGTCCATCGTCAGCCGCCACGCAGGGGACAGCGACGATCTCTCACGGGGCCTGCTCCGGTAGCGCCTTGTTGAGGATCGCACGCACTGCCGAAAGGCCCGGATCCTCGGCCCTGTTCATGATACCCACAAGCTGCAGCCAGTGATCGTCAGATGCAGTGTCGAGAAAGCCTCGCACAGTTGAGGCGATAACATCGGCCGGCGCGCGGCCGGCGGCACCGGCGACAGCTGTGACACGTTCCGACAAAGACGGCTCATTGAGCGCGGCAAGGATACCTATCGCAACCTTGGGGTCATCCAATGAATTGAGGAGTTGTCCGAGCATGGCCGACCTCACTGAACCAGGGGTGACGTTGCGCCTTCGAGAGCGATGCCCCGAACTTCCGCCCGTCCGATGAGCAGCGCGATATATTGTGTGATGGCCTGATGGCGAACATGCTCTTCGAGATAAACCTCAATACGCTTTCGCACGACGTCAAATGACAAAGGCCGACCTTCGATCCGCCTCGCCAGGCGGATGATATGGACGCCGTAACGCGTCTCGACCGGTGAGGAGATTTGGCCCAACGAAAGGCCGGCAAGAGCGGCCTCGAACTCAGCCGTCGTATCGCCAGGACCGATTTGACCGAGGCTGCCACCGAGTGCCGCTGAGGGACAGTCCGAAAAATCGCGCGCAAGCACCGAAAATCTTTCGGGTTCCGTCGCAAGAACAGCAGCAAGACTCGCTGCTTTTTCTCGTGCGGCGGTAAAGGTCTCAAGGTCATCACGGCGCGCTGCGATAAGAATGTGGTCGGCCTCGTAGAGAGCAGGCGTGACGAAGCGGCAGTAATTATTCTCATAGAAGCGGCGCAGCGTCGCCTCATCCGCTTTCGGGACGCGAACCTCGCGATCAATGAGCGCACGTATCAGTGCATCTTCCGCGGTTTCAATCCGTCCATCCTCGTCGGCACGCGGTTCGACTGATACTTCCAAACGCCGCGCTTCTTGCAGCAGGAGTTCCCGAATGACCAGCGCGCGGGTCACTGCCCGCCAACCGTCGCCCGGATTACGAGCCGGAAAGTTCTGCACCTCCGCTGCGATCGCCTTGCGCGGGATCGCGATGCCATTGACGGTGACGGGTGGCATGGCAACTGGATCCCGCAGCGGTGCTGCAGGAGGCGCGGACCGGTGCTCATGACAACCCGGCGCCGCGCTCTTTGCCGTATGATCGATAACGAGCGTGACCATGACTTACTCCGCTGGTTGGTGTGCGGGGCGCGCAGCCAACGGCCGGACCGTGGGCTTAAACGCGGGTGCATGTGGTTGGGTCCGCCGCGCTGCGAAGCGTGTGCGCACCACTTGATAGCCGGGTCGGCCGAGGTACCAGATCGGCGCGCTCCAGACATGGACAAGCCGTGTGAAGGGGAAGACGAGAAAAATCGTCATTCCCAAAAGAAGGTGCGCCTTAAAGATCGGGTGCACATCCGCGACATAGTCGGCCGCTGAAGGCTGCAGAGTCAGAATGCCCTGGGCCCAGTTCATGAATTTCACCATTTCGTGGCCATCCATGTGCTGGAGCGAAACGAAGATGGTGGACAGACCTAGGGAAAGCTGAAGCCAGAGCAGCAGCAGGATGGCGATGTCACCGAAGCTCGACGTCGCTCGGATGCGCGGATCGAACAGCCGACGATGAGCGAGCATTGTAATTCCGATGAAACACACGATGCCAGCTATGCCACCGACGGTGATGGCAAGACCCTGCTTGAAACTGTGACTGATGCCCATCATGTCGAACACCGATATCGGAGTAAGCAGGCCGACGAAGTGTCCGGCGAAGATCACCAGAATGCCGAGATGGAAGAGGTTGGAGCCCCATCGAAGCTGTCGCTTGCGAAGCAGCTGAGAGGACCCTGATCTCCAGGTGTATTGCTCGCGGTCGAACCGCAACAAGCTGCCGAGCAGAAAGATTGTCAGACAAAAATAAGGGTACCAGCCGAAGAGGATGGAGTTGATGGTCTCTGACATTGCTTTCTCCTCCTTTAGGCGGTGCTCTGGCGTGCATCGCGGCGGCCGGCTCGAATCTGAATTCTCAGTCGGTCGATGGAGCAGCCGTCGGTTGCGTCGCCCGGGCCGAAGCTGACGGCGGTCTCTTCCCAGGCGGCATCAAGCGCTGCAAGATCATCGGGAGCAGCATCTGTTGGCGCGGCAATCGCAGGAACCGCTGCGGTGCCGTCAACCATGGTGCCGATGGCAGAAAAAACTGCAGCATAGGCCGAGTTGCGGCCCGCGAGACGCTCCTCAATGGTCGAAACGATATGCAGAGCGTTGGCCAGCAGCGGCCGTGCTTCTTCGATCGGCAGAGTTGATAGATATTCGAGGAATAGTGGTAGATAATCGGGCAGCTCATTCGCCTCGAGCGTCAGTCCGCCTTTTTCATAGAGCGCAGCGAGATCAACCATCGCCTGTCCGCGGTCGCGGCTTTCGCCGTGAACGTGCTCAAATAGGTGAAGCGACAGCCGTCTGGTCTTGTCGAAGAGATCGACGTAGCGCTCCTGCAGGTCGAAGAGATCTAGACGTGCAAGTTCGGCAAGTAGCGGCTCCAAGGCCCTCCAGGCCTCGATATCGATGAGGTTCTCCGATCGAATGACACACCCGATCTCGTCGATCGCAGTCCGTAGATCTTCGTCCGGGTAGGAGAGGAGCGCTGATAGCGCCTTGAAGGTCTTCGCCATCATACGATCTCCATTGGGTTCGAAGCCTTTTTCGTCTGCTTTGTCCCGAAAAGGTTGGTCTCGGTAGTGCCGCCCGAGCAGCCATTGCCAAAGGAGAAGCCGCACGAGCCACGCAGGTCCTGAGCGTCCTCGCTCCACTCGCGATGGGCCGTCGGAATGACGAAGCGATCTTCGTAGTTGGCGATTGCCATGACCTTGTACATTTCATCGATGGCGCGACCGGTGAGGCCAACATTGGTCGCGATACGCTCGTCAAGCCGGCCGTCGACCGTCTTCGCCCGCATATAGCCGCGCATAGCGAGCATGCGCTCAAGCGCCAGTGCGACCGGCTCCTCGTTCCCAGCGGTGAGCAAGTTGGCGAGATATTGAAGCGGAATGCGAAGTGAACGGACGTCCGGCATATCGCCGTTGACGCTCATCTTGCCGGTGGCCGCGGCAGATTGGATCGGCGAGAGAGGTGGCACGTACCAGACCATCGGAAGCGTCCGATATTCCGGGTGCAGCGGAAACGCCACCTTCCACTCCATCGCCATCTTCCAGATCGGCGAATGCTTCGCTGCGTCGAGCCAGGCCTCAGGCACGCCGTCGGCGCGAGCCTGTGCAATGACGGCAGGATCATTCGGGTCCAGGAAGAGATCGAGCTGAGCTTGGTAGAGGTCCTTCTCGTTCGGAATGCTCGCCGCCGCCTCGATGCCGTCGGCGTCGTACAGTAAGACACCGAGATAGCGGATGCGCCCGACGCATGTTTCGGAGCACACCGTCGGTTGACCGGCCTCGATACGCGGATAGCAGAAGATGCACTTCTCGGATTTCCCGGAGGACCAATTGTAATAGATCTTCTTGTAGGGGCAGCCAGAGACGCACATGCGCCAGCCGCGACACTTGTCTTGATCGATCAGAACAATGCCGTCCTCCTCGCGCTTGTAAATAGCGCCGGAAGGGCAAACCGCGACGCAAGCAGGATTGAGGCAATGCTCACATAGCCGCGGCAGGTACATCATAAATGTATTTTCGAACTGGCCGTAGATATCCTTTTCGACCCCTTCGAAATTCACATCCTTTGACCGCTTTTCAAATTCGCCACCGAGAATCTCCTCCCAGTTCGGCCCCCATTCGATCTTCTGCATGCGCTCGCCCGAAATTGCCGATCGGGGTCGCGCCGTTGGAAACGCCTTCGATTCCTTCGCGGTATGGAGGTGCTCGTAATCGAACGTGAACGGCTCATAATAGTCATCGATTTCCGGCAGATCCGGATTGGCAAAGATATTCGCGAGGATGCGCCATTTAGCGCCCATTTTGGGCTCGATGTGGCCGTTCTTCTTGCGCCTCCACCCACCGTTCCACTTCCCCTGGTTCTCCCACTCGCGCGGGTAGCCGACGCCGGGCTTGGTCTCGACATTGTTGAACCAGGCGTATTCGACGCCTTCGCGGCTGGTCCATACGTTCTTGCATGTTACGGAACAGGTATGACACCCGATGCACTTGTCGAGGTTCAACACCATCGCGATCTGAGCGCGTATCTTCATTCTGCGGCCTCCCTCGGGACATCGGTGTTCAGCGGCTCTTCGAGCCAGTCGATATTCGCCATCTTTCGGACGACAATGAATTCATCTCGGTTGGAACCAACAGTCCCGTAGTAATTGAAGCCATACGATTGCTGGGCATAGCCGCCGATCATGTGCGTCGGCTTCAGCACCGTTCGGGTGACCGAGTTGTGAATGCCGCCACGGTTGCCGGTCATTTCCGATCCCGGTGTATTCACGATCTTTTCTTGGGCGTGATACATCAGCATCATGCCCGGCTTGATGCGCTGAGAGACGACGGCGCGAGCGGTCAGGGCGCCGTTGATGTTGAAGACCTCGACCCAATCGTTGTCGACGAGGCCGGCGATCTTGGCGTCGGTTTCAGAGATCCAAACAACCGGACCGCCACGGTTGAGCGTCAGCATCAAGAGGTTATCGGTATAAGTCGAGTGGATGCCCCATTTCTGGTGCGGAGTGATGAAGTTGAGAACGATCTCCTTGTGACCGTTTGGGCGGACGTTCTTAATGCCCGCGATAGTCTTTAGGTCGACCGGCGGCTTCCACGTGACGAGCCCTTCGCCGAAGGCGCGCATCCAGAGATGATCCTGATAAAGCTGCTGGCGGCCGGTCAATGTGCGCCAGGGGATCAACTCGTGCACGTTTGTATAACCGGCGTTGTAGCAGACCTTTTCGCTCTCGATCCCGGACCAGGTCGGAGAAGAGATGATCTTCCGCGGCTGGGCCTGGATGTCGCGAAAGCGAATCTTCTCGTCCTCTTTCGGCAAAGCTAAGTGCGTGTGCTCACGCCCAGTGATCTTGGCCAGCGCTTCCCAGGCCTTGACCGCAACTTCACCGTTGGTTTCCGGCGCAAGCATCAAGATGACCTCGGCAGCGTCGACATCTGTCTCGATTTTAGGAAGGCCCTTGGCCACGCCGTCGAGTCGTGAGCCGTTTAGCGCAGCGAGCGCCGCGACTTCATGCTCGGTGTTCCAAGCGATGCCCTTGCCACCGTTCCCGACCTTCGTCATCAGCGGCCCGAGTGCCGTGAACTGGGCATAAAGATTCGGATAGTCGCGTGTGACAACGGTCACGGAAGGCATGGTCTTGCCAGGAATTGGCTCGACCTCGTCGCGCTTCCAGTCCTTGACTTCGAGTGCCTGGGCCATTTCCGCCGGACTGTCGTGTTGCATCGGGGTGAGGACGACATCCTCCTCAATCCCCAGAACCTCGGGCGCGACGTCCGAGAAAGCCTTGGCGAGGCCTTTGTAAATCTCCCAGTCTGAGCGGGCCTCCCAGACGGGGTCCACCGCCGCTGAGAGCGGATGGATGAAGGGATGCATGTCGGAAGTGTTGAGGTCGTTCTTTTCGTACCAAGTGGCGGTCGGCAGAATGATGTCGGAATAGACGCACGTCGTCGACATGCGGAAGTCGAGCGTAACTAGGAGGTCGAGCTTTCCCTGCGGCGCATTCTCGTGCCAGACGACCTCTGTATTGCGGACCGATCCTTCGGGGCCGAGATCCTTACCCATCACGCCGTGTGTCGTGCCGAGCAGGTGCTTGAGAAAGTACTCGTGGCCCTTGCCAGACGAGCCAAGCAGGTTCGAGCGCCAGACGAACATGTTGCGCGGCCAGTTCGCAGGATTGTCCGGATCATGACAGGCAAGCTCGAGTTCGCCCGTTTTGAGTGCCTTCGGTAGATAGTCCTTCGGCGCGAGTCCCGCCGCCTTGGCTTGCTTGGCGATGTCGAGTGGGTTTTGCTTGAGCTGTGGTGCGGATGGCAACCACCCCATACGCTCGGCCTGGACGTTGTAGTCGATGAAACTCTTGTTCCAGTCGCCGTCTGGCGCGGTCGGCGAGAGGATTTCGGCCGCCGTCAGTGTTTCGTACCGCCACTGGTCTGTGTGCGCGTAGAAGAACGACGTCGAATTCATGTGCCGGGGAGGGCGGCTCCAGTCGAGTGCGAACGCGAGCGGCGTCCAGCCCGTTTGCGGGCGAAGTTTTTCCTGTCCGACATAGTGTGACCAGCCACCGCCCGACTGACCGATGGCGCCACAGAACACCAGGAGATTGATGATCCCCCGGTAGGTCATGTCCATGTGGTACCAGTGGTTGACGCCCGCGCCGAGGATCACCATCGAGCGGCCCTTGGTCTTCTCCGCATTGGTGGCAAACTCGCGCGCAACGGTAATGATCGCGTCGCGCTTCACGCCTGTAATGCGTTCAGCCCACGCAGGTGTGAAAGGGACGTCCTCATCGTAGGACGATGCAACGTTGCCGCTACCGAAGCCGCGATCGAGACCATAGTTGGCCATCATCAGATCGTGGACGGTGGCGACGGCCACTTCGGTACCGTCGCCGAGCTTAATCCGTCGGATGGGCAGATTGCGGGTAAGGATCTCACCGTGATCGGTCGAGACGAAATGCTCGGTGGCGCGGCCGCCGAAATAGGGGAAATCAACAGCGCCGACCTCAGCGCCGTCACCCGCCAGTGTCAATTTGAGGCGAACATCGCGGCCTTCGCCATCCTTTTCCTCAAGGTTCCATTTGGCGCTCTCGCCCCACCGGTAGCCGATCGAACCGCGCGGTGCGACGAGTGCATCGCTAATCTCGTCGATCGCAACCGTCTTCCAATCCGAATTGTTGGTCTCGCCTAAAGAGCCAGCAATCTCCGACGCCCTCAGAAGTCGTTCCGGAACGAGCCGTCCGTCTCGTTCGGTCAGGCGCACCAGGAATGAGAGATCGGTATACTTGCGGGCGTAGTCGTCAAAATAGGGAACCGTGCGATCAAGATAATATTCGCGCAGGATGACGTGCCCCATCGCGAGGGCAAGCGCCGCATCCGTGCCCTGTTTCGGGTTAAGCCAGATGTCGGCGAACTTTGTTGCTTCGGCATAATCCGGGCTGACGACGGCGCTCTTGGTGCCTTTGTAGCGAACCTCGGTGTAGAAATGTGCGTCCGGTGTGCGCGTTTGCGGCACATTGGAGCCCCAGACGATGATAAAACCGGCATTGTACCAATCGGCGCTCTCGGGAACGTCGGTCTGCTCACCCCAAGTCTGCGGACTTGCGGGCGGCAGGTCGCAGTACCAGTCATAGAAGGACAAGCAGACGCCGCCCATGAGAGAGAGGTAACGCGCGCCTGCCGCGTAGGAGACCATGGACATGGCAGGAATTGGCGAGAAACCGATGACGCGATCGGGGCCATGAGCCTTCACTGTGTATGCATTCGCGGCCGCGATAATCTCGTTGACCTCATCCCAGGTCGCGCGAACCAAGCCGCCGTGGCCGCGGATGGAGATGTAGGACTGCCGCTTATCTGAGTCCTCGACGATCGATGCCCAGGCTGCGACAGGAGACAACATAGCTCGCGCGGTGCGCCAAAGCTTCAACAGCCGTCCGCGGATCATCGGGTATTTCACCCGCGCTCCGGAATAGAGATACCAGCTGTAAGAGGCGCCGCGAGCGCAGCCGCGCGGCTCATGGTTCGGCAAGTCCGGCCGCGTGCGCGGATAGTCCGTCTGCTGCGTCTCCCAGGTGACGATGCCGCCCTTGACGTAGATCTTCCAGGAGCAGGAGCCGGTGCAATTTACGCCGTGGGTGGAACGCACGATCTTGTCGTGTTGCCAGCGTTTCCGATAGCCGTCCTCCCAGGACCGGTCCTCGTTGGTCACTATCCCGTGCCCATCGGAAAACTCATCAACAGTCTTTCGGAAGAAGGTCAGCCGATCGAGAAAATGCGACATCGCTTTAAGCCCCTGATTAGTCGGCTACTGTGATGGAAGCACGAACGCACTTCGCGCGTTCAACGTCGTGAAGGAGGCCGCCCTTGCGGGAGTAGACCGTCCAGGTGATCGCGAGGCAGCTCACATAGAAGATGAGGAAGGCCCAGAGCGCAGCCTCCGGTCCGCCGGTCAGGGCGATCGAGGTGCCGTAGCTCTTCGGAATGAAGAACGCCCCGAATGCAGCGACCGCCGAAGTGAATCCGGTGATGGCGGCGGCTTCTTTCTCGGCCTGCCGGCGACGCGTTTCAGAATCCGCGTCGGGCATCAGCCGCCCCATCTCCTTTGCCATGATCACTGGGATCATTTGGAAGGTTGACGCATTGCCGACGCCGGTGGCGAAAAACAAAAGCAGGAAGGACGCGAAGAAGCCCCAGAAAGCGCCCGCCTGATCCTTGACGCCAATGAACCAGAGCACGCCGATCACGCCGACCATCATCAGAGCGAAAGCCCAGAGGGTAACGCGGGCCCCGCCATACTTGTCTGCTAGCCAGCCGCTTCCTGAGCGGGAGAGGGCACCGACGAGCGGACCGAGAAACGCAAACTGAAGTGCGTTGACGTCGGGAAACAGCATCTTGGCCAGCAGCGGAAAGCCTGCTGAATAGCCGATGAAGGAGCCGAAGGTGCCGGTGTAGAGCCAGCACATGATCCAGTTGTGCTTGCGCTGGAAGATGACAGCCTGATCCGCGAAGGACGCCTTGGCGGAGGCGATATCGTTCATGCCGAACCAAGCGGCAAAGGCAGAGATCGCGATGAACGGCACGAAGACGAAGCCAGCGTTCTGCAACCAGAGCTGTGATTCCCCCGCTGGCCCCTTGACCATGGTGGGATCGCCGCCGATCCAGCCGAAGATTCCAGCAGTGATTGCCAATGGCACCACGAACTGGACCACACTGACGCCGAGATTACCAAGGCCAGCATTGAGCGCGAGGGCGTTGCCCTTCTCAGCCTTGGGAAAGAAGAAGGAGATGTTGGCCATCGAGGAGGCGAAGTTGCCACCGCCCAACCCACAAAGCAGGGCCAGGATCAGGAGTACGATATACGGCGTATCCGGGCTCTGCACCGCGTAGCCGATACCGACTGCTGGGATCATGAGTGACCATGTCGTCAGCGTCGTCCACAGACGGCCGCCGAAGATCGGCACCATAAACGAGTAAAAGATGCGCAGTGTGGCGCCAGAGATCCCTGGTAGAGCCGCGAGCCAAAACAGTTGATCGGTGGTGAAGTTGAAGCCGACCAGTGGAAGCTTGGCGACAACCACCGACCACACTTGCCAAATGGCGAAGGAAAGAAGCAAAGCCGGAATCGAGAGCCATAGGTTTCGTCTTGCGATGCGACGACCAGTGTTCGCCCAAAATACCGGGTCCTCTGGGCGCCAATCGGTAAGCGCGCCCGCTGCCGTCGGCGCGGAGATGGGCTTGGGCAGACCCTGCATTTCCGGAAAGGGTGGAAGTTCGGCGAGAGCCTCTTCCGCAGTTCCGCGCTCCATTTGGCGGATAGCTAAGTGCGTCCAGAGAAGTGCGCCGGTTAAGAGGACAAAAAGCACCATGAAGCAGCTTGTCCACAGGCCGGTCAGGTCGAATAGAATGCCGAACAAGACGGGTAGGAAAAATCCTCCGAGACCGCCAATCATAGAGACGAGCCCGCCGACCGAACCGACATGATCGGGGTAATAAGCTGGGATGTGCTTGAAGACGGCGGCCTTACCAAGCGCCATGAAGAACCCGAGGACGGATATCGTTACAGTAAAACCGACGACGCCCATCTCCATGCGGAACGAAATTGGGCCCTGGACGCCATGGATGACATAATCGGTCGGAGGGTAGGCGAGGATGAACGTCGCTACTGATGAGACGAGAAGCGTCCAGTAGAGTACGCGACGTGCTCCATAGCTGTCGGACAGATGACCGCCATAGCGGCGGAAAATGCTCGCTGGCACTGTGAAGAAGGCCGCGAGCAAACCAGCGGTCTTGATATCAAGACCGTACACATTCATCAGGTATTGCGGTAGCCACAGCGCGAGGGCGACGAAGGTTCCGAACACGAAGAAGTAGTAGAGTGCGAAACGCCACAGGTGTGCGTTCTTTAATGGCTCCAGCTGGAGCCAAACACTTTCCGCTTTGATGTGAGCGCGCCGGCGTTCGACAACTGCAGGATCATCCTCGGACGTGAACCAAAAGACCGCGGCCATACCGATCAAACCGGCAGCCCAAAACTGGGCGACGGTCTGCCAGCCGTAAGCGACAAGTACGAACGGTGCTAAAATACTTGTCGCCGCTGCGCCTACATTGCCGGAACCAAAAATCCCGAGCGCCGCGGCCTGACGGTCGGGGGGATACCAGCGGGTGACATAGGCGATGCCGGCAGCGAAAGATCCACCGGCGATGCCAATACCGGCGGCGGCCACGAGAAATTCGCTGTAGGTCTGAGCGTAAGAAATCAGAAATGTTGCCGCCGCCGCGACTAGCATCGTCGCAGCGAGAATGACGCGCCCGCCATAGAGGTCCGCCCAAATGCCGAGCACGACGCGGATCACCGAGCCCGTCAGGATCGGTGTGCCGAGCAGAAGACCGAATTTCGTCTCGCTGAGTCCGAGATCCTGACGAATCGGAATGCCGACAATCGAGAAGATTGTCCAAACGGCAAAGCACACCGTGAACGCGGCAGTCGTCACGCTTAACGCTTTTCCAGATTGCGCATCTGTCGTCGCTTGCATGGTTGACCACCCTTCGACGGCCACGCCCGAGATTGGGTGGTTGCGTCGCTTGCTGGGCAAATTGGCCGAGCCGCAGCAAACTGGCGTTGACGGAGATCAATGAGTGACGTGACAAAAATCACGACCACTCGGCGGTCGACGCAAAGTGCAGGGCAGAGGATTAAGCAGTGGCTAGTTTGACTGGGTCAGCCGCACAGCCTGATGGCGAGCCAGGACTGGATTCGCTTCCTGTCTTTAGATCCCTCTCGGCCGAGACAAGAGCAGACCTGCTCCGGAATTCGGTCGTTCACGGCGCGGCACCGGGAACCGTTCTGTTCGAGCAGGGAGATGTACCGAACTTTCAGCTGATCGTTATCGCCGGTTCTGTTCAGCTGTTCGGCAAATCCGCAGAAGGCCGAGAGGTGCTGATCGAGGTGGTCCGAGCACCAGACCTCATTATTCCAGCCGCAGTCGTAACCGGTGCGCCTTATCTCATGGAGGCTAGGGTACCCGAGTCATCGCGTATCTTGCTTATCCATTCCGACGCGTTTCGACGTGCAGTGGCCGGCGATCTTGCACTTGCGCACGAAATGATCGGCAGCTTGGCGCAACAATTTCGCCGCATGGTCAGACAGATCAAGAATCTAAAGCTCAGGTCCTCAACGCAGCGCGCGGGATGTTATATTTTGGCTCTATCGAAGCGCCAGGGGACGTTGGATCGCGCGGTACTTCCGTACGAAAAAAATCTGATTGCGTCCGAACTTGGCATAACACGCGAATCTTTCTCGCGTGCCCTGTCGGCATTGGAGAACTTTGGGATACGGGTGGACGGCCAGACGATCACCATTCTCGATCCCAAGCTGCTAGCGGCAGAATGCAAACCAGACCCTCTAATTGATGAAGGCGAAGCGCCAGATTCGCTAGGGCTCCTGCGCGTTCGCGCATAAGCTCAGGTCCGACATCCTCGCGCAACAGCAGACCGTCGCGGGAAAATGGTAGGCTCGATTTTTTCTTCGGGAACTTGAAGGCTAGTTTGCGTGAGGAATGGCAGCTCTTCCCCTCTAAACGGTGGGCGCGGGTGCGAATGTTCGACCTTACTGAAATTGCCAAATTCGACATCTTCGCCGGGCTGGCGTTCGAAGACCTTGAAGGTCTTCTGGCACGCTCTCGGACTATCCGCATTATGAAGAAGGGAGAGATCTTCGCTCAAGGCGCCGAGGCGCGGTCTTTCTTCGTCTTAGTCGACGGTTTCGTTCGCGCGACCAAGACCACAGGGGAAGGCTACGAGGTTACGGTTCGCTATGTGTCGCCGGGCGAAATTTTCGGCGCGGCGGCGGCAATCGGTATAGACCACTATCCGGCCGCGGCTGCCGCTGTAACGGATGCGACTATTCTGCGCTGGCCGTCATCGCAGTGGTCAATACTCGCCGAAAGACATCCGGTCCTTGCAACCAATGCCCTTCGAACCGTTGGAAGCCGACTTCAAGATGCACACTCGCGTGTCATTGAACTCACAAACGAGGAGGTTGAGTGCAGGATGGCGCGAACGTTGTTAAGGCTTGCGGACCGAGTCGGCCGAAAAGTTGATGAGGGAATCGAGATCGAGATTCCCCTGCGCCGCCAAGACGTAGCACAACTTGCGGGGACCACGTTGCATTCCGCGAGCCGTGTTCTCAGCAGCTTTGGGAATGATCGCCGGGGAAATTCTTTGGTCGACAAAACCTGGGATCATCTACTAAAGCAGCAATTGTTTTGGCATTCGGACAATAGTCTTCCCATCCCGGCGGGTGGCGAGAATCCATCATACCTTCCAGACATCTTCGCTTGTCCGCACATAACGCGCACCTGCTCCTGAGCAGGAACAGCAAGTCGGGCGAATGGCGTTCGATGCTCTTGGGATTAATTCCTAAAGCCGTCAGCCGCCATCCGACCAGGGCATAGAGATGGGCCGGTGGATGTTCTGTAAACCGTTCGGGGCGACTTTCCTGTCGTGATCGAGTTTGCTTGAAAAACCGCTTCGTGAAGCCAATGCTCTTGTCTGGCATGAACCGCCTCCGTTGCCGCTTTTTCTCCGTGCAACATTCGCGAATTCTTGCGTGCGCTTCTTTGCGCTAGAGCAATGTTTGGCCTCCTCTCGATGCCGTACCCACTCGCTAGCTGCAGCGTGAAGCCATAGAATTGGTAGACGCCCGCTCAAGCCAAACGACCGGACATCAATTCCGGCCCTCCAAGCTTATTCTTAGGGGCCAGAAACGGCTGTTTGCTGTGCTAGAACCGCTGCTGCCTTCCGTTTTGAAGCGGACATACCGACGACGCCGAAAGTGATTCCGCAACTCCGCAAATCCAATGTCGGCTTATGGGACAATGCAGACCATATCCCCATGGCGGCGCGGCTATGGGTCGGAGCTAGTCAGCGGAAGCGGAAATCGCGCTCGGAAGGTGCGCTAAGTTGCCGGTCAATCAACTTTAACTATGATGACGAAGTTCTCATCTTCATCATCTCCGGCGCGCCAATGAAAAAAGCTCAATCAATTCAGCTTCTGAAGCTTCACCGGACCGGACGAAGATGAGAACTCTTCGTCGGAGTACTGGCCACTGCAGCCCATAATTCACATCCAACCTATCGTCGCTGTCTCTGCATGCCGCGCGTAAACAAACACCACAGCGGACAACCTCGCTTGTGCTCCACTCACAGCGGTCCAACACAGGCTATCAGGTTGGCAGGAAACCGGGGCGCATACCCATCAGCTAAATGAATATGCGCCATAGTTTGACTCTCACATCATCAAACAATCAGTAGTCCCAGAATACCGGAACCCAACGGAAGGCATCTCCATCGACAGCCACGCGGCCGACGGATGGGAATGGCAGGTGGGTGGCGACCAGAATCTCACCAGTTTCGGCCAGCTCCCGCAAAAGGCGGATGCGAACCCGGGCAGCTTCTTTGGGGTCGTGTTCGAAGCCGTTGTGCCAGTCGGGGTGCTCAAACCCGACAGCGAACACCGCGTCTCCGGCAAACATTAGCCGTTCGCCGCCGGAGGTGAGGCGCACCACGCTATGCCCAGGCGTATGGCCGCCGGTGCGCTGGACGACGACGCCTGGTGCCACCTCCTGCTCTTCATCGAACAGCCGTAGCTGGCCACTGTACTCTTTCACGAACTGCTTGGCGGCCGACCGCAGCGCGTCGGGGAATCCCGTCGGCATAGCGGTCTGCGAGAAATCAGGTGACTCCCAGAACTTCACCTCAGCGGCGGCCACGTGAATGCGAAGGTCGGGACGCAGCCGATCCTTTATCCCATCGACAATCAGACCGCCAACATGGTCCATGTGCATGTGGGTCAGCACAACGTCGGTTACGGCTGAAAGATCGATACCGGCGGCGTCCAACCGCTTGACGAGCTGTCCCGCGCGCGGCAGGTGCAAATCCGGATCGGACCCGAGTCCAGCGTCGATGAGAATGGTCTGATCGCCGCTACGGACGACGACCGCATTCAGTGCCCAATCGAATGCATCCGGGGGCAGAAACATGTCCTTCAACCAAGCTGCCCTGTCTGCCTGACCGACGTTGGGTCCGAGCATCGTGGTCGGCAATGGAAGCACGCCATCGCTGATGACCAGCACATCGATATCGCCGACCCGCACCGCGTACCGCGACGGAACCAACTCTTCGGGCCGCGAACCGGCGAGTTGCGAGGTGGTGTGTAAGTTCATTTACTGCTCCTGTGGAATGTTGAAAATCGTCTGTCCGATTGTCGAAAATTCCGCATCCTTAGTCTGGGGCGGATCTGCGCTGCGGAACTTTCAGGCGGTGATGAAGGAGAAGAGTTCTCTGTTCACGAGATCGGCGTGCGTCGTGGACATGCCGTGGGGTAATTTGTCGTAGATCTGCAGGGTGCTTTTTTGCAGAAGCTTTGCGGATAGCGGCGCGGAGTCCGCAACGGGGACGATCTGATCATCGCCGCCGTGCAGGACGAGGGTCGGAATATCGATGCTCTTCAGATCCTCGGTGAAGTCCGTCTCCGAGAACGCCTTGATGCCATCGTATTGCGCCTTGGCTCCGCCCATCATCGCCTGGCGCCACCAATTCTGAATGACTGATGGCGACGACTTAGCGCCCGGCCGGTTGAAGCCGTAGAAGGGGCCACTCGGGAAATCGATGTAGAATTGCGATCTATTAGCCGCGAGTTCGTGGCGCAAGCCGTCGAATACCTCAATCGGCAGGCCACCCGGGTTGGCTGCTGTCTTCAGCGTCAGGGGCGGAACTGCGCCGATAAGAACGAGCTTCGCAACACGTCCCTTGCCATGGCGTACAACATAGCGTGTGGCTTCGCCGCCGCCGGTCGAGTGTCCGATATGGACGGCATCGCGAAGATCAAGGTGGTCGACGACCGCAGCTGCATCGGCGGCGTAGTGATCCATATCGTGGCGGTCGCTGGCTTGGCTCGAGCGACCATGACCGCGCCGGTCGTGCGCGACAACACGATAACCTTTGGCCACGAAATAAAGCATCTGGGCGTCCCAGTCGTCGGAGCTCAGCGGCCAGCCATGATGAAAGACAATCGGTTGCGCTGATTTGGGGCCCCAGTCCTTGTAAAAGATCTCGACACCGTCATTGGTTGTGACGGTGGACGTCTGATTGGCGCCTCGCGAGCCCGAGGCGCTTCTTGCTTCGGTCGGAAAGGCCGCTGCCGCCGATGTCGCTCCCACGAGCGTAGAGGCCAGCACGTTTCGGCGGGGCGTATCGGTGAGGCTGTTGATCAAGTTCGGACCTGTCACTGTAAATCTCCATTTGTCGTTCATATCGGTTGGAAAAAAGCGGGTTGATGGGCCTTCAAGGCTGGAGCGCGCCAGGCTGCCGCCTCTCGCAAATGGCCCACGCCGTGATCGAGAGGCCGAGAATTGCCGGCAGCGTTACGGCTGGAAAATCGCGAGGAATGACAGAAGCCGAGCAGATACCGACGGCGACTTCCCAGAAGTGAAAAAGCGCGTGACCGGCGAGCCAGAGCGACGGTGCGCCCCACAAGACGATGCGGAGATCGGGTCTGCGAACCCCAAGGAGAAATCCGCCGCCGATGAAGAGGAAGATCAACCCGATGTCGCGCACAAAATGTTGATTGAACGGACCTGTCGTCGTTACACCGGGCACGACGATATACCAATTTTCCGGCGCAACGAGCATGAAGATGCCATTCGCGATCGCCGCTATGCCGAGCCCGAACGCGACGGCAAGTGAAACTGATTTTATCATGTTGATCACTCTGTCCACGAGGTGGAGAATTTACGCAGCCCACCGGTCGCGCAGCCAATCGTCGAACCGATGCCTTCCAAGGATGGCCTTGTCTGCGGGAGTCAGGGACTTGTCGTTGAGCTCGGTGCCAAAGTAACGGGCATGAATATCGGCAATGACCCTCCGGCCATCGCCAGTCGCAGACAGGTAGCGGCGCCCGATCTCGTCGAGAGGAATTTTTTCAGGTCCCGCCACCTCGACAATGCCGTTGACCGGATTTCCGACGGTCAGATCGGCCAATGCGGCGGCCACATCGTCCGAGAAAACGGGTTGCAGGAAGGCCGGAGACAAATGGACGTCGTTGCCTTTGGTGGCCGACTGCGCGATTGCGCCGACAAACTCAAAGAACTGCGTCGAGCGTAAAATCGTAAAGGGAATTTTCGAGGCTTTGATCAGTGCTTCTTGCGCAACTTTAGCCCGGAGATAACCGCTTTCGGGGAGGCGGTCGGCGCCGACCACCGACAATGCGACATGATGCGTGACACCTGCCGCGGCCTCCGCCGCGAGAAGATTGCGTCCCGACGTTTCGAAGAATTCGAGAACGGCCTTGTCTTCAAAAGACGGAGAATTGGCAACGTCGACGACAACCTGTGTGCCGGACATTGCTTCGGCCAGCCCTTCGCGTGTGATCGTATTGACGCCTGAGTTGGGCGAGGCGGCGATGGCTTCGTGGCCCATTTTCCGCAAATGCGGGATGAGTTTCGAGCCAATGAGGCCCGTGCCTCCGACAACCACGATTTTCATCGAACATCTCCGAATTGAACGCCGCAACCGAGCGGCGCCAAGGAAGATGGCGAAGGACGCAGAAAACGTCTTTGTCGCTGTCTTGAAAAAGGCTTTGGTTTATCTTGAAAATTCGTCCAAGCGGGCTTTAAGCCTATGCTATTGACGCTTCATAGCTAACTTTTGCCAATTCCAATGGAGTGGCACGGTGCGTTTTCTGTTTAAGGATTATGTCCTCGATCCCGAGCGACGAGAATTAACGCTCGCGTCCAGTTCGGTACCCGTTGGCCCTCAGGTCTTCGATGTTCTTTTGTATCTCCTCCAAAACCGCGACCGGGTCGTCAGCAAAGACGATCTTCTGGAGGCTGTATGGGACGGACGAATCGTATCGGAATCGACAGTTACGAGCCACATAAATGCCGTTCGCAAAGCCATTGGCGACAATGGCAACGAACAGCGCCTCGTGAAGACCGTTCCGCGAAAAGGCTTTCGCTTCATCGGCGATGTTAGAGAAGCTCGATGCGTCAACGAGACAGCCGCAGGAGTCGGTTTACCCGAGGAGGTCACCCGAGCGACGCTTCCCCTTTTCAACAAACCATCGATCGCCGTGCTGCCGTTTCAGAGTTTGTGCGGAGATCCGGAGCAAGCCTATTTCGCCGATGGCGTCGTCGAGGAAATCATAACAGCCTTGTCGCGCGTCCGTTGGCTATTTGTTATCGCCAGAAACTCAAGCTTTGTTTATCGAGACTGTGCTTTCGACGTCAAACAAATCGGAAAGGAACTCGGCGTTGGCTACGTTCTCGAAGGCAGCATGCGCAAATCTGCCGATCGCGTACGCATAACCGGTCAGCTTATTGACGCAACGACCGGCGTTCAGCTCTGGGCAGAGCGTTTCGAAGGAACGGTCGACGACATTTTCGAACTGCAGGATCGAATTGCAACCAGCGTTGCCGGCGCGATTGCGCCCCGTGTCGAACTCGCAGAAATCGAACGGACAAGAAATAAGCCGACCGGCAGCCTCAATGCTTACGATTGCTATCTGCGCGGACTGGCGCATGTGCATCGCGGGACCCGCGAATCCATCGATCAGGCTTTGCCACTGTTTGAAAGAGGCATCGAACTTGATCCCGAATACGCTTCGGCCTACGCGATGGCGGGCTGGTGTTATTTCTGGCGCAAGGTCAATGGATGGTGCACGGATCGCGAATGGGAAACGCGCGAGGGAACTAGGCTGGCGCGGCGTGCCGTCGAGTTGGGCCGGGACGACGCCGTCGCACTCACGCGCGGTGCCCACGCCTTGTCACATCTTGCGGGCGATCTTGATTCCGGAATCGCCCTTGTCGATCGCGCGAAGTTTCTAAATCCGAACCTTGCCGCAGCCTGGTTCCTCGGCGGCTTCCTCAGGACGTGGCAGGGAGAGCCGGACGATGCGATCGCCCATTTCGAACGCGCCATGCTCCTTAACCCGCTCGATCCCGAACTTTACCGTATGCAGGCCGGAATCGGAATGGCGCATCTCTTTGCTAGGCGCATCGATGTTGCATCTCATTGGGCGGAATTGTCTTACAGGAACTTGCCGAGCTTTCTGATGGTGGCTGCGCTCATCGCAGCGACCAGAGCGCATTCCGGCCGCATCAACGAAGCCCAACAGGCTATGGGCGAGCTTCGCGAACTCGATCCATCGATCCGCATCTCAAATCTGAAAGATTGGCTGCCCATTCGCCGTCGCGAAGACTTAGCGGTTTTCTCCGAAGGGTTGCGCCTTGCAGGGATGCCGGAGCAATGACTGGGACGTCTAGCATCACACTGGACTAAGTATATCCATTTCAGTTCCGGCCCTAGGCGGACCTCATGACCGGCCGATCCTACTTCTGCTGATGCTGAGGAAGCAGAAATCACGCATCCGGCGTGCGATAACTTTGTCATCAATCAACCTTAACGGTGATGCAAAAGTTCTCATCTTCATCATCCGGCGCGCCGGGAAGGATTCGAACCCACGACCCCCAGATCCAAGTTCTGTTTTCCGGTCGTGGCGATATGAGCGGATTGACGACACGCCAGTACGCCCGGCTAGTGCAGGAGTGGGTAGCAAGCATCGGGCTTGATCCGACCAAGTTCGGCACGCATTCCCTACGGCGCACGAAGGCGGTGCTTATCTGCCGGCGGACGTGCTGTCCAGCTTTTGCTCGGACATTAAAAAATCGAAAGCACGGTCCGCTATCTCGGCATTGAGGTCGACGACGCGATCGAAATCGCCGAGAAGATCGACATCTGACGCACGGCTTCAATTCACACCAGCAGCTTTTCACCGCCTTGACGGTGATCAAATGGACGATAGCAAACCTTTGTCGTCGGGGCTCGGGTGTGCCACCTTTGCCGTCGCAATGAGAGCACTGGCTGGAAGTCGGTGCCTGACGGCTTGTCGAAGGTTTTTATGGGTCTCAATCGCTCCTTGTTTTTTTCCGAGCTCGGGTTGGATGACGCCGAGGCCCAAGGAAGGCTCCAAGCGGAAGGCTATAACGAACTCCCGCGAAGTGAACGACGCACGTTGCTCCGCATTGTATTCGAGGTCCTGCGAGAGCCGATGCTTGCGCTCCTCCTCGCAGCCGGCGGCGTCTACCTCGCTCTCGGAGACCTCAGGGAGTCGCTCGTTCTACTTCTTTTTGCCACGATGTCGGTCGGTATAACAGTGATCCAGGAAACACGTACAGAGCGTGTTCTGGAGGCGCTGCGGGATCTGACTAGTCCTCGCGCCCTGGTCATTCGTGGCGGAGAGCAAAAGCGTATCGCCGGTCGCGAAGTCGTCCGTGGTGATCTGGTGATCCTTGCTGAGGGCGACCGCGTTCCCGCCGATGCCAGGATCATCCGGTGTCAGGACTTGCTCATTGATGAATCCCTCCTGACGGGTGAATCCGTTCCAGTCAGCAAACGTCCCAATGTCAAACAGGAGGAGCCCCATGAGCTTCGGCCCGGCGGCGATAATCTGCCGTACGTCTTTTCCGGGTCCTTGGTCGTACGCGGGGGAGGTCTCAGTGAAGTGACCGCGACCGGCGTCCGCAGCGAAATTGGAAAAATCGGTCTTTCACTTGAAGGCTTGGACGTTGAGCCACCGCGATTGCAGACTGAGACTCGCCGCGTCGTGCAGAATTTTGCCCTGGTTGGCGGAGCGGTCAGCTTGCTCGTCGTCGTGCTCTACGGATTGCTTCGCGGCGGTTGGCTCGATGCCACCCTCGCGGGTATCGCGCTTGGAATGTCGATGTTGCCTGAGGAGCTGCCGGTTGTCATCACTGTGTTCCTGGCGATGGGCGCCTGGCGCATTTCAAAAGCACGCGTACTTACGCGACGAGCCGCAGCGATTGAAACGCTCGGTTCTGCGACAGTCCTGTGCACGGACAAGACTGGCACGCTGACCGAAAACCGGATGTCGATTGCTGAACTCCGAACACTGCATGGGAGCGTTTTCTGCCCGCAAGATGAGGCTGACGCCAAAATTCCAACCAATCTACGCGACGTCCTCCAGTTCGGCGCACTTGCGAGTGCAGTCGATGCCACGGATCCTATGGATCGCGCGTTCCTTGAGTTGGCGCGAACACACGGACTAGAGGCGTCAGGATGGGAGCACATCCACGCTTACGGGCTTCGGCCCAACCTGCTCGCTGTCACGAACGTGTGGCGGGCCACAGGAAACCACCGTGAATTGGTTATCGCAGCCAAAGGGGCCCCCGAAGCGATCGCCGCACTTTGCCACCTTGGCAATCAAGATCGCGCAGCTCTTTCGCGCGTCGTCGATGCCATGGCCGACGCAGGACTCCGCGTCTTATGCGTCGCCCGATCAACCTCAGCGGGTGAGGTACTGCCGAAATCGCAGCACGAATTCAAATTCGAGATGCTCGGCCTTGCCGGGCTTGCCGACCCATTACGGAAGACCGTGCCAGCCGCAGTCCACGAGTGCAGAACAGCCGGCATCAAGGTGGTAATGATTACTGGGGACTATCCCGCGACCGCCAAGGCCATAGCCCGCCGAGCTGGTCTGAGCGTCGAATCCGTCATGACCGGAGAAGAACTCGATCGGCTAAACGAATCAGAGCTCGTATCTCGCGTCCGATCCGCAACGATCTTTGCGCGGATCATGCCCGAACAGAAGCTCCGCATCGTCAACGCTTTCAAGGCGAACGGGGAAACGGTGGCCATGACCGGAGACGGGGTCAACGACGCACCCTCACTAAAGGCGGCGCACATCGGGATTGCTATGGGAGGACGCGGAACAGATGTCGCGCGCGAGGCTTCATCCTTGGTCCTGCTCGACGAGGATTTTGGATCAATTGTGAAAGCGATACGCCTAGGCCGTCGCATCTACGACAATATTCGCAAGGCCATGGAATTCATCTTCGCCGTCCACGTACCGATCGCCGGTCTGGCTATCCTGCCACTCGTCTCCGGCTTACCGGTGATATTTTGGCCCATCCACATCGCATTCCTGGAAATGGTGATTGACCCCGTCTGTTCGTTGGTCTTCGAGGCCGAAGTCGAGGAAGACAACGTGATGAAACGTCCGCCCCGCCGACGCGAGGAACCTCTTTTTTCCAAAGCCCTCATCATCTGGAGCCTCTTTCAGGGTCTGATGGTGTTTGGCGTCGTCGCCTTCGTTTTTGTCCTGGCCTGGAACCGCGGCATGGCGGAAACTGAGGTCCGGGCCCTGACGTTCTTTTCCCTCGTCACAACGATTGTTGGACTAATTTACGTCAACCGCTCGTTCGGTGCCTCGGTCACGACAGCAATCCGAAGGCCGAACCGCGCTCTGGCTACGGTCCTCATCGCAGTCGCCGCGATGTTAAGCCTGACAATCACGCTTCCAGTCGCAAAGAGCCTCTTCCATTTCGGAACCTTGCACTGGGATGATCTCGGTGCGACGCTGGCAGCTGGCATTCTGTCCCTCGCCCTCCTTCAACAGCTGAAGCCGCTATTTCAGGAAAAGAGGTAATGCTAATCGAGTTCATCAACTCGCCGACCAAATTGAAGCGGGGCGGAGATCGTAGGGCACCCGCTCGCCAATAGGCCCAACCCATAAATGATTGGCCGCAGATTGGACTCGCTGACGTGGCGTATCAGCCGTGGGAAGGTAACCGCCTAACGACAAATCAAGACAGGTACCGTGCTTTGCGCGACGACGCGATTGGCTTCACTGCCGAGCACCAGCCGCGGAATGCCTCTTCGGCCATGAGAGGTCATTACGATCAAGTCGCACTCTCGTGTCTTGGCAAGATCAAGTATTCCTTCCGCCGGGTATTGATTTTTGACATGCACGGTCTCGCAAGCAACGCCATTGGCTGCCGCCGTCGCCGACACAATCTGCAAGATCCTCTCGGCGCTCGATACAACGGCCTTCTCGTAGTCCTCTCTGGAAAACACCACCGCCACCTCCGCAGGAACCGACGCCGCAAACGGTTCCGTCACGGTGACCACTGTCACTTTCGCGCCGAGACCTCTTGCCAAGCTCAAACCTTGCTCAACAGCCTTCTTGGACAGCTCAGATCCATCCGTTGCAATGAGCAAGTGTTTGAACATGCGCCAATCCTCGACACCTAACGTACCCGATGCTTAGAACTCATCAGGTGGACGACGTGAAAGCAGTTTTCGGCCGGTGAACATTGCCGACGTAATACTGCCGCCCTCGTGGATCTCGGTCATCACGACCGCCGCGAGATGAAGGATAATGGTGACAACCAACGCATAGAACCCGATTTCGTGCACTTCCACGAACGGCTTCCGAAAGGCACGCATGCTGTCAAACGAAGCCTTATCGACGAGTTCGGGTGAGCCTGGAAGGACCGCGGTCGGATCGACCCCTGGAGCCGCGACCCAAGCTGCAAACCAATGTCCGAAGGGCGGCCAAAAGAGATCCGTTCCCGCTATGACTAATCCCGTGACCAACTGAACCATCAGCAGCAGAAAGAGTATCGCGACTCCGATCCGCGCCAGCGGATTGTGCCCCACGTATTGTTGCGGCTCGCCGGAAGCAAACGAAGCCATGTAGGCCCGCAGTGAAGCTCCGTAACCGGGCCCGCCAGGAAGAACGCTACGCCATCGCGAATAATGGCCGCCTAAAAACGCCCAAACGAAACGCCACAGCAGATTTAGGACCATCACATAGCCAAAGGAAACGTGGACGCTTTTGAGGGTTATCTTACCCGCAGTCGACAAGCCGAGCTCGTTGTCGAATAGGACGACAAGCCCAGTGACGATGAGACCGACGACCGCGATCGCGTTGATCCAATGAAACCAGCGCGTGGTTGCATCCCAAGCGATATACTCTTTGTATTCGGTCATCACGCTTCCTTGACGGGCATGACATCTCGCTCATAGAGTTACCCGCTGAGATTTGAAATCCTTGATGTGCGTCAACGAGACGTTCGCGATGGCCTGCCCATAACGATGGGCGAAGGGCAGATCAAATCGAGAGGCTAATTGCATGAAGCGTACCGTATTCGTGGGAATGGCCTTCACCGCCGCCTTTGCCGCGATCGCAAATGCGGAGCAAAATGCGCCTTCACCCAGTGCAGCGTCGAATGACGAACATGCTGACAAGAATTCCGGTCATGACGTCGACAAAGCAATCGACGATGCCGCACAGTCGACCAAGTCAGCCATCGATTCAGCCAAGGAAGCTGCAATCGACGCTATTGAGAAGGCGAGGCGCGCCGTTAAAGAGGCACTGGAAAGAGCCAAACCCCACATCGGCTCCTCGATTGACAAGGCGAAGCGGGCCTCAAGCGAAGCCTTGGAGCACGCCAAGCGCGCGACAGAAGAGGTCTTGGACAAGGCCAGAGATGCAACCGACGATGCCTTAGGAAGTGCAAAACGCTCGGCCGATGCAGCGCCCGCCATCAGCAAGGAAGATTCCGATCGCTCCGCTAAGCCTGGAATCGCGGGTGAAGGCACCTACTTGGCCTACTGCTCCCTGTGCCATGGTATCGGCACTGGCCCGGGCATGTTTGCAGATGCACTGAAGAAGCCTGCACCTGATCTCACCGAGCTTGCAAAGCGCAATGGTGGAATGTTTCCCCGAGCACGGGTCGAGGCCGTCATTCGAGACGGCGGGATCACTGGTCACGGAACGATGCACTTGCTTGCCTGGGAGAAATACTTCCGCCAGGACGCACCCGCGGAGCGAGCGGATCAGGTCATTGAGGATCTTGTATCCTACTTGGAAAAGCACCAAGCACCCTGAGACGACGGCACCGCGCACACGTTCGAACTGCAGTTTGCTAACCGGCAGTTTTGGCTTGCTGTACTCTCACGCCGGTGTGAACGCTGTCGCTTGGATAGACAATGACGGTCTCACCGGCCGCCAAGCCTGACGTAATCGCGGCCCAGCGGCCTGATTGGCGCAACACCTCCACGGCCCGGCTCTCCGCGCGCCCGTCGATCACGACATAGACGTTCCAAGTGTCGCCTGACCGAAACAGGGACCCGGCAGGCACCATCGTCGCATTGTCGCGTACAAACTTCGTGATGCGAGCCTCAACACGATAGCCATCGCCGAGACCATCCCACTTTTCTGGCGGCGAGGCAAAATCAACGATAACGTTTGTGCGTTGCTCCTCTACGCCGAGAGTGGAAATTTTCGTGAATGCAGAAGGTTCGACTATCCGAACGCGCCCTTCCAAGACCTCCTGCCCTCCCCATCGCTCGATGAGCACATCGGCTCCCGGCTTGATCTCGACGGCATCGGGGCTGAGCACGTCAACAACGATTTCCAGCGCCCGCGGATCTCCGATCGCTAGAAGCGGCGTTCCAGGAGCCACGATCGCTTCGCTTTCTTGAAGGACCTTGAGGATCTGCCCCGAGACCGGAGCCGTAACGCTCCAGGCTTCCGTGAGGGCCATCGTGCCCTGATCGTAGCGTTGAAGTAGCGCCTTGGCCTGAGCAACTGCATGCTCCGCTGCATGGCTTTGAAATTCGGCGCCACTTAACTGCCGATCGGTGACCCTGGCAGTCGTTTCAGCACGCTCCAACGCCTGCTTGGCAGAGACGCCCCGCTGAACCAGCGTTTGCACGCGGACGAGTTCGTTCTGGGCCTGTGATGCTTCTGCGCGAGCGCGCTCGATTTCCGCACTGGCGCGTTCCCGAGCTGCCTCAGCAGCACCGAGCCTTTCCTCAGCCTCGCGCCGCGCCCGAGGGTCGAGAAACGGGACAGGCGTGGGCAGGATAGTGGCTATCGTACTGCCCTGAGTTACGCGGTCGCCTGCCTTTAACGCAATTCGCAGCAGACGCCCAGCTAATGGCGCATCGACCACATACCGCTCCTGGACGCGCGTCTTGCCGTCCTCATCCACCGTCGCAATGAAGCGGCCGACGGTGACCTTAGCAGTATTGACCTCAATCGGACGCGGCTTCAGGGACCAGACGATGATTGCTCCCGTTGTTATCGCAATCACGATGAGAAGCGCCCTCCCAAGATTGAACTGCATGCGTGTTCAATCCCTGGTCTTGAGGACGGCGACGAGATCAAGCCGGTCAATCCGTCGGCGAACAACATAGGCACTGATTGCTGCGGCGGCCAGAACCACGAGAGCAGAAAGCACAAGCGTTCGTGGCCCGACAACAGCCGGAATTTGGAAACTCTCATTAGAATGAAATTTTGCGATCAGGTTCACAATGGCTTGAGAGACCCCCAAGCCAACAGGAATTCCCACGGCAATTTCAAAAATGAACTCGGCAAAAATGATGTGCGCCACTTCTGTGCGCGTGAACCCCAAAACGCGCAAGCTCGCAAGCTCCCAGCCGCGTTCATGCAGGCTGATGCGAGCACTGTTATAGACCACGCCAACAGCGATGATCACGGCAAAGCCCGTCAATATTCCCGCCGCAATGAGCACGAGATCTGCAATCGTATCACGGAATGAGCGGATTGTTTGGGCTTTGACCGCCAGCGATGCGACGATCGGAAGTTCTTTGAACCTTGTAGAGAGCGCGCTCACTTCCGATGGCTCCACAAAGAGCTCCGCAGCGGATACCACGTCGCCCTCCCCGGTAAGCCGGTTGAGCGCATCGATATCCATGTAGACAGCCATCCCCACAGCCTCTTCCACCAGGGCAGCGACGGGCAGATTTCGCGCGTGCCTGTGGCCCTCCATCACCTCAACCCTTATCGTATCACCAGCCGATACGCCAAGCCGTTCCCCAAGCCGACGCGTCAGGATAACCCCGGTTGCGGGCACGTCGATTTTGCGCAGCGCGGCATCGTGAGGTTGGCGAAGCTCACTGTTCGCGGGAAGTCCGATTATGGAGGTGAGATAACTACGCTGGGCTGCCCGTAGGCGCACGGGCACAATACGCTGCCCCTCGACCGACAGCACGCCTGGCTCGTGCGCAAGATCTCTGACGATGCTCCTGTCGAGGGGATGGGGAAAGGTGACGAAAAAATTGCCACGTTGGATCAGCGTGAACTGGACATCCATCATATGGTCGATCGCATCGTGCCAAAACAGACCAAGCACGACCATGGGCACAGCAAAGGCTATTCCAAGTGTCGTCAATGCCGTGCGCCAAGGCCGCCCCACCAGATTGCGCAAAACCATGGTCTGCCGAGCGCCTAATGACCAGCGGCCGAAAAGCCGTTCAATTGCGCTGGCGCGAAATCGAAGCGGCCCCGCTGCCTGCATGGCAACGGCCGGTTTCAACTTGATAACCGTTTGCAGTGCCGTGAGGACACCGACCGTTGCCGAAGCGAAGCTGATTGCGGCTCCTGCCAGTATCGACCACGGTGTTAACTGGAATGCGAGATGCGGAAATCGAAAAAATCCGTGGTAGCTCGCAATCATCGCTTGACCGAAGATCATGCCGCCCGCAACGCCGAATGCGGTGCCGAGAAAAACGACCAAGCCGACCAACTTGAGATAATGCAGCACGAGCGGCGTCGTCGGAAACCCCAAAGCCTTCAGAGAGGCAATCTGCTCGCGCTGTGCCGAAACCAGCCGACCAAGTGTTGCATTGAGCAGAAAGGCGGCAGTTCCGAAGAAGATGATTGGAATAGTGAACGACATGACTTCCTGCTGGTTCAACTCGTCTTCCAGGAACCGGTTGGAAGGTTGGTCGCGGCGTGCCACGGCGCCAACTGAGCCATAGGGCTGCAAGATTCGGTCTATTTCGTCGATGACATCGGACTCGTCTGCGCCAGGAGCCAATGAGATCACGACATCATTGAACGCGCCATCCATTGCAAACGCCGGCTCAGCGGCGGCGCGATCCACCCATAAAATGGCATAATGACGATCGTCTGGAATAGGCACCCCTGGCTTGATCGCGTAGACATACTCGGCTGACAACGCAATTCCGGTGATGTGAAAGGATTCTACCCGTCCATTCAGGATGACGCGCACGGCCATTCCCGGTGATATGTTGTTCGCCTCCGCGAACGCTTCGTTGACTACGACGCCTCGCGTGTCTCCTGGCGTTGGCGCACTGCCGCGGCGCATGTAGAGTTTCGTAAGTTGTTCGTCTCCGCCCGCGGAAAGGGAGATCATACGCGCGGAAACTGGCAGCTCTGAACTCGGCCAATCAATGATCACATCTTGAACGATGCGCGGCACAGCGCTCGCTACCCCCGGAATTTCGCTGAGCTGCGCTGCCACGGAGCGAGGCGCTCGCTTGACAGAGACAAATATTTGCGGAAAGCGGGAGCTGGCGTAAAAACTTTCTCTTGCGGCCTGCAGACAATTGTACGTCGAAATCGATGCCACCAACACTGCAACGCCCGAAGCTACGACGAGCGTAATGGTCGCCACTTGCCCCCTGATGGCGAGAAGGTCTCGAACAAGTTTCCGATCGAGGAGGCTCACCAAGTCACCTCCTCCGCTTTCAACCGGCGTGCATTGCGTTCTACGCCCTCGATGCGACCGCCCGCGAGACGGATGACACGATCGGCCATGCCCGCGATTGCGGCGTTGTGCGTGATGATAATCGTAGTTGTTCCGAGGCGCTCATTTACTTTCGAGATCGCGGCCAGAACAAGCCTACCGGTCTCACAATCAAGCGCGCCCGTAGGCTCATCACACAACAAGACGTCGGGTGATTTGGCGATGGCCCGCGCCACGGCAACGCGCTGTTGCTCGCCACCCGACAGCTGCGACGGAAAGTGGTTGAGGCGCTTCGAAAGCCCGACCAGTTCGAGCGCCTCGCGAACATCAAACGGCTTTGTCGCAATCTCGCGCACGAGCGCGACGTTTTCCCAAACGGTGAGGCTCGGGATAAGGTTGTAGAACTGGAACACAAAGCCGACATGCTCACGCCGATACCGCGTCAATTCGGCTTCGTCGGCCGTGACTAGATTATGATCTTTCCACGTAGCTTCGCCGCTGGTCGGCGAGTCGAGGCCGCCTAAGATATTTAAGAGAGTGGATTTTCCAGAGCCAGACGGGCCAAGAAGAACGATGAATTCTCCTTCAAAGATATCGATGTCGACATCGCGCAACGCGTGCACCTCGACTTCGCCCATCACATAGGTTTTTGCGACCTTGCGTGCGCGAAAAACGACAGGTCGAACGGCTCGCGGACTCTCATCCATTATGGTCGCATACCGTTCCTAGAGGACCTCACCTCTGCCGACGTTAATTGTGGTCCAGCCCAATCCAGGCCATAGCATAGCCCTAGCCTGAAAGCGTCCTCTAAGGCGTTGTCCGTGCCAGACTGCAATGTCGAAGTAGGGCTTCAAAGGAAATTAGGGGCGCAGCAGCCGTCGCACTGCGAACAAAATACTCGGGAAAGAGCCAGCGCTCCACGTCCCGATGTCCGCTTTGGGTCGATTTTGTTGCAAAACTCGGCGTTGTGTCGGTGATCTCTCGCCTGGGGTAGCTTGGCGATCTTTTCGCGGTGCCCGATCACTCGGGTGGTCTCTTCACTTTGCCGCCCTCACGCTGCTGCGGCTTGGGCAGTCAACCTAGCCATCCGTCGGAGGTTCTGAGCGATGGCGGCGAGAGTGAACTCGTCCTGGACGCCCCTCGGTCCACGCAACCGCAGGCGCCCCATCCTCAAGATGCGCTTCAAGTGCGCAAACAGCATCTCGACTTTCTTTCGCTGGCGTCGCGTCTGTTCATAGGCCTTGGTTTCGGCGATGTGGCGGGCAACGTCACGGGCTGCCTCATGGATGCTGCGCGGGACTTTTCTCTGCGGCGTCTTCGGACAGCATCGCGACTTCAATGGGCAGACGCGGCAGTCATTGACGCTTGCTAGGTAGGCAAGCGTGCCGCCATCGCGAACGCGGCCGGTTGTGGTCAGCTCGGCACCGGCCGGGCAGACATAGCAATCTCGCTTGGCATCGTACATGAAGTCTGACCGACTGAATGTGCCATCCTCTCGCGCGGACTTGTCGATCACCGGGACATGCGGCGCGATGCCTTTTTCCTCGACCAGCCAAGCAAGATTTTCGGCCGAGCCATAAGCGGTATCGGCCGCTAGCCAGTCAGGCTTCAACCCGAAGCGCCGTTCGGTGCGGGCGATCATGGTGCGTGATGCACCAACCTCAGCCTGTCGGATTGCGCGCGAGGCTTCGACATCGACGATGATGCCGTGCTTGGTATCGATCAGATAGTTGTCGGCATAGGCAAAGATCGCCTTGCTCTTCTGCGCGCCAGTCCACTGGGCCGCCGGATCAGATGCTGCGACGAACTTCGGCGCGACTGGCGACGCCTTGCCGTACGCGGCATCATCGAGGGTTTCAAAATACTCCCGCACCGCGCGTCGCGCCGTCGAGGCATCGATATCTTTGTCCCACTCCGAACCTGGCTTCGAGCGGCACTTGTTGGCATCGGCCTCGATGAGGCTGGCGTCGACGGCGAAACCTTCCCCGCCCACCAGGCGCGCTCTGATACAAGCTGCGACCACGCGTTCGAACACAACGCGGAGCACATTGCTGTCGCGGAAGCGTTCGTTACGGGCACGCGAGAATGCCGAGTGATCGGGAACTTTGTCTTCGATGCCAAGCCCACAGAACCAGCGATACGCGAGATTGACCTGAACCTCGCAGACGAGTTGTCGTTCGGATCGGATCGCGAAGACGTAGCCGAGGACGAGCATCCGGATCAAGAGTTCCGGATCGATCGACGGCCGGCCGGTGTTGGAATAGTGCGGCGCAAGTTCAACGTGCAGCCAACTCAAGTCGAGAACAGCTGCGATGCCGCGCACCAGATGGTCTTGCGGAACGGCATCATCGAGATCGAACGCATAAAACAACTGCGCCTGGCCATGCTCCCGACGTCCTATCATCGCTCATCTCCGTCGCTGCCCCTTGCAGACGAACGGAATCACGGTTCGCAAACACTCTCAACGATGAGTTTTGCAACACAATCGGTCACAAAGAGACTTCGGTTCAATGGGCGTGACGACCGCTTCTAATCTGAGTGTGTTGCAAAACTCGTGTTGAGGCCGCTTGCGAACCATGATTCCGTTGCGATCGAACGGGTAGCGACCGGGGCGAGCGATGATGGGGCGGGCAAGTCCGAGCAGGGCCAGTTCTTCTACGAGTTCAATCTCGACGACGTGGTGCCGCCCGACCACCTCGTTCGCAAGATTGACGCCATGCTCGACCTGGGTTGGGTGCACGAGGAACTCGCACTATTATTCGCACACCGGTCGGCCATCGATCGATCCGAGCTGATGATCCGAATGCTCATCGTCGGCTACGTGTTCGCCATCCGATCTGAGCGCATGATCTGTCGCGAGGTCCAGGTGAACCTCGCCTACCGCTGGTATTGCAGGCTCGGGATCGAGGACAGGATCCCCGATCACTCTGCGTTCTCCAGAGCCCGGCACGAGCGCTTCCGTGAGAGCAATGTGCTGCGCCGCGTGTTCGAGCGGGTGGTGGCGATATGCATCGCGGCAGGCCTCGTCGGTGGGGAGGCGTTCTCGATCGACGCGAGCCTGATCAAGGCGGACGTCGACAAGCACAAGCGGGCTCCCGGCGATCAGCCGATCGACTGGCCGAAGGCAGAAGAGGCTTCGCATGCGGTGCGCGAGTACCTTGCTTCACTCGACGCGGCGCGTTCCGAGGACGACGGTGGAGATGGACCCAGCAGTGGCGAGAGCGACGGCGGTCGCGGCGGCAAACCGCCGAAGGCGGTGTCGCTGACCGATCCGCAGGCGGCTTGGGTCGCGCGCAAATGCATGGACCCATTCTTCGCCTACGACGCGAACTATCTCATCGACAACAAGCTGGGCATCATCGTCGACGCGGAGGGCACGCGTGCCAACCGTATTGATGAGATCGCTGTCACTGAGATCATGATCGAGCGTGTCGAGCGCCGTTTCGGCCTGGCGCCGGAGCGCCTCGCCGGCGATACCGCCTATGGCGCGGCAAAGCTTCTGAAGTGGCTTTGGGACAGAGGTATCGCACCGCACGTGCCCGTATGGGACAAGTCGAAACAGACCGACGGCCGCTTCACGAAGGAGGACTTCGTCTTCGATCGCGACAGGAACGTCTACATCTGTCCGGCCGGCGCCGCGCTCACTCATTCAGGGATCGTCGATCAGGGGCGCATTCTTCCCTACCGGGCGAGCAAGAACGATTGCTCCATCTGCACGCTCAAGTCTCAATGCACAACGGCGGTCGCCCGCAAAGTCTCCCGCGACATCGACGAAGACGTCCGCGATCAGGTGCGCGCGCTGGCCAACACCGAAGCCTTCCAGGTCTCGCGACGCGAGCGCAAGAAGGTCGAGGTAAGGTTCGCGCACATGAAACGCATCCACAGGCTGGATCGGCTGCGCCTCCGCGGCCTATCGGGTGCGAAGGACGAGGTGCTGCTCACCGCGACGGCACAGAACCTGAGGCGGCTCGCAAAGCTCATCTGGCGACCGCCGCAACCAATCGTCGGCATGCCAGTGGCGTAGGTGTCGAGTGCACGTGAGGCTTTAGCTATGTGTCAACCCAGCCGACCCTGTAAGGGGCCAGCGGAAGCACGGGCGGATTAAAAACAACGCCGAGCCACACGATGGAAGCCCGCCGGTTTTGCAACACGCTCAATCTGAAAACGGACCTAACCGATGGGCGCCGAACTGGGGTTCTGCGTGGGACTGCGATGTCTGCAATTGGGACGAAGCTGACCTTGTCAGCTTCTCGTGCGTGACGGGCAGCAAGCTGTTGTCTACCTGACGCGAGCTGCGGAGCCCGTCCCAATATCCGGAAATTTGAACGCTCGTCTTCAGCTGCTAATGATCCGAAATTAAATTACTAACCCGCTGACAGAGCTATTTAACCGATATTTCGAAGTTAGCCGCCGCAGCGAAAACGAGCCTGGACTTCAGCCGAAAAGCACGCATTGGTGTGGGCACGGACGTCGGCCAAACGGACCCCGACCGTCAGACGGATCGCCTCGCGGTTTGCGGGGCTTCGAGTGGTGCGGGCGTCAATTGAGACGCCGCCTATCCTGGAGCCACGAAAATGTCGATCGCCGATACCGAATCCGCGCCAAAATCAAAGACCCACGCCCCGAAGTCGCGCATCACCCCGAAGAAAAAAGTCAGTGCGCCACGCAAATCCGGCTTGGTCCCCGTCCGCAAGGAGAACGCTACGACGCGCATGACGAAACAGGAGCGCGTCCTCACTTTGCTGAGCCGCCCGGCGGGCGCCAGCATCGAAGAGATCATGCAGGCCACCGATTGGCAGCAGCACAGCGTCCGCGGCTTCCTGGCGGGCACCGTAAAAAAGAAGCTCGGCTTCGTGCTCAAATCGTCGAAAGATGAAGACGAGCCGCGTCGCTACCGCATCGAGACGCGCCGCGGCCGCTGACATGGCGATCGACGTAGCAGCAGAGCTTGCGCAGCTTGAGGGTCAGACGATCTTCGAACTACGCCAAGAGTGGCGTCGCCTGCATCAGGTCGCGCCACCAATGCGGCTGTCGCGTGATCTTCTGACCCGAGGCATCCTATACAAGCTTCAGGAGAGGGCGCTTGGCGGCCTCTCCAAATCCATTCTGCGCAAACTCTCTCGAACAGGCATCGAGCCTGCCACGGGTAAGCGTAGCTCCGCGCCATCCATCGCATTGAAGCCGGGGACGCGGCTCGTTCGCGAGTGGCATGGCGTGACGCACACGGTGCTTATCCACGCAGACGGTGTCGAATGGAGGGGCTGGCGCTATCCGTCGCTCTCGGTCGTGGCACGCAAAATCACCGGTACCCGCTGGTCGGGCCCGCGCTTCTTTGGTCTGAAAGCACGAAAGTTCTCGGCGGGCAGGGACACCTATGCGGACGCCTGATCGCTCTTCGGGTCACGGCAAGGTTCGCTGCGCGATCTACACCCGGAAGTCATCGGACGAAGGCCTTGAGCAGGAGTTTAATTCCCTCGACGCGCAGCGGGAGGCATGCGCCGCCTACATCGCAAGCCAGCGGCATGCCGGCTGGACCGCCGCCGCCGACATGTATGACGATGGTGGCCTGTCCGGCGGTACGATGGAGCGGCCGGCCCTGCAACGTCTGCTGGCCGACATCCAAGCCAACAGGGTCCAGATCGTTGTCGTCTATAAAGTCGACCGCCTGACCCGCTCGCTCGCTGACTTTGCCAAGATTGTCGATATCTTCGATGGCCACGGCGCGTCGTTCGTCTCAGTCACTCAGCAGTTCAACACCACGACGTCGATGGGCCGGCTGACGCTCAACATGCTCTTATCGTTTGCGCAATTCGAGCGCGAGATTGCGGGCGAGCGCATCCGAGATAAGATCGCTGCGTCGAAAGCCAAGGGCATGTGGATGGGTGGCAACGTTCCACTCGGCTATGACATTCAAGACCGCAAGCTCATCATCAATAACTCGGAAGCTGACACCGTCCGCCTGATCTTCCGGCGCTATTCCGAGCTGGGATCGGTGACGCTGCTGCGGAAGGAATTGGCCGCGCAGGGCATTGTCAGCAAGAAGCGCAAAGGTGTAGGTGGCAGGCTCTCGGGCGGTCAGAAGATCTCACGTGGTGCGCTCTATCTGATGCTGCAGAACCGAATCTACTGCGGGGAGATCAAGCACAAGGGGAATGCGTACCCTGGCCAGCATGAGGCCATCATTGAGCTTGACCTTTGGCGAGTCGTCCAAGACAAGCTCGCGACGAACCGTCAGAAGCGGGCTCTCGGATTAGGTGCTGAATCGCCAAGCCTCCTGGCTGGCTTGATCGTGGATTCTGAGGGCCAGAGGTTGACGCCGACCCACGCCAACAAGCGTGGCAAGCGCTATCGCTATTACATCTCGATGTCGCTTCTCGACGGAAGGCGCGGAGCCGGGCAGGGCACATTCCGCCTTCCGGCCGGAGAGATCGAGGGCTTGGTTCTGGATCGACTTCGCGCTTTCTTGGCATCGAGGTCCGGGTTGGCGGAGGCCATGGCGCCATTCGACCTTTCGGCGGACGCTCTTGAAGCCGCGCTGCATCACGCATCGCAATTAGCCGCGCGATGGCAAACCCTTCCGTCGGCGGAGGTCATGAAGTTCGTTCGATCCAGCGTTGAGCGAGTCTCGGTTGCAACCGATCACGTCGAGGTCATAGTCGATGGTGCAAAGCTACTCAATGTGCTCGGCGGAGGGCAGGCATCAAAAGAAGAGAACGTTGCTCCGATCGTACTCTCCATCGCGGCCAACTTGCGCCGCGCTGGCAAAGGCAAGCGTCTGGTTATCGCGGGCAACGCGCATTGCGAAATTGATGCGAACCTGATCGCATTGCTGAAGCAGGCGTTCGCGACGCGCGCGGCATTCCTTTCCGGCGCCGATGATAGCCTCTCGGCGATGACGGAGCGTCTTGGCACGGGCCACGGTCAGCTGGTCGCGCTCGTTCGCCTGTCATATTTAGCCCCCGACCTCATCCGCGATTGTATCGAAGGTCGGCAGCCCGTCGAACTGACGCCAACGCGACTGCTGAAACTCGGCAAAGACTTGCCGCACGACTGGTCGGCTCAGCGCACGCATCTCGGATTTGCGCGCTAAGGCCGAGCAAAAGCTCCACCTGCGCCGACTGAAAAGTGGCCTCTGGAGACGGGGACACCTGCTTCACACCTCGGGACGCCATTTTGCGTCTCTGGTCCGCGGCGATCGCACGACCGGTGTGGCAAGTCGCGTATATTACCGTACTTTCCAGGCTCACTGGGAAAGCGAGAAAGTTTATCTGCTTCATAGAGTTAGGTGGCTGGGGGACTAGGATTCGAACCTAGACAGGCAGAGTCAGAGTCTGCAGTCCTACCATTAGACGATCCCCCAAAGCCGGGATCAGGCGCGCCTGTCGGCCGCCGAGAGGGCGCGTCATAGCAGCAGCGCTGGGCGACTGCAAGGCCGGCGTCGCTTCAGCGCTCCCCTGCGCCAAAAGGCTCGTGCGCACATCAGCTTACGGCATGGTGCCGTCACCACGCGCCGGGTGCGATTTGGATGTCGTCCGGCGCCAGCTCGCGCCTATTGGCGCAGTCCGAGAAGCTCCGGGCGGTATTCGAAGTGCATCGTATCGTAGTGATACCAGCGCCCGCCCCAGATAAAGCCGTGCTTCTCGAAAATGCGCACGATCTCGAGCGGGATTGCGTTGCGATAGAGTGGACGTTCGCTCGCGCCGCCCTTGGCCCATCGCCAGTAATGCGAATGCGTCGTCGCAACGTCGATCGCAATGCCGTAGCCGTGCCCCGAGCGCTGCGCCGTCCCCGCGATCGTGCGGCACACGAACCCTCCCGCGGCAGGAATGAGGTACGCGTCGAACCTCGCGGGCAGAGCATCGAGTTCGTCGCTGACGGCCTGGAGATGCGCCGCGACTCCATTCCTGCGCGTCACCGTGATTCGCTGATTGGCTTTCCCCGGCAGCCACCGGACGGTCGTCAATGACGCGGCGAAGCCCGGCTGCTGGCAGTCGCCATAGAGCTTTGTAAAGAATGCCGCGTTGCGCGCGCGGCCCGGATCGAAATTGAACTTTGGCGGACGAGCCTCGGCGCCTTGCGGATAAGAATATCGGAACATGTCCTTGATGCTCGGATGCGCGAGCCACGTTTCGAACGGTTTTTCTTCGTCGCTGCCGAGCGGCAATGTCGTTCCGTCACGGAACTTCAGATTGCGGCCGTCGAGGCCCGCCACCGAGTCGGGATAGGCCGCAGCAAGTCGCCCGGCCACAGCCTCATCGCTGAGGCCATCTGCAACACAAATAGTGGGTGAGATTGCGATGATCGAGGCAGCGTGTCCAACCACCCGGAACAACAACCGAATTCGCTGCAGCATGGGAAGCCGCCATTCCCGAGGCACGCCTGAGAATGTGTGGCGCGGCGTTAAGCATCCCGCGAGAGCTTTACGGGCGTGCGCGACCTGATACACTTCCCCCTAACTGAGGTCCAGATCATTGGCCTGATGAGCACGGCGCTTGGCGGCAAGCTGCTGATGCACCAGGTCCTGGAGATAGAAATTTGACGCCCGAGAAATCAGGCTCCGATGCGTCCGACGCAGCTGGGCTCCCGGAAAAATCCGACGACGAGATTCCAGATACGACTGGATTTTCCGCGCTTTCGCTACCTAGCGAGAGCGAACGTGATGACAGCGATCGGCAGCTCTACAAGCGCAACGACAATGGTTCAAAGCCGTACGTGAACCGGGCTTCGCCGCGGGCAGACGGCCGTGACGAGCGGCGCGATCCGTACGCCATTCCGGTGTCGTCGCTTGCGATCAAGCCGCCGGGCGGCGAACAAATTTACGGCGCGCTCGACCTTGGCACCAACAACTGCCGGCTGCTTCTGGCGCGGCCGTCGCGTCGCGGCTTTCGCGTCGTCGATGCATTCTCGCGCATCATTCGTTTAGGCGAAGGCGTCAGCCGCACGGGCCACCTTTCAGAGCTTGCGATGAATCGCACGATGGAGGCGTTGAAAGTCTGCGCCGGCAAGCTGCATCGCCACAATGTGACCCGCACCCGTCTCGTGGCGACCCAAGCCTGCCGCGTCGCGGCCAACGGTCCTGACTTCGTCGCCAAGGTAAAGGACAGCTTCGACCTCGATATCGAAATCCTGACGCCGGAAATGGAAGCGCATCTGGCGGTCGCCGGATGCGCCACGCTCATCGATCCGAGCACTGATTACGTGCTCGTCTTCGACATTGGCGGCGGCTCATCGGAGATCATCTGGCTCGACCTGACACGGCTTGGAACCCGTCAGGATGCTCTGAACGGCCGCGGCGATGTCGACGACGCCATCGTCGCCTGGGAATCGCTTCCCGTCGGAGTCGTTACGCTGGCAGAGCGCTTCGGCGGTCGCGACGTGACGGCGGAGAGCTTCGCGGCCATGTCCGAGGCGGTAACGAAGCTGCTTCTGCCGTTCGAGGCGAAACATAACTTCCGCGAGCGGACCGCAGGCAAGCCCGTGCACTTCCTCGGCACGTCCGGCACGGTTACGACGATTGCCGGTGTCATGCTCGGCCTCGACCGCTACGATCGCAAGCGTGTTGATGGTATTTGGCTCGGCACGCACGACATCGAGAATGTCACGTCCGAGCTTCTGGCGCGCTCCTACGACGAACGCGTGCTGCAGCCGTGTATCGGCCGCGAGCGCGCCGATCTCGTCCTTGCGGGCTGCGCCATCCTCGATGCCATCATGCAGCTTTGGCCCGCCGATCGCCTGCGCGTCGCCGACCGCGGGCTGCGTGAAGGCATCCTGATGCAAATGATGATGGAAGATGGCGTCTGGCGCTCCAGCCGCCGCCGTCGCGGGCGCGGCAAGCGCGGGAAGGGTGCACGGTAGTCGTGAGCGGCAAAAGTAATAACGGCGGTGCCGGCGGCAAGAAGGGCGGCGTCGGCGGAGCCCATTCAAGCTTGAGCGGCGGCCAGCGGCAGCTTCGCACGACGGTCAAGACCGCGCGTAAACGCTCCGTCTCGTCTGCCCGCTGGCTTGAGCGGCAACTGAACGATCCCTACGTCGCAGCGTCGAAGCGCGAGGGTCTGCGCTCCCGCGCGGCCTTCAAGCTGCGCGAGATCGACGCCCGCTATCATTTCCTGAAGCCCGGCCAGCGGATCATCGACCTCGGCGCAGCGCCGGGCGGCTGGTCGCAGGAAGCGGCGGAGCGGGTGAAGGCGGCCGACGGCAAAGGTCAGGTCGTTGCCATCGACTATCTGGCGTTCGAGCCGATCCCTGGTGTCGATATAATTGAAATGGATTTCACCGATCCGGGCGCCGAGGAGCTTTTGAAATCCCGCCTGCGGGACGGCCACGCCGATGTCGTGCTCTCCGATATGGCGGCACCGACAGTCGGTCACGCCAAGACCGATCACTTGCGCATCATGGGTCTCGCCGAGGCGGCCGCCGCCTTCGCCGCAGACGTGCTGGAGCCGGGCGGCGCTTTCCTTTGCAAGGTCTTTCAGGGCGGCACCGAGCGCGACCTGCTCGACATGCTGAAGCGCGATTTCAAGGTCGTGCGCCACGTGAAGCCACCTGCCAGCCGCGCCGAAAGCTCAGAGCTTTACGTTCTGGCGACGGGATTTCGGGGAGAGGGGTCGGCCGACTGAGGCTGTTTCGGCTCTTGCCGAGGCCTTGTCGCGATCTGCTTTCCCTGCCGGCCGTGGGCTGGGGAAACGCTGAACGCACCCGCCGACGGCTCTAACTCAGAAGCAAATCCTATGGGGGCTTTGAACCCCGTGGGCGCCTCTTTGCTCCTGTTCCGCGACACGCGTATGACGAAAAAGGCCTTTTCGCGCCACTTTTTGCACGCCGCTTGAATTGGTTACCATCATCCCCATTTGACGCGGCCAAGAACGCTTCCAAGTCGGAAATCTTGGTGATATAGACCCCGCGACAGTGTTCCGCCCCAGGGGGCCTGAACGTGTCGCCCCCCAAAATCTGGAGAAGTCGGCATGACTTCGAGCCTATCCGCGCTCGATTCGGCGATCGCGCTTACCTTTGACGACGTTTTACTGGTGCCGGGTCCGTCCGACGTCATGCCAGGACAGACGGACGTCTCGGCTCAGCTGACCAAGAGTATTCGGCTGAATATCCCGCTGCTGTCGTCCGCCATGGATACGGTGACCGAAGCGCGCCTCGCTATCGCGATGGCCCAGGAAGGCGGCATCGGCGTTCTCCATCGCAACCTCACCATCGAGGAGCAGGCCCGCCACGTCGCGCAGGTCAAACGCTATGAAAGCGGCATCGTCCTCGATCCGGTAACGATCGCGCCGCAGAAATCTCTGCGTGACGCCCTGACGCTGATGGCAGAGAAGGGCGTGACCGGGGTGCCGGTTGTTGATAGCGGCCGCGAAGCGCCGGACGGCAGCGCCGGCAAGGGCAAGCTCGTCGGCATCCTGACCAACCGCGACGTCCGCTTCGCCACCGACCTCGACCAGCCCGTTTCGAAGTTCATGACGAAAGACAATCTGGTGACCGTGAAGCGCAACGTGTCGCCGGAAGACGCTAAAAAGCTTCTGCACAAGAACCGCATCGAAAAGCTGATCGTTGTTGACGATCAGGGCAACTGCATCGGCCTCATCACCGTCAAGGACATCGAGAAGGCCGCCAAGCATCCGAATGCCTCGAAGGATGCCCAGGGACGCCTTCGCGTCGCCGCCGCGACGACCGTCGGCGAAGATGGCTTCGAGCGCACTGAACGCCTTATCGCCGCCGGTTGTGACGTCATCGTCGTCGACACGGCGCACGGCCATTCCATTAAGGTCATCGACGCCGTCGCACGCATCAAGCGGCAGTCGAACAGCGTGCAGGTGATCGCCGGCAACGTCGCCACGGCCGACGCGACGAAGGCGCTGATCGACGCCGGAGCCGACGCTGTGAAAGTCGGCATCGGTCCGGGCTCGATCTGCACCACGCGCATCGTCGCGGGTGTTGGCGTGCCTCAGCTCACCGCCGTGATGGAATGCGCCAAGGAAGCCGCCCGCTATGGCGTGCCGGTAATCGCCGACGGCGGCATCCGCTTCTCCGGCGACATTGCCAAGGCCGTCGCCGCTGGCGCCTCCTGCGTGATGATCGGCTCGCTGCTTGCGGGCACGGACGAAGCGCCGGGCGAGACCTATCTCTATCAGGGGCGCACCTACAAGTCCTACCGGGGCATGGGCTCCGTGGGCGCCATGGCTCGCGGCTCGGCCGATCGCTACTTCCAGGCCGAGGTCCGCGATACGCTAAAGCTCGTTCCGGAAGGCATCGAAGGCCAGGTTCCCTACAAGGGGCCGATGGAAGCCGTCGTACACCAGCTTGTCGGCGGCTTGCGCGCGGGCATGGGCTATCTTGGAGCCAAGACCATTCCGGAACTGCAGAAGCGCGCCAAGTTCGTTCGCGTTTCGCCCGCCGGCATCCAGGAAAGCCACGCCCATGGCGTCATGATTACGCGCGAAAGCCCGAACTATCCGGGCGTTGGCAGGTAGTCTATTGAGACGAGATCGGCTGCGCCAACCTGCGGGGACCACATCATGACAGTCACGGACTTTTTGCTGCCGGTCTTCGTTGAGGTGCTGCTGATCTTCGTGCTGATGGGTCTGATGGGGCGGGCGCGGCTCGGCAGCATCGCTCGCGGCGAAGTGAAACCGGAGGACGTCGCGCTCGACAGCCGGAACTACGGCCCGCGCGCACGGCAGTTCGGAAACAGCTTCTCCAACCAGTTCGAGCTGCCGCTGCTGTTCTTCGCGTTGATAGCCTTCCTTCTGATCACGCGCGTCGGCGACCTGCTGCTACTCGTTCTGGCCTGGGTCTTCGTGCTCTCCCGCATCGTCCACGCCTACATCCACACGACGAGCAACGATGTCATGTGGCGCACGCGCGTCTATTCGCTGGGTGCCGTCGTCCTTTTCATCATGTGGCTCGTCTTCGCCATCAAAATTCTGATTGGCATCTAGAGATGTTTTTCCAATGAAAGCCAGTGCTCGGATCGCTGCGGCGATCGAGGTCTTGGAAGCGATCATCAATCGCTACCAGCCCGTTGCCATTGCCTTGACCGATTGGGGCAAGGCCCATCGTTTTGCCGGGTCCGGCGACCGCAACGCCATCGGCGGCCTCGTCTATGACGCCATGCGCCGCCGCGCGTCGATCTCCTGGGCTTTCGGAGAGGACACGCCCCGCGCGCTCGCGCTCGGCGCCGCCTCTTCTGCGCTGGGCCTGACGCCGGAAGCCGTCATCGCCGCGTGCGACGGCTCCGATCACTCGCCGCCACCACTAACTGAGACCGAGCAAGCCGGGCTGACACGCCCGCTCGACGGCGCACCGGCCCACGCGCAGGCCGACATTCCCGAATGGCTTTGGTCGTCGTTCGCTGATCAGTTCGGTGCCGACGCCGTTGCCGAAGGACAGGCCATGGCCCGCCGTGCCCCGGCCGATCTTCGAGTCAACACGCTGAAGTCGACGCCGGAGAAGGTTCTGAAGGCGCTCGCAAGCTTCGGCGCCGAGCCATGCGGCCTGTCGCCGATCGGCATTCGCGTGCCCCCACCCGTCGGTGCTCAGCGCACCCCGAACCTCCAGGTTGAGGCTGCCTTTCAGGCGGGCTGGTTCGAAATCCAGGACGAAGGCTCGCAGATCGCCGCGCTGCTGTCCGGCGCCGGACCGCGCAAGCAGGTGCTCGATCTCTGTGCCGGTGCGGGCGGCAAGACACTCGCGCTCGCGGCCCTGATGCAGAACACCGGTCAGATCTATGCCTACGATGCTGACCGCAATCAGCTTAAGCCGATCTTCGAGCGCATCAAGCGGGCAGGCGTCCGCAATGTGCAGGTGCTGCGTGCGGGCGACGAGGTGGCGGTCGACGCCCTCGGCCCGCGCTTCGACGTTGTCCTCGCGGACGCGCCGTGCACAGGAACCGGAACCTGGCGCCGCCGACCGGATGCCAAATGGCGTCTGAAGCCTGAAGCGCTGAAGGCGCGGATGGCCGAGCAGCAGTCCGTGCTGAAGCGGGCCGCGAGCCTCGTCAAGCCGGGCGGCCAACTGCTCTACGTGACGTGCTCAATTCTTCCCGAAGAGAACACTGGGCAGATCGCGTGGTTTCTTGAAGGCAACGCCGACTTCTCCGTCATCCCAACGGCTGAAGTCTGGAAGGCGGCGTTAGCGAGCGAGCCTCCGCCGTCGGCCGACGCGCGCACCGACACATTGCTGTTGACACCCCACCGGCATGGCACCGACGGGTTCTTCATTGCGGCACTAGGCCGAAAGGCATAACCGAACTTTCGGCGGATTGATTTGCGCCCGCGGTTCGTCGCCTTGAAGCGCGCGGACAGATTTCCTCAGCACGCAAACTGCTGCCGGGAATGATTGCCCGCGCCCGTTACGCGCTGACATAAAATGTGAGCGGATTACTTGGTGACGGCGCCAAGAAACTCCGTTGACATCACAAGCCTTCAAACTATCTCATCAAGCGTTTGCCGCTGGCTCGCGGCAAATCGAGGGACCGCGGCTTTGTATGCGTATTTCACGCCGTGCCCACGCTCGTGAGGCCAATTGAGGTCAATGAATGAGCGGTAGGCCCCACTCCTTCCTCTCCCCGAAATGCGAAGTTCGTCCCGCACCCGACCGCGGCGGCCATACCGTCGTCGCCCGGCACGCAATCGCCAAAGGCGAATTGATCGTGGTCTGGAGCGGAACGCTCGTAACCGGCGAGGAACTGAACGAAATGCCTCAGACTGTGAAGCGCTATTCGCTTCAGGTCGAGGAAAACCAGTATCTGGTCTCGCTATCGGACTGCGAGCCGCCGGATTACGTCAACCATTGCTGCGATCCAAACTCCGGCCTCTCAGGCCAGATCACGCTCGTGGCGATGCGCGATATCTCGCCCGGCGAAGAGATCACCTACGACTACGCCATGAGCGACGGCTCGCCGTACGACGAATTCGCGTGCTCGTGCGGTTCGCCACACTGCCGTGGCCACGTGTCGGGACAGGACTGGATGCGCCCGGATCTCTGGCGGCGATACGCAGGATACTTTTCGCCGTATCTCCAGCGCCGCATTCTGGCCGGTCAGGCGCTCACGTCGCTGGCGGCGAGGCGGCGGCGATCGCCTCGCAAATCGGCGGCCGAGCCGATCATCATCCCGGGCGAGTAGCGCGTCGCGTGCGCTACTCCTGACCGCCGAGCTTCCGGTCGACGTGCGCGTCGAACGTCCGGTAGTCGCACGTGATTTCTTCCCCGGCTCGGATATCCCGCGAGGCGATGTCGTAACCCTCGATCGAGCCGGGCTCGTGCACGCCCTCGGTGTTCGGCTCGTCGGCGTGGTTCATGAAGCGGGCGTTGTCGGCGCAAAGCACAAACATGCCGCTGGCCTCGTGGAGATAGACGTGGTCGAGAAGGTTGGCGCGTGCGACCTCCGGCAGGCTTTCGATCTCGTCTTCCGTCAGCAGCCTGTCGAAGTGCGCCATGAAGCGCCAAGTCACGGTGCCCTTAGGAATATCTTCCGCCGCGAAAAGCCCAATCCCCGCAATGTCGCTCTGACCGAGCCGGGTCTTCACCATGAGCATGAAATACAATCCTTTCGATCATCGCGGCGAAACCAATCGGCGTGCTCAACGATATGAGTGGGCCGGCATGTGCGTCACTACTCGGTTCTGAAAAAATTGGGAGCTTGGAAAATTGCGAAGTCTGGGATCGCTCGTCATTTTTGCTGCATTGGTGGCAGCAGCGGCATCATCCGGGTCGGCATTTATGCCGGGGGAGTGGTACGCCGCGCTGAATAAGCCATCCTGGACGCCGCCGAACTGGGTTTTTCCGGTCGCTTGGACAATTCTTTACATCCTGATCGCGATCGCTGGTTGGCTGGCTTGGCGGGCGGGCGGATGGACGCCTGCGCTTCTGGCATGGGGTGCCGGTCTCGTCCTTAACGCTCTTTGGTCATACCTGATGTTCGGGCGGCACGATATCGCACTTGCCCTTGCTGATCTCGTCGCGCTCTGGGGCGCGATTGTGGTCTTTATCATTACTGCTTGGCCCGTCAGCCGCGGTGCGAGCTATCTCTTTCTGCCCTACCTGGCATGGGTAACCTTTGCTGGTGCCCTGAATTTTGCCGTCTGGCAAATGAACTAGGACTTTTCATTTTCTGCCGCGCGGTGGAGGAGCGGGATGGGCTGTCGCAGGCGGCTCAAATTGGCGGGCGTTGCGAGGTGCTCGAACTTCGCGTAGGGGAAGGCCCTGAAGAAAGGGCCCACCCGCTTTGACCGATTCCGTCCTCATCATCGACTTTGGCAGCCAGGTGACGCAGCTCATCGCACGACGTGTGCGGGAGGCGGGCGTCTACTCGGAAATTCACCCGTTCCAGAGCGCCGCCGAAGCGTTCCAGAAGCTGAAACCAAAGGCTGTGATTTTGTCGGGCGGTCCGGCGTCCGTCACTGAGGCAGACTCGCCACGGGCGCCGTCGGCAGTGTTCGAAGCAGGCGTGCCGGTGCTCGGAATTTGCTACGGCCAGCAGACCATGGCCGAACAACTCGGCGGCAAGGTTGAAAGCGGCCACGACCGCGAATTCGGCCGCGCCTTCCTCTCAATTGCGACGCACAGCCCGTTATTCGAAGGCGTCTGGTCCAAGGGCGAGCGCTATCAGGTCTGGATGAGCCACGGCGACCGCGTCACCAGTCTGCCGGAAGGTTTCGAAGTCATCGGCACCAGCGATAACGCACCATTCGCTGCGGTCGCGGACGAGAATCGCCGCTTTTATGCCGTGCAGTTTCACCCTGAGGTCGTTCACACGCCCGACGGCGCCAGGCTGATCGCCAATTTCGTGCACAACATTGCAGGTCTGAAGTCTGATTGGACGATGTCGGCCTATCGCCGCGAGATGATCGCCAAGATCCAGAAACAGGTCGGCAAGAGCCGCGTGATTTGTGGGCTTTCGGGTGGCGTCGATAGCGCCGTCGCCGCCGTGCTGATCCATGAAGCGATTGGTGACCAGCTGACCTGCGTGTTCGTCGATCACGGCCTGATGCGGCTCGGCGAGGCGGACGAAGTCGTCGGCCTCTTCCGCGATCACTACAACATTCCGCTCGTGCACGTGGACGCGTCCGAGCAGTTCCTGACAGCACTTGCAGGTGTCTCGGACCCCGAGACCAAGCGCAAGACCATCGGCAAGCACTTCATTGACGTTTTCGAGGCCGAAGCCAAGAAGATCGGCGGCGCGGAGTTCCTGGCCCAGGGCACGCTCTATCCAGATGTGATCGAAAGCGTGTCGTTCACCGGCGGCCCGTCAGTCACGATCAAGTCGCATCACAACGTCGGCGGTTTGCCCGAGCGCATGAACATGAAGCTCGTCGAACCGCTGCGCGAGCTGTTCAAAGACGAGGTGAGGGCACTGGGCCGTGAACTTGGCCTGCCGGAAACCTTCGTCGGTCGGCACCCATTTCCGGGGCCGGGTCTTGCGATCCGCATTCCCGGCGAGATCACGCGCGAAAAACTCGACATCCTGCGTAAGGCCGACGCTGTTTATCTCGACGAAATCCGCCGCGCCGGGCTTTACGATGCGATCTGGCAGGCGTTCGCCGTCCTGCTTCCCGTGCGAACTGTCGGCGTCATGGGCGACGGCCGCACCTACGATCACGTTCTCGGCCTGCGCGCCGTCACATCCGTCGATGGCATGACCGCCGACTTCTTCCACTTCGACATGGCGTTCTTGGGCCGCGTCGCCACCCGCATCATCAACGAGGTCCGCGGCGTCAACCGCGTTGTCTACGACGTCACGTCGAAACCGCCCGGCACCATCGAGTGGGAATGACCGACAGCCGATAGCTGCCGGTTGCCGCTCATGCCGCGAAATTGGTGGAGCGCGAGAGGGCGTCCCAGCCACTGATTTCGGTCTGCATGTCCTTAAGCTTCTGTTCGACCAGGCCCAGGGCATCGTCGCCGAGAAATAGCCGCGTTGGCGGGTTTTCGGTATTGACGATGGCAAGCAACGCTTGGGCGGCCTTTGCCGGATCGCCGGGCTGGTTGCCACTCTTCGCCTGCCGTGCCGCGCGGATCGGATCCATGACGCGGTCGTAGTCGGCAATGCTTCGTGGCGTACGGTCCATCGACCGGCCGGCCCAATCGGTTCGAAATTGTCCGGGTGCAAGCGCCGTCACACGGATGCCGAATGACGCGACTTCCTTGCCGAGCGCTTCCGAGATGCCTTCAAGCGCAAATTTGCTGCCGCAATAGAAGCTGATCCCCGGCATCGTGATGAAGCCGCCCATCGAGGTCACGTTGATGATGTGACCCCGCCGGCGTTTTCTCATGCCGGGCAAGACCGCTTTGATCATAGCCACCGGACCGAACACGTTGGCGGCAAACTGCCGTTGCAGATCCGCGATGGAGGATTCCTCCAGCACGCCCTCATGGCCGTAGCCGGCGTTGTTCACGAGCACGTCGATCGGACCGGCACGCCGCTCCGCCTCGGACACGGCGCCGGGCACAGCATCGTACACGGTGACATCGAGCACGATGGGAAGCGCAAGGTTCGGCGCAAGAGCAGCAAATGCCTCGGCGTCTTCCGTTCGTCGCACGGTGCCGATCACGCGATGTCCGGCGTCCATCGCGCCTTTCGCAAAGGCCCGGCCAAGACCGGAGCTGACGCCGGTGATGAGGAAGGTCTTAGGTTCGGTTGCTGACATACGAATAGCTCCCACTAGCAAACAATTTATATCATGATATAGTTTGCCGATGACATCTCGCAAGAGCCCAAAGTTAGCCAGCCCGCGGGGCGAGCAGGTTCGCCAGCGCATACTCGATGCCGCCGAGCACTTGCTGCGCCAGGGCAATGCCGAGTTTTCAATGCGCGATCTCGCGGCTGGGGCTTCTGTCAGCTTCGCCACGCCGTTCAACCAATTCGGCAGCAAGCTTGCGATCATGCATGCGCTTTCGGGGCGACGCATTGACTCGATGGAAGCGCTGCTGAGCAGCGGCTGTCCGGCAGGCGACGCAATTGATCGCGTGTTCTTCACCACCGACGCCGCAGCGTCCGTGATGGTGCTGGAGCCGGTTGTTAACCGGGCTGTCATGGGGTCGCTTGGCGCCTCCAGTTCTACGCCGGGAACGGTCTTGGAGCGCTCCGCGAAGCTATGGGCGACGGCGCTTGATGGTGGCGATGGCCTGTCGGGGGCTCATCGCGCTGAAGCGCTCGACATTTTGCCAAAGCAACTCGCGTTTGGATTTCGCGGAGTTTTGTCCTTTTGGACTGCGGGCGAATTGAATGACGCCGATCTCGCGCCCGCGGCGAAACGGGTGGCCGCGACGCTCATGCTCGGCTACGCCGATCCACGTCGGCGTGCAGCGCTGATCCAAGCCGCGATCCCTCATGCAAAATAAAGAATTGACATGCTGATCTACTAGAAGGTAGACAACAGCCATGAGCAACGTATCAACCACCGCTGATGACATTCTGGCCTGCGCACGCACTCTCATTATCGTAGGGGGCTATAACGGCTTCAGTTATGCTGATATCGCCGACGTTGTTGGCATTCGCAAGCCAAGCATCCACCATCACTTTCCGAGCAAGGTCGATCTCGTCCGTACGCTCGTGTCCCGTTATCGCCAGGAAGCCGAAGTCGGAATTGCTGAACTGGAACGGAATGTCTCGGATCCTGTCGAATTGCTGCAGGCGTACACTGGGTACTGGAAGGCATGCATCACAGATGCCAGCGCCCCGTTCTGTGTGTGCGCTCTACTCGCAGGCGAACTTCCCGTGCTTCCAGAAGAAATTGCACTTGAAGTGCGGGGGCATTTCCGCGTGCTATCGACGTGGCTCACATCCGTCTTTGAGCGTGGGATGCAGCTCGGCAGCCTTCGGCTCTCAAGTTCTCCGCGCGTAGAGGCTGAGGTCTTCATAGCCACCATTCACGGAGCCATGCTTTCCGCGCGAGCCTATGGAGATCCCCAAGTCTTCGGGCAGATCACCAACCCGCTTCTCGACCGAGTTTCCGTTCGGCACTGAGGCGTCCTGCGAAGGATCAGGGGGGCCTCACTGAATTCACACGAGGCAGATAGTCGAACTCTTTTACCGCCGTTATTTTGCTTGCTTAACCTACCAACTAGTAGAAAGGACATCAAATATGTCTACTCAATACGCGGAGATTTCCGCCGTCACCGAAGAGCGTTGGCTCAAGCAATACTATTTTATTCGAGGTGCGTTTTCGGTGCTGTGGGTCGGGTTGGCTCTGACAGCCGGACAGCAGGGAGGCGCGATCGCTGCCGCTTTGCTCATCATTTATCCGGCGTGGGATGCTTTGGCGAACTATGTCGACGCGGCGCGGAGCGGGGGCCTTGGGCAAAATCGCACACAGGCCATTAACGTTTTCGTCAGCGTCGCAACGGCGGCGGCCGTGGTCGTGTCGTTGCAATCTGGCATGAGTGAGGTGCTCGGCGCTTTCGGCGTTTGGGCGATCCTTGCTGGCTTGCTTCAACTCGGGACGGCGCTTGGCCGCTGGAAGACCTACGGCGCACAGTGGGCGATGGTTTTGAGCGGCGCTCAGTCGGCAGTGGCCGGAGGCCTCTTCATTTCGCGCTCGACGATGGCCACGCCGCACTCGATCAGCGACATTGCGGGTTACGCTGGCGTGGGTGCGGTTTACTTCCTGATTTCGGCAGGGTGGTTGGCCGTTCGGGACTGGCGCAACAAGGCCGCATGACGGCTATCGCTTCGGCGAGTCGCCAATATGAGCGTCGATCCAATAGCTGACGATGTCGATGACTTTGTCTTCGATGCCATAGTAGCCATGCGGACTAAGAGAGCCGCATGCGCGGTTTGATCGATCGATGCCGCCGCTGACTTCGACGACGCGGACATCGGGAGAATGGATCATCGCTGCGGCGGTCTTAGTGGCGTCGCTCGGAGGCGCCACGTCGCAGCGATCATCCTTGTTAGCGACGATGAGTGCGGGCACGCGAACGTCAGTCAGGCCCGCATCGAATACGGTCTCATGGCTGCCGCCACGCACCGAAACGGACTCTGTCAGAATAACCCCTGCAATCGTACCGGCTGGTGCGTGTGCTGCTCCGTTGGCCGCCGCAATGGACCCTTGGCTCGTACCGAGGAGAAACACCGGAAGCGCGACTTGCGTCCGGGCATATTGGATCAAGTCTTCCACGACGGCCGCGTAGTCCGGAGAACTTCGCGCACCGCGTAAACTTTCACGATTGATCCAGTCGGGTATCAACACGGCGTAGCCTTTAGCCAACCACATATCGCGCGTTCGAACCACGAAGTTGTGGCCATGACGGATATCGCCGTTGCGCGCTAATCCGACATCCCCCGCGCCTCCCGGCAGCATGACAATCGTGGCGCGCGGTGAGGGCGGCGCGACGTAAAGAGTATGCTGACGCTTACCGGAACTAAGCTTCAAATCGATGATACGTTCGCCGCTATTATCGGCGTTCGCCAAAGCCAGCGTTGAGAGAACAAGCGCACAGATTGCGGCCAAGCCCCAAGACGGGAGGAATGTCTTTATCGTCATCGTCGGAAAGCTAATGGAACAGCGTGATTGCCGTTGTCGCCAACTCTATGCCACTCTGAGCGTGAACAGGAACTGGACGACACGCAAACGCCGCCGATCCGATTGATATCCGATGAGTTCGCCGAACATTCTGACCGACGCAGAGCCCGCCAACGCGTCGGATCGCACACGGCGCATGCGCAAGCTCGCCGTTACGCTCTTGGTGCTGGCGGGTTGCGTCAATTATTTTGACCGCGCTGCCGTTGCTGTCGGCAATCCGGAAATTCGCGCCGAGCTTGGACTGTCCTACAGCGAAATGGGCTTGCTGCTGTCGGCCTTCGCGTGGAGCTACGGCCTCGCGCAAATTCCCGCTGGCGTGCTCGTTGATCGCTTCGGTCCTCGTAAAGCCCTCGGCGTTGGAATGGTGCTTTGGTCGTTCGCGCAAATCGCCGGCGGCCTCGTTCATTCGTTGCACCAGTTTCTGACCGCGCGTGTCGCGCTGGGCCTCGGCGAGTCGCCGATGTACATCGGCGGCACGCGGGTCTGCGCCGACTGGTTTCCGCTGAAGCGCCGTGCGCTCCCGATTGCGATCTTCAATTCATCATCCGCGCTGGCACCGGCCTTGGCGCCGCCGATCCTGACGATGCTGATGCTCGCGCACGGCTGGCGCGTGATGTTCATTATCGCGGGCCTTGCAGGCTTCATCGTCGCCGCATTGTGGACGATCTATTATCGCGCCCCTAAAGATGCTGGCATTCCCGCGGCCGACATCGAGGAAATACATCGCGATGACGGCGCTGCGATCCCGCACGTCGGCTGGACGCAGGTTCTCTGGCTGCTGCGCTTTCCGACGACGTGGGGCATGTTCCTCGGTTTCTTCGGCGTCGTTTACATCTCGTGGCTCTACGCGACCTGGTTGCCGGGATACCTAGAGATTGCGCGCCATCAGTCGATCGCGAACGCCGGGATCTGGTCGGCGATCCCGCTCGCGGCAGGCTTTGTCGGCGCCGTCGCGGGTGGTGTGATCTCTGACCGGCTTGGCCGCCTGGGAGGCATCGACGCTGCCGGAACCTGCCGATTGCCCGTCATCGCAGGATTGATCGTGGCCGGAATTGCTACGATCGCTGCGGTCTACGTCGCCGACTTGTGGACGGCGATCGCGCTCATGTCGCTCGGACTTTTTGCGGCCAACGTCGCTTCAAGTTGCGGTTGGGCACTTGCCGCCGTGATCGCTCCGGTCAACGCCGTCGCGACGCTCGAAGCGATCCAGAACGTCGGCGGTTCCGTCGGCGGATCGCTGGCGCCACTCGTGAGCGGCATCCTGCTTCAGCACTCAGGGTCGTTCGTCCCTGCATTCGTGCTGGCCGGCGTCATCGCATTTGCCTGCGCCGCGATCTATGGCACCATGACGTTGAGAAAGATTTCAGCGCCTGAAGGGACGTAAAGCGTCATGGCGTCGAGACCTCATCGCCGAAGATTCGCCGCCTCTCAAAAAGACCGAATATTTTTCGCCTGCCTACCTGATGAGGCGACCGCTGAACGCGTCCATGCGCTCGCGGAGAGGCTCAAGCGTGCGAACGGTTTCGACGGCACGCTGGTGCTTCCAAATCACCTGCACGTGACACTTTATCATTTGGGGGATTGGCCAAGCTTACCCGCGCCCATCGTCAGCGCCGCATTGGACGCCGCAGCGCAAGTCTCCATTCGAGCTTTCGACGTGACGTTGACCGGCAGCGAAAGCTTTCGCGGCGGCATCGGGCCTTTTCCCTTTGTGCTGACGTGCGAGCAAGACATCGCCGCTTGGAACGCGTTGCGTCGCCCGCTTGGCGTAGCAATGGAGCGCGTCGGGCTAGGTGGCGCCACGCGCGGCCGCTTCACGCCCCACATAACGTTGCTTCGCGATGAAAAGCGCGCCGCAGCGGCGCCCATCGAGCCCATTTCTTGGACGGTGCGAGAACTCGTTCTCGTGCACAGCCTCCTCGGCAAAACCACGCACGTCCATCTGGGGCGCTGGCTATTACAGGAGCCGTGAAATGGACGAAGCCGAGTAAAGAGATCAGCCAGCGTCTGCGAAAATCGCAGCAACCTCCGGCCCCGAGGCGTCACGCGGCAGCGAGAAGAAGTTGGCCTCTTTGCCCAACGCCTTCTCCAACTCGCGCTGGAACGTCATCCGGTCGAGTTCGATCGTGCCGAACTGCCGGAGGTGATCCGTCACGAATTGCGTGTCGAGCAGCGTAAATCCACCCTTGATGAGACGCGCTGCGAGATGCACCAGCGCGATCTTCGAGGCATCACGCTCCGTCGAAAACATGCTTTCGCCGAAGAACGCGCTTTTCAACGCTACGCCGTAAAGGCCGCCGACCATCTTGTTGCCATTCCAGACCTCGACCGTGTGGCAGGCGCCAAGGTCGAACAGCTCGCGATAGAGCGAACGGATTCGGCCGTTGATCCAGGTCGACATCCGCCCGGCGCGCGGCGCGGCGCAGCCGTCGATCACACCGTCATAATCGTTATCGACCTTGACGGTGAATGGCGTGGTGCGGACCGTGCGCATGAGGCGCTTTGGGATATGCAGGCCGTTGAGCGGCAGCACACCGCGCTGCTGCGGCTCGATCCAATAGAGCGCGGGATCGTCGGCACTTTCCGCCATCGGGAAAATGCCACAGCTATACGCCTTCAGGAGAACCTGCGGCGTTATCTCGAACATCGGGTCGTCGCGCGACGCCATGCTGCCACTTGCCAAGCGAACTCTCGGACGCGCGCGGAACATGTCGCGCAGAGGCAAACCTTACTTCATCCCCAGATATTTTTCGAGCCAATGAATATCATAGGCCCCATCGACGATATCCGGCTCTCTGACCAGATCCTGGAACAATGGGATCGTCGTTTCAATCCCATCGATCACGAACTCGGCCAGAGCGCGGCGTAAACGCATCAACGCGTCGTTGCGCGTCTTGCCCGTCACGATCAGCTTGCCGATGAGGCTGTCGTAGTAGGGCGGGATGCGATAGCCCTGGTACACGCCGCTGTCGACGCGCACGCCGAGGCCGCCCGGCGGATGCCAATAGGTGATCTGGCCCGGCGAAGGCCGAAAATCCTTGGGGTTTTCAGCGTTGATGCGGCACTCGATGGCGTGCCCGCGAAGCTCGATGTCATCCTGCGTGAAGCTTAACGGCAGGCCGGCCGCGACGCGGATTTGCTCCAGCACGAGGTCCGTGCCGGTGACCATCTCCGTTACAGGGTGTTCGACCTGCAACCGGGTGTTCATCTCGATGAAGTAGAATTCGCCGTCCTCGAACAGGAACTCCACTGTGCCGGCGCCGCGATATTTCAGCTTGCGCATCGCATCCGCGACGGTCGAGCCGATCTTCTGGCGCTGAGCCGCATTGAGAGCAGGCGAGGGGCTCTCCTCGAACACCTTTTGATGCCGCCGCTGCAGCGAGCAATCGCGCTCGCCTAGATGCACGGCATTGCCCTTGCCATCGCCGAACACCTGGATCTCGATGTGGCGCGGCTTCTGCAGATATTTCTCGATGTAGACGGAATCGTCGTTGAAGGCCGCTTTCGCTTCGGACCGCGCCGTCGAAAGCGCGACGCCGAGGTCGGCCGCGGTCAGCGCGACCTTCATGCCCCGCCCACCGCCGCCAGCAGCGGCCTTGATGAGCACGGGAAAGCCCATCTCCTTCGCGACCTTCATCGCCTCGGTCTCGCTCGTCACGGCGCCCGCGGAGCCGGGAACGACCGGGATGCCGAGCTTCTTGGCGGTCTCTTTCGCCTCGATCTTGTCGCCCATGATTCGGATGTGTTCGGACGTCGGACCGATGAACGTGATCTTGTGCTCTTCGAGAATTTCCGCGAAGCGCGCATTCTCAGATAGAAAGCCATAGCCCGGATGCACAGCGTCCGCGCCGGTGATTTCACACGCCGTCACCAGCGCCGGAATGTTGAGATAGCTGTCGCGCGCAGGCGGCGGACCGATGCACACGCTCTCGTCGGCCAGACGGACGTGCATGGCGTCGGCATCTGCCGTCGAGTGGACGGCGACCGTTGCAATTCCAAGCTCGCGGCAAGCGCGCTGGACGCGAAGCGCGATTTCTCCTCGGTTGGCAATCAGGATTTTATCGAACATTTGAACTCCGGGCGCTTTTCACCGCCGTATGCGGTGCGCGCTCTATTCTATGATGATCAGCGGCTCGCCATACTCGACCGGTTGCGCGTTCTCGACGAGGATGGCTTTGATCGTGCCGGCGCGCGGCGCGGGGATCTGGTTCATAGTCTTCATCGCCTCGATGATCAGCAGCGTGTCGCCCTGATTGACCTTGGACCCGACTTCGCAGAATGCCGGTGCACCCGGCTCCGGCGAGCGATAGGCCGTGCCGACCATCGGCGATTTGACCGCGCCCGGATGCTTCGAAAAATCACCCGCACCCGCCGCCGGTTTCGCTTCGCTCGGCGTCGACGCTGCGGCTGCAACCGGCGCAGACATGTAAGCCTGCGGCGCCGCGGCCGTGATCGAGATTTTCTTGGCGACGCGGATCTTGAGGCCGCTCTTCTCGATTTCGATTTCCGTCAGACCCGTATCGTTCAAAAGCTCGGCGAGCTCGCGGATCATCTGACCTTCGGCGCTTCCCATTTTCGGCCCTTGGTCTTTTGCGCTCATCAGTCCCGTGTCCTCGATATTTAGTTGGCGTGCGTCTTATAGCCTAAGCTCTGGCCGCAACGTCACGCTTTGCCTGTGGATTTGTTCAGAATGTCGGCCATTGCCTCGATCGCGAGTTCATAGCCCTTGGCGCCGAGCCCGCAGATCACCCCCGTCGCTGCGAGCGAGATGTAGGAATGCTGACGAAACTCGTCGCGCCGGAAGATGTTGGAAAGGTGCACCTCGACGACCGGCAGGCTGACGGCCTGCAGCGCATCGAGAATGGCAACCGACGTGTGCGTATAGCCACCAGCATTGATGATGATGCCCTTGGCCTTTCCGCGCGCCTCCTGCACCCAATTGACGATTTCGCCCTCGATATTCGATTGCCGGAAGTCGATGGCCAGCCCGTTCGCCGTTGCCGATTTTTCGGTGCGCACGCGCAGGTCGTCGAGCGTCTCGCGGCCATAGACTTCGGGCTCGCGGACGCCGAGCATATTGAGATTGGGGCCGTTAAGAACGTAAACGAGGGAGGTCATGTCAGGAGGCCGTTAAGGCACCGAGCTGATGCCCGACGCCGATTGTGAAGGCCCAGGGTCTATCAGCTTTCGTCGAATGCGCAAAGTGCGCGGCGATGGCCGCGCACTGCAATGTGTCTTTGATGTTAAATGTCTGGTATGGCACGAGAATTTTCGGCCACTCTCAGCACATGTTGCAGCCGGTCTTGCGGTAGCCGCTGACGAGCGCCTCAAGCTGGTCGTGCAGGTCATCCGGCGCACCGGGCACCGACTTGTCGCCGACCAGGAAGTGCGGGGTGCCGTTGACGCCGAGCTGCTTGGCAAGCAGCAGATCGCTCTGCAACTCGTTCTTGACGTCGTCGCCTGCCATGTCGGCCTTGACCTTATCCATGTCGAGACCGAGCGATTCCGCGATCTTCAACGCGGAAGCTTCGTTGGCAACGCCCTTGGAGCCCAGCATCGCTTGATGGAACTCCCAGTACTTGCCCTGGCGTTTGGCGGCCAGCGCGACCTTCGCGGCCTCGATTGAGCCCGTCGACAGGATCGGCAGCTCCTTGAAGACGAAGCGAACCTTTTTGTCGTCGTGGATCAGCTTCTGCACTTCCGGCAGGCCGTGTTTGCAGTAACCGCAGTTGTAATCGAAGAACTCGACGACAGTGACGTCGCCGTTGGGATCGCCGGCAACCGAGCTGTCAGGGGCGCGATAGATCTGCTTGGCGTTCTTCGCCATGAAGGCTTTGAGCTTGGTTTCCTGCTCTTTCTGAGACTTCTCATCCAGAGCGTTCTGCACCTCGAACATGACTTCGGGGTTCTTGATCAGATAGTCTCTGATGATGTCGCCGAGCGCCTTTTTCTGCTCGTCGGTAAAGACCTTGCCGCCCGCGGTGGGCGCGATGGTGTCGGCGTGCGCCGAACTATTTCCGAAATTCGATGCTGCGAGTGCCGCGAATGCCAGGCACGCAAATCCGAGCGCGATGACAGAGAGCTTTTTGCCGGCGGAAGCCGCGCGCGCTCTGTTACGGTCAGGAGACTTCTGGGTCATGGATTTGATCTCATTTTTCGATAAAGCAGCCGGCTGCTCAGGTTTGCGGCTTGTAGTTAATGATGTCGTCGTTTTTCAACCACTCGGGCGAGCCCGCTCGTAATTTCAGTTGGGCTCGTTTAGCGAAGACCTGTGCGTCTTTTATGTTCCCTTCGTTGAAGTAGGCCTGGGCCGTCATGGCGTCGGCTTCCGGACCCCGGCCCTGCTTATAATAGATGTTTGCGAGCAGCCTGTAAGCATGGCCATTTTCCGGGTCTTCGATAAGAGATTTCCGCAGTAGATCGATAGCCTCTTTTTGCGCATCGCTGCCCTTGAGGCTTTGGACCGCCGTGGCCAGTTCGACCATGATTAAAGGACTGTTAGGCGCCAGTTTCAGGGCTTGCCGCAAGCTCGGGACCGCAGGCGCGAGTTTGCCGGATCGCATCAGGAAGTCGGCCCGAAGTTCGTAAAAGTACGGGTAATTCGGGTTTTCCTTGATCATGCTGTCGGTCTGCTGGACCGCCGATTCCAGCGCACCGCCGCCGCCGCGAAAGAATGTCGCGATGGCCCGCGCGTAGCGCGCCGGCAGCGTCTTATTTGAGTCAGGATAGCGATTGAACACAGTCGCCGGCGATTCCAGATAGCCCGAAAGCTTCGCCCGCATCAGGTCGTGGCGAAGCTGCAGCGACGGCGGGTCTTTCTTGTTGAAATACGGACTTGTGGTTGCGAGCCGGCTGAGCCGGTCGAGGCGTTCGGCCGACAGAGGATGCGATCGAATGAACGGGTCCTGGAACTGATCCGATAGATATTCCTGTTCCTTGAACCGCTCGAACGTGTCGAGCATGCCTTTGCCCGACTGTTTCGTGGCCGTGAGATACTTGATGCCCGCCTGATCAGCCGCCGATTCCTGCGATCGCCGCTCGGCCAGAAGCCCCTTGAGAATGACGCTGCTGCCGCCCTGCAAAAGAGCAGCGCCGCCTTGTGCCGTCTCGCGTCCGCCATCTCCGCCTGTGACGCCGCCCGCAACCATGGCGCCGATGCCGAGAACCTGCGTCAACAGAGCGCGTGTTTGATCCTTCGCGATGCGCGAGCGCAGCGCCGCCATGTGGCCGCCCGCGATATGACCGCTTTCATGTGCGATGACGCCGATCACTTCATTCGGCGTCTGCGCCTGCATCAGTGTGCCGGTATTCACGAACACGTTCGCGCCGTCGAGAACGAAGGCGTTGAAGGCTTCATTATTGATGATGCGGACGGTCACGCGGCCGCCACCGAAACCCGCCGCTTCAAAAATCGGTTTGGAATAATCCTGCAGCAGCGCTTCGATCTCGGCGTCGCGGATCAGCGGCAGCCCCTGCGCTCGGGTGCCGTTGGCTAATGTCAACAGCGATGCGATGAGCGCAACGATCCAAATCGTCAAACTTCGGGCGTTGGAATGCGCCGGAAGTGACTTCCAAAATATCGGCATTCGCAGTGCCCTGATCTCGACAAGCGTTTCGAGACGCCACGCACAATCAAAGTATGCGCCAACCCTATTTGGGTCAAATGCGTTGCTACGAGGTGCTTATAAACATTCACGAGTTTAGGGCGTCAGCATGGCGGTAAGCGCTGCTAACGGCGCTCGTCCGAAGCAAGATAGGCCAGTAGCAGCTTTGATTTTGGGAATGGGCCGAAGCAAGCGATGCCTCGGCCCTTCGTCTGTTTATTCGCCGCCGAACTTGCGCTGCCACCAGCCCTTGCGCTGCGGGGCAGCCTGAGCTTCGGCATCGGTAGCCGAGCCTTCATCGCCTGGTCGGACAACAACGCGCTCGATTCGCGGCTCGCTGGAGCCGATCTCGTGCCGACGACGCGGTGCCGGCGCAGGTGCGCTGTCCTGAACTTCGGCGGGCACCTCAACAGCCTGCTGCGGTTCTTCCGTCGCAACCTCGGATGCCGTGCCTTCGAGCATCACGACTTCATCCGCGTCTTGCGCCTTCGAGGGAACGTCCCAAAGCCGTTGTTGCCGCGGAACCTTGAGTTCCGGCTGTTCGACAGCCGTCGCAACGTCTTCCGACGACAGCGCCTCGGTGATGTGTCCACCGTTTGACCAAGTTTCCGGCTGGGCAGCCTCGGTATCGCCGTCGGTGTCCCCGCTGTCGAGTTGTTCGTGATCTTCGCCTTCGGCAACGCCGTTGGCATCATCGGCGTGCATCGGGCCGCCTTCACGATTGCGGTCCCGACCGCGACGGCCACCGCGACGTCCGCGCCGGCGCCGCCGTGCGGGCTTTTCGCCGTTGGCGCCGTTTTCGCCGTGCTCGCCGAGTTCCGCTTCCTCGGATGCCGGTTGGGCATCGAGGTCATCCTCGTCGACCGGTCCCTGTTCGCCGTCATCATCGCCGTGCGGCTGCGGACCTGCCGCAAATCCGTGATCGTCTTCGCCGCGCGGTTCGGAACTGAAACGCTCGCGGCTTTCGCCACGCTCGCGTCCACCGCGACCGCGACGCCGCCTGCGCCGCCCGCGACGGCCGCCGGACTCATCGCCCTCGCCACGACCATTCTCACGGGCCACGGTATCTTCGTCGCCGTCATCGACGTGCGATACGGTTTCAATCTCGCCGCCTTCGAATGTCGGTGCTTCTTCCTCGCCGTCGAAGCCCCAGTCCATGTTGACGGCAGCACGTTCGACACGGCGCACCGGAACGGCAGGGCCGCCGCGCTCGATCGTGAAGTTCGCACCCTGCACGCGATCGCTACCGAGCACCGTCACCGAGTAACCGTGGCGATGCTCCATGTCGGTGACGTAGGCGCGCTTGCTGTTCAGAATGTAGAGTGCAACCGGCGGCGTCGTCGTCGCGGTCAGCGGACCTGTAGCGCCCGCCGTGATCGCATCTTCAAGGCCACGCAATACGGCGAGCGCGATGCTCTCCGTCGAGCGGATGATGCCGGTGCCCTGGCAGTGCGGACACTGCGACGTCGAGCCTTCCAGCACGCCCGTTCTGAGACGCTGGCGCGACATTTCCATCAGACCGAAATGCGAGATGCGGCCGAGCTGGATTCGCGCCCGGTCGAAGCGAAGCGCATCCTTCAGGCGGCGCTCGACGGCGCGATTGTTGCGCTTCTCCTCCATGTCGATGAAGTCGATCACGATGAGGCCGGCAAGGTCGCGCAGCTTCAGCTGGCGCGCGATTTCGTCGGCCGCCTCGAGGTTAGTCGCAAGCGCCGTTTCTTCGATCGAGAATTCGCGCGTCGATTTCCCCGAGTTGACGTCGATCGCAACGAGGGCTTCCGTCTGGTTGATGACGATGTAGCCGCCCGAGCGCAGCGTCACCTGCGGCTGGAACATGGCGTTGAGCTGCCGTTCGACGCCATAACGCGTGAACAGCGGCGTCGGCTCGCGATAAGCCACGACGTTTTTGGCGTGGCTCGGCATGAGCATCTTCATGAAGTCGGCGGCTTCCTGGTGCCCCGCATCGCCGGCAACGACGATTTCCTCGACATCCTTGTTATAGAGGTCGCGGATGGAACGCTTGATCAGGTCGCCTTCTTCGTAGACGAGGCTCGGCGCCGTCGACTGCAGCGTGAGATCGCGCACGCTCTCCCAGAGGCGCAGCAGATATTCGAAGTCGCGCTTGATTTCCTGCTTCGTGCGCGCCGCACCCGCCGTGCGGATGATGAGGCCCATGCCCTCCGGAACCTCGAGTTCCTGGGCAATGGCCTTCAGACGGCGGCGGTCCTGCGGATTGGTGATCTTGCGCGAGATGCCGCCGCCGCGGGCGGTGTTCGGCATCAAAACAGTGTAGCGGCCGGCAAGCGACAAATACGTCGTCAGCGCTGCGCCCTTGTTGCCGCGCTCCTCTTTAACAACCTGCACCAGAATGATCTGGCGGCGCTTGATAACTTCCTGGATCTTGTAGCTGCGCGGACGCCGACGCGGACGTTGCGGCGCTTCCTCGTGGAACTCCGCGCCCTGCGAGTCGTCGATCTCGCCGCCATGATGGTCGTGATGGTCATGGACATGCGGCTGCTCGGCATGGTGTTCATGCTCGTGCTCATCATGCTCGGAGCCATGATCGTCGTCAGCGTGAACGTCCGAACCGGCTTCGGCGTCATGGTGATGATCGTGATCGTCGCTCTCGTCGCGCGCATGATCGGCATCGGCCTGCGCTGCAGGCTCGTCCGACGACGCGCTTGCTGCGAGATCGGTATTTGACTCGCCGTTGTCTGCCGCTTCGGCCCGGACCGGCTCGGAGATGACGTCATCGTCCGGCATCGGAACGGCGACGGCCAAGACTTTGATCGGCTCTTCGTCTTCGTCGCCACCGATCTCTTCGATGTGCTCATCGTCTTCTTCGACATCGACGATGTGCGTGGATTCGCCGTCCTCAGAATCCTCAGAGGACTGTTCCGCGAAATCGTCGTTCGTCGCTTCCCCTTCAGCGTGAGGGGCGGCCGACCCACCGCCGCGTGTCGAATTTCTGCGGGCGAGCGCCTCCGCGCGCCGGTCGGCGGCGGCTTCGAGCTCGGCTTCAGCGGCGGCTTCTTCATCGAGAAGCGCCTGACGGTCGGCGACCGGAATCTGATAGTAGTCAGGATGGATTTCGTTGAAGGCGAGAAAACCGTGCCGGTTGCCGCCGTAATCGACGAAAGCCGCTTGTAGCGACGGCTCTACGCGCGTCACCTTGGCGAGATAGATATTGCCGCGCAGCAGTTTCCGAGCGGCACTTTCGAAATCGAATTCCTCTACCCGGCCGTTGCGTTGGACCACGACCCGAGTCTCCTCGGGATGCGTGGCATCGATGAGCATTTTCGTATTGGACATAGGTTATTTTCCTTGGCGCGCCGGGGCGGCGGCTCGCATCTCGAACCGGAATTGCCGGAACGGATCGCGAGGATCGCGCTGTGGCGCGTTCTTTTGGTTGATTGTGCTGATGGAACTGGCGGCCGAGCCGCTGTCTGCACCATCCCGTTCCCCGATGTGCGCGAGTGGCGCGCAGGGACGCATGCGAACGCCGGGTGGATCGAGATCCCGTTGGCGCTGTCTTGGATGATGCAAGCTGTCGTCATGGCCTGTCGTCTATGACCCAGCTGCGTGTCCAGAATTGGGGGACTTCAGGCTGGGGAGAAAAATCCGACACCCTGCGGCGTCGTGGTCGATCAATTTTGGGCCGCCCAGCAATTCGCGCTTTTACCCGACTGACAAACCGGGGCGACCGGCACAAAGTAAGTTCACTCCGACAATGAGCCGCCGGGGGCTCGGAAGTCAAAGCTCCGAAACCTGCTGAGCGACGTTGATACTCCCCGTGCGCTTGCCTCAAGCAGGTGCCATCCGTGCTGGCCCAATTACCTGTGAAAGCAGAGCTTTGCCCCGCAGCAGGCCGACTGGGTTCTGCAGGCGCCTATTCAACCTACGCCACTTAGGCGTGTGTCTCGGGCGCCACCGAATACATTTCAAACTTTACGAGGTCGATCCTTCGCTGGCAAGTGCTATAAAACTGGCGCGGGATCGACAACGTGAGGCGATAATGGTCCTTTTATATAACGAATGAAAACAAAGATTTAACGGGGCATGGGGATCGGGCACACAAGGCGAGCAAGGGGGAAAATTCGGCAATGCGCCCGCCCGGGAAACCTTTAGTGAACATTCTAGCAGCAGTAGCAACCGTGCTATGCCTGTTGCTTGGGCGGCCCGCTATGGCAGCCGATGCGCTCGAAACCCACCTGACGGTGACCGGCCGCTCGACGATTTTCGAACTGACGATGAGCGAAGGCGTGACCGCACAGGCTTTTACGCTCGCGAGCCCCTACCGTGTCGTCATAGATCTGCCCGACGTCAATTTTCGCCTGGACCCTGCGGCAGGACAGAAAGGGGCGGGCCTCATCTCGGCGTTCCGCTATGGCCTTTTCGCGTCGCATAAATCGCGCATCGTGATCGATACCAAAGGCCCCGTCGTCATCCATTCCGCCAACATGACGCGGATCAAGGGATCATCGGCCGTAAAACTCGCCATCGCCCTTATGCCGACCGACGCAAAATCGTTTGGCGGCGGCACCGGCGCGGGAATGGCCGCCGCGTCTGAGGAGCCGAATTTCGAGAGCGCGTTCGAGGCTCCACCCGATAAGAAGCAGCCCAACGCCAAGCCCGTCATCGTGATTGATCCGGGCCACGGTGGCATCGACCCCGGCGCTATCGGCCCCAATAATGTAAATGAGAAAACGATTGTTCTTGCTGTTGCTATGCAACTCAAGGACGAACTGGAGAAGACTGGCCTCTACGACGTCAAGATGACCCGCCACGACGATGTATTCATCTCTCTCGACGACCGCCTCAAATTTTCCCGCGCGGTCGGAGCCGATCTCTTTATCTCGCTGCACGCTGATTCCATCGAGACGGCCGCCAGCAGCATTCGCGGCGCCACCATCTACACGCTGTCCAGCAAAGCGTCCGACAAAGTGGCGCGGATTGCGGCTGAAAAGGAAAATGCCTCGGATCTTTTGGCCGGCATCGAAAATCTCGACGAAGGCAAAGACGATCAGGTCAAAAGTATCCTCATCGACCTGATGAAACGTGAAACCTCGAACTTTTCCTCAGATTTCTCGCAGCTTCTGGCCAAACACCTGCGCAAAAAGATTACGATGTCGCGCGTACCCCGCCGCTCGGCGGCGTTCAAGGTGCTGAAGCAGACGGATTCGCCGTCCGTGCTTGTAGAATTGGGATATATCAGCAATCGCAGCGATGAGGAGCAGATGCTGACACCGGAATGGCAGTCGAAAGTCGCCGACGCGATCACCGGTGCGGTGCAAATTTACTTCAACAAAAGAACGGCCTTACGCCCCTGAGGATACTCGTCCATCCTCGGACGACGTGCTGCCACATTCAGTGCTAATGTGCGAATGTTCTGAGGGGATTGCCATTGCTGCGGCGCGGCAATAGACGTAACCGCCTCATTCGGAAAAATTTAAGCCAGCGACAGACTGACGGAATCTCGAATTTGATGCGCGCGCCCACGCTGCCGCCACCACCGGCGCCCAGGAGAAGGAAAAAGCGGCGCAGAAGCCTGCTGCTCAATTTTCTTGGGTTTGCGTTCGGTACCTTTGTGCTGGTTTTCATCGCCGGTTCCGCAGGTGCTGGCTTTTTGATCTGGCAGGCCTCGCGGGATCTTCCCGATTACGAGAGCCTGTCGAAATATGAGCCGCCCGTCATGACGCGCATCCACGCGCACGACGGCTCGCTGATTTCCGAGTTCGCGCGCGAGCGGCGAATCTTCGTACCGATCAACAACGTTCCGAAACTCGTGATCGGCGCCTTTCTGTCGGCGGAAGACCGCCGCTTCTACGAGCATGGCGGTATCGACATTCAGGGTGTCCTTCGCGCCGTCTTTGCGGCCGCTGAGTCAAAAATTCACGGCTCGAACCGGCGTACACAAGGTGCTTCGACCATCACCCAGCAGGTCGCCAAGAACTTCCTGCTGACGAACGAGCGCTCGATCGAGCGCAAGATCAAGGAAGCGATCCTGGCGATCCGCATCGAGGGCGCCTACTCGAAGGACCGCATTCTCGAACTCTATCTCAACGAAATTTTCCTCGGCATGAACTCCTACGGCGTCGGCGCAGCCGCGCTGACCTATTTCAACAAGGAGCTGAAGGACCTCACCGTCGAGGAGGCGGCTTATCTTGCCGCGCTTCCGAAGGGGCCGAACAACTATCATCCGTTCCGCCAGAAGGCGAAAGCGACCGAGCGTCGGAACTGGATCATCGGTCAGATGGCCGAAAACGGTTACATCACGAAAGAGCAGGCCGAAGAGGCCAGGAAGAAGCCGCTCGTCGTCAATCTGCGCCCCAATACCGTTCGCATCGAGAGCGCCGAATTTTTCGCTGAAGAAGTTCGCCGCACGCTGCTTGCGAAATACGGCGAGGACAAGCTCTACGGCGGCGGCCTGTCGGTGCGCACGACGCTCGACCCGCAACTGCAGAAGCTGGCGAGAACAGCTCTCGTCGATGGCCTCGTGAAGTTCGATCGCATCAAAGGGTGGCGCGGGCCGGTCTCGCACATCGATATTTCGGGCGACTGGGGTGTGGCGCTCGGCAAGATTTCGAGCCCTGGGGATATCGACCCCTGGCGTCTCGGTGTCGTCCTTGAAACGCAGAAGAAAAAAGCGATCGTCGGTTTCAAACCGCATCGCCAACAAGATTCCACGCTCGCGAAGGATCGCGAAGCTGTCGAAGTCTCGCTCGACGACATGAAGTGGGCCGCGAAGAAAGCCAACGGCAAGCGCATCACGCCCAAATCGACGGCAGACATTCTGAGCCCTGGCGACGTCGTCTACGTCTCGCCGAACGACCCGAATAACATTCAGGGTGCGTGGTCTTTGATGCAGATTCCGCAGATTGGCGGCGGTCTGGTCGCCATGGACCCCTACACCGGCCGCGTGCTCGCGATCGCCGGCGGCTTCTCTTACGATTTGAGCCAGTTCGATCGCGTCACGCAGGCCAAGCGCCAGCCTGGCTCGTCGTTCAAGCCGTTCGTCTATGCATCCGCAATCGATAATGGCTACAAGCCGACGTCGATCGTCCTCGACGCGCCGATCGAGATCGACCAAGGCCCCGGTCAGGACGTCTGGAAGCCGAAGAACTATGAGACCGACGATACCGCGGGGCCGGAAACGCTGCGCTTCGGCATCGAGCATTCTCGCAACCAGATGACGGCGCGCCTCGCGCAGGATCTCGGCATGCCGATCATCACCGAATATGCGAAGCGCTTCGGCATCTACGACGATCTCTTGCCGGTTCTGTCGATGTCGCTTGGCGCTGGCGAAACGACGCTGCTGCGCATGGCAACCGGCTATTGCATGCTGGCGAACGGCGGCAAGGAAGTCACCGCCACGCTGATCGACCGCATCCAGGATCGCTATGGTCATACCATCTGGCGTCATGACGAACGCCAGTGCATGGGCTGCATGGCCGACCGCTGGGCCAATCAACCCGAGCCGCAGCTTGTCGATAGCCGCCGCCAGGTCATTGATCCGCTGACGGCCTATCAAATGACACACATTATGGAAGGCGTCGTGCAGCGCGGTACCGGTAAGATACTGAGCGCTCTCAATCGTCCGATTGCCGGCAAGACCGGCACGACGAACGAAGAGAAGGACGTCTGGTTCATGGGCTATACGCCGACGATGGTCGTCGGCGTTTACATCGGCTACGACATCCCCAAGCCGCTTGGAAAAGGCAACACCGGTGGCGCGATTGCAGCGCCGATCTTCGGTGAGTTCGTCAAGGATGCGCTGGGTGACACGCCGCCCGCACCGTTCCGCGTTCCGCCCGGCATCAAGTTCGTGCGCGTCGATCTGAAGACCGGGCTGCGTGCCTCGGCTGACGATCCGAACACGATCATGGAAGCGTTTAAGCCCGACGAAGAACCCGACGACGCCTACTCGATGATCGGTGTTAACGGCATGACGGCAGACGCGTCTTCGTCGATGTCACCGCCGCCGGTCAGTGAACGTGTGGCGCGTCCCGCACCGCCGATGAGTCGGCCGGACAGCGGCTCTCTCACGCCGAACGGATTGTGGTAACCAAATGCGCGCCGATTGCCGCGCCGCCGAACGCGCGCGTTTACACGACGACCGCGCGTCACTATACGTCCGCACCTGATTTCTGAGATTGATCCACTTTGCCGGCGAGAGCCGGCGTCGGAGGCTCCCATGCGCGCAGAAGCGCAAAAACTTTCGGACGGCATCGAGGAGGCGTTCGCCCTCCTGAGGAGGTCTCTTTGACTGGGAGACGGCCGAAGACCGTCTCGCCTCGCTGAACGCGAAAGCCGAAGACCCCAATCTCTGGAGCGATGCCAAGGCTGCGCAGAAAGTCATGCGCCAGCGCAACTCGCTTGAGCGCTCCGTCTCCGAATTCAAACGTCTGCAGCGCGACTACGAAGATGCATTGACGCTGATCGAGCTTGGCGAGGCCGAGAACGACGAGGCCAGCGTCAGCGAAGGCGAGACTGCGCTGGAACGCATCGATCACGAAGCGCAGCGCCGCTCGATCGACGCCATGCTGTCGGGCGAAGCCGACGCGATGAACACCTACATCGAGGTGCACGCCGGCGCCGGCGGCACCGAGAGCCAGGATTGGGCGTCGATGCTTGCGCGCATGTACGTGCGCTGGGCGGAGCGGCGCGGCTACAAGGTCAAGCTGATCGACGAAAGCCCGGGTGAAGAAGCCGGCATCAAGTCGGCGACCTACGAGATCGAAGGCGAGAACGCCTATGGTTGGCTGAAGACCGAAGCCGGCGTGCATCGTCTTGTGCGCATCTCGCCATACGACTCGAACGCCCGCCGCCACACGAGCTTCGCGTCGGTCACCGTTTATCCGGTCATCGACGATACGATTGACGTCGATATCAATCCTGCCGACGTCGACATTTCTTACGCGCGCTCGTCGGGCGCTGGCGGTCAGCACGTCAACCGGACGGAATCGGCCGTCCGTCTCGTGCACAAACCGTCGGGCATCGTGATCTTCGCTCAGGAGCAGCGGTCGCAGCACCAGAACAAGGACATCGCGTTCAAGCGCCTTAAGGCGCGCCTGTACGAGATGGAATTGAAGCGCCGAGAGGAAAAGGCGAGCGCTGAGCAGGCGGCAAAGACCGACATCGGCTGGGGGCACCAGATCCGCTCTTACGTGCTGCAGCCGTATCAGCTTGTGAAGGATCTGCGCACTGGCGCTCAGTCGACCAATCCCGATGAAGTCCTGGACGGAGATATCGACCAGTTCATCGAGGCGGCGCTGTCGCAGCGCATCAAAGGCGGCGGCGAAGCCGTGACAGTCGAAGATCTGGAATAACCGGATGAGCCGGAAATCCGGCTCAGTTGCGATCGCGTAGAATGGGCGTGTTGAAGGGCGAGGCGGGCTCGACAGAGGTGCTCTGCGAGCCGGTGAAGCCGAAATTCGGCGATCCCGGTCCGTTCAGCCAATTCGTTCGCGCGCCGTCGGCATTATCCGGAGCCTGACCAACCGAAAAATTGAAATTGCTGAAGGGTGAGGACGATGAGGACGTCGATGGGGACAGTGCCGCGCCCAATTCGTCCGGGTCCTTGTAATTGGCGGTCCCTGATCCCGGAGCACCGCCGATAGACGTCGTTTCAAAGGCATTGGCGCCGCTCGTCACCAAGAGCGCCGTAGCAAAGACGGCCGCCGCAATGGAACGATGAAATAGCATCAAGACCTCCGGTAACGTCCCGCCAACGCGCACCATCCTATTGTCGGCTAACGCTGATTTGCGGACGGATCTAGGCGGCGACACACTTTTCTCGAAAGTGTTGCAACCATGCCGCGCGGTGGGCGGCGTCTAGGCGCTCCGCCAGATCGCTGGCAGCCGTCGCTTCAAGCCGATCTTGGCCGCAGCCGCGTGAGAACCGCCCGTCGCCTGCGCGTCGAATTTCGCGCGGGCAGTTTCAACGGTTCGCCGATTCTCGACGGCCCAGTCGCCGAGCGGTTTCAGAATGCAGATTAGCGTCTGGCCAAGCTCGGTCAGCTCGTAATCCACCCGCGGCGGAATGGTCGGATAGACGGTCCGCGTGACGAGGCCATCGCGCTCGAGACCGCGTAGCGTCAGCGTCAGCATCCGTTGCGAGATGCTGCCCACCGCCCGGCGTATCTCATTGAAACGCATAGGACCATTCGAAAGCAGCCCGACCACGTAGACCGTCCACTTGTCGCCGATCCGAGACAGCACGTCGGAGACCGCACGGCAGTGCTCGGTTTCATGTTTGATACCGGCTTCCAAAAATGTGCCTCCTTGCGGGGGTTTTGCCAGTGAACAATTTAGCGCTGGTCACAAAATGTGACTGGCTGAGGCTCGGCTGTCAAATGGCCCGCTCCAGTCTCCGCCCAACTGTCATGGATGGAGATCCTCCTATGAAACTTTTGCATGTCGACTCGAGCATTTTGGGTCCGGGCTCAGTCAGCCGCCAGCTTTCGGCTGAGATCGTCGCTGCCGAGCAGCGCCTGCACCCCGGCATCGAGGTCGTCTACCGAGACCTCGCAGTCGCCCCGGTCGGCCATTTGTCCGGCGCGCATCTCGCAGCCGCGCAGGGCGCCGCCCCGGAAACGGCTGATGTTCGTCAGGATGTCGCGGCAGGGCAGGCCGCTCTCAATGAGTTCCTGGCGGCCGATATCGTGGTTGTCGGCGCTCCGATGTACAACTTCGCTATTCCGAGCCAGCTCAAGGCCTGGATCGACCGTCTCGCCGTCGCGGGCAAGACCTTCCGCTACACCGAGAAAGGCCCTGAAGGCCTCGCAGGCGGCAAGAAAGTCATCATCGCGTCGTCGCGCGGCGGATTTTACGGCCCGCAGACACCGATCGCCTTCCTGGACCATCAGGAAACCTATCTGCGCAATATTTTCGGCTTTTTCGGCATCACGGACGTGACGTTCGTTCGCGCCGAGGGCCTGAATCTCGGTCCCGACCAGCGGGCGCAATCGATTGCCGAGGCGCAAAGCGCCATCGCTGGGCTGGCGGCCTGAATTCCCGCTTGGCGGAGGCTGCGACAGTCTCCGCCGATATCCGCCGGACGTTTGATTTCTCGACATAAGCGACAGTCGTGTTAAAGCGCGGACCCGTCTTTCCGTTCGAACCGTCCGCTGCCGATGCCACCGCCCGATCATTTGCACCTCGTCACATCCGAAGGCTTCTCAGACTACGCCCTGCTTGATTGCGGGGCGGGCCGTAAGCTTGAGCGCTTCGGTAAGGTCGTGGTCGATCGCCCCGAGCCGCAGGCGCTTTGGCAGCCGAAGCTCGCGAAGTCCGAATGGGCAAAAGCCAACGCTGTCTTTTCGGCATCCGGCGAAGACGACGAAAAAGGCAAATGGCGCATCGATAAGCCCGTGCCCGATGCGTGGCCGGTCAAACTTGCACTCGGCGATACCAACAAGAGTTCCCCTCCCGCTCGCGGGGAGGGGCTAGGGGCGGGGGGCTCCCAGCCCGTCACCATGCTCTGCAAACTCGCGGGCCTCTGGCACTTAGGCCTCTTCCCTGAGCAGGAACCGCACTGGACATGGATGCTCGATCATCTCGCCAAAGTGAAAGGCGAGACCCCGCGCGTCCTGAATCTCTTTGGCTATACCGGCGCGGCGTCGTTGCTTGCCGCGAAAGCCGGTGCTGAGGTGACCCATGTCGATGCCTCCAAGAAGGCGATCCAGTGGGGCAAGGAGAATCAGGAAGCCTCCAAGCTCGGCGCCGCGAAAATCCGCTGGCTGCTCGATGACGCCGCGAAGTTCGTAGCCCGCGACGTTCGCCGCGGTAAAACCTATCACATGATCCTCGTCGATCCGCCGAAGTTCGGGCGCGGCCCCGAAGGCGAAATCTGGGACCTGTTCCAAAACCTGCCATCGCTGCTCGGCGATCTCTCGAAACTGCTCGCGCCCGAACAGGCCGCGATGGTGCTGACGATCTACGCCATTCGCGCCTCATCGCTCGCCTTCGACCAGTTGCTGCGCGAAGCGCTGGCGAAGCGCGGCGGCACATTCGACAGCGGCGAGCTTGCCATTCAATCGCGCGCCGGACCGCTCGTGCCGACATCGCTGTTCGTGCGCTGGGTTCAGGCATCATGAAGCCAAACGCCAATACGCCAAAGATCATCACCAGTCTGACGAACGATCGGGTCAAGGCGATCCGTGCGCTGGAGATGCGCAAGGTGCGCAAGGAAACGGGCCTGTTCGTCGCCGAAGGCACGTCGCTGCTCGTCACCGCACGCGATCATGGCTTCGCTCCCGAAACGCTCGTCTATCAAGCGGGCGCAGCAGCGGGCGGCGTCGCGCGCGGGCTGGTGAAGCACGCGCTTGAAGCGGGCTCGGAAGTTCTCGAAGTCTCAGAGGCCGTGCTCGCGAAACTTGCCTCGAAAGACAATCCGCAGTCGTTGCTTGGCGTCTTCAAGCAACGCTTCGTGCCGCCCCCCGATCCCGCAAAGCTCACAAGCACCGACACGTGGCTCGCGCTCGAAGAGATCCGCGATCCCGGCAACCTCGGCACGATCATTCGCACCGCCGATGCTGTCGGCCTGTCCGGCATCATCCTCGTCGGCACGACCTGCGATCCATATGCACTGGAATCGATCCGCGCCACGATGGGCTCGATCTTCGCCGTGCCGCTTGTGAAGCTCGACCGCGAAAGCTTCTTCACGCTCGCGAAGGCATGGCCCGGCGAGGTCATCGGCACGCACCTCGATGCGCGCGAAGATTTCCGTCAGACGCAATATAATGGCCGCGAACTGATCGTCATGGGCAGCGAGGGGCCGGGCCTCTCGGGCGGCGCTGCCGCTGTTTGCTCAACGCTCGTGAAAATTCCAATGGCGGGCGCGCTGGACTCACTCAACCTCGCGATCGCGACCGCCCTGATGCTCTATCAAGTCCGCGGCCCTAGTCTGAAGCTCTGATCATGCGCATCGAATATCACCGCATACTGATCGCCGATCAGGTCCGCAACGAAGCGTTCTTTGCCGCGCTGAAGGCCGCCATCGTTCCCGGCAAATCCGTTGTCGCGGACATCGGCGCGGGAACGGGTCTGCTCGGGCTCATGGCATCCAAGCTCGGCGCCAAGGAAGTGTTTCTGTTCGAAACAGCTGAAGTCGCGGGCGTCGCCGCCGCCGTACTCAAAGCCAACAAGGCGAAGCGCTATCATCTGATCCCTTGCCACTCGACGGAATTTCAGGACAAGCTTGCAGTTGATATCATCGTCTCGGAAACGCTCGGCAACTACGCGCTCGAAGAAAATATTATCGCGACGCTGGCCGACGCGCGTCAGCGCTTTCTGAAACCGGGTGGCACTGTCATTCCCGACCACATCATTCAATATGTGGCGCCTGTTGTTACGCCACGCATCGATACCGAGCTGCGCGCCTGGGACCGCGTCGGCCACGGGCTCGATCTCTCGGTCGCGCAGACGATGTCGCTGAACAACGCTTACGTCCGCGCTTTGCAGCCCGCCGAAATCCTCGATGGCTGCCGCAGCGCCATGGTCTGGGACGAAGTCGATCTAACGACGGAGACGAAATCGAAGCGCCGTGGCGAGGCCGAGTGGCGGCTGCCGCGCCCGGCGAAAATCTATGGCTTCGCAACGTGGTGGAAAGTCGAGCTGGTGCCGGGCATCGGTTTTTCGACCGGCCCGCTGTCGCCGCGCACGCATTGGGAGCAGCTCTATTTCCCTCTTTCTGTGCCGATGGACGCCGACGCCAGCGATCTCATCTCTGTCGATCTTCGCTCAAGCTCGTCGGAGGAGGCGGGCACGCATCTCGCGTGGACGGCCGTTCACAAGAACGCTGGCGGCAAGGTCCTGGCGCGCCAGGCGCACGATCTCGACAAGGGATATCTGCCCTAGCCGCCCCTAGGCCTTGAGCCCGGCTGGCCGCGGCCCATTTATGATGCTATCGGGGCGAGCAATTTCCAGGGGAGGGCCTATGCCATGATGGTGCTGATCGTTGGTTTGATTTTATTTCTCGGCATTCATCTGCTGCCCACATCACCCGAACTTCGCGACGGACTGAAGGAACGCCTCGGCGAGACGACTTACAAAATCCTGTTCTCGTTGCTGTCGCTGGCCGGACTGATCGTCATCGTCCTCGGCTTTCACAAGCTGCAGCTTCACCCCGGCAAGAACCCGATCTTGTGGTATCCGCCGGTTTGGACGCGCCACATCGCCGTTGGATTGATGCTGCCCGCGATGATCCTGCTCGTCGCCTCACTCATTCCCTCACGCATCCGCACGATGACGCGGCACCCGATGCTGATCGCCATTAAGATCTGGGCGCTGGCGCATCTTTTGGCGAACGGCGATCTCGCAGCGCTTCTGATCTTCGGATCGTTTCTCGCGTTCGCGGTTTACGACCGGATCTCGGTGAAGAAGCGCTGCGCGACGGGCCCGCTCGGTACGGCACAGCCCACAAGCGCATTGAACGACGTGCTCGTCGTCGTCATCGGTGTCGGACTTTATGCAGCGCTACTCTTGGGCGGCCATCAATGGCTGATCGGCGTCTCGCCGATGCCCGAGCTTGGCTGAACCGGCGCAAAGACTTTCGCTGGTATAATGCGCTTGGCGAGAAAGCCGACCACAAGCGCAATCCAGGTTCCGCAGCCGATGATCCAGGCGACCGGATCGACGATGTAGTCCCAGAGATTCCTGCTTGCGCCAGCCTCGAGCAGGAACCCCGCAATTCCGACGTTCAGCGCCAAGGCGGTGATGAAATATCCGCGCCATAGCGCATACGCGATCACAATCGCGACCGCCGTCGGCAACAGATAGCCGCTGTAGCCGAGGACATACGGGTCCGCATTCAAAAAGCCCGTTGCGCCGGGATAGAGCGCGATGCCTGCCAGCGCCAGCATCAGTGTCGCAAAGCGATATTCCGCTGACGTTGCAACCCGCCTGCCGGTCACTGCCGAAATCGCGAGCACGGCAAGCAGCACGAAGCCAGGAAACGATGGCCGCTCGATCGCGGAAACCATCCACGCGAAAAGCGGACGCGGCCCGGCCGAAACGCATAAACTTGCCGCGACGACAGCAAGTCCGGCACCCAAACGGAGGGGCGGTGATTTCGTGACCGCGGCGGCAAGCGCAGCCCCAACGGTAAAGAGGATGAGCGCTGCATTGGTGCTGTTCAGCAGCATGTTCAGCGTGTGGGTCATTGCTGCGCCGTGTCCTGCTGCAAGCCGTGTTCGATCCAGGTGCTCGACACGCGCACATGGTTGATCGTCTTTATCGGGCGCGAATACATCACGTCGAATTGCCCCGGTCCGGACTGGATCAGAAACGGATAGGCAACGATGTGGTCTTGCCTATCCGTATCCATGCGAGCAATGACGCCGCTCCGGCGGAACGTCTTTCCATCGAGATCGGCAAGCGCCAGCGTAATGTTTCTCTCCATCTTCGCATCGTCGTTGAACGCCATCAGGATATGCGTTGCATCATACCGGATTGCCGAGATCGGGCCGCCGGGGTTGGGAAGGTTTGTGGGCTCGACCGGCGTCCATGTCTGGCCGCCGTCGGTCGTCCGGGTGATGAGAATTTCCCGCGGTCTGCGGCTCTTCAGCGGACGAACGAATGCGATGGCTGTCGATGGTCCGGTGGCCACGATCATCGGTTGGTAACCGACCTTGCCGGCCTTTCCCATGCGTCGCCGGTCGATGACGTGGCCATCCGCATCGAGAACGAGCAGAACAGGGAATTTCTGGTTCATCTCCTGGTAGACGGGTAGGCCAATGCGTCCATCCGAAAACAGGAACGGCGTCGATTTCGTCAGGTGAGACATGTTGAAGAACGGCGTCGCATAGAGGCTTTCAGCCGGTCCCCACGTCGCGCCGTTGTCGAAGGAGCGTATCAATCCGATTTCGCAAGTCGCCCAGCCGCTGAGACGCGACGTTGCGAAGAACAGCCAGATTTCTTTGTCGGAACGGCGAAATGGCACAGGGTTGGCCAGCGACTTGATCGTGATTGCCAAGTCGTGGCTGACGCGTGCGCTCGTCGTCACGACATGCGTCGGCGACCATTCCTTTCCGTCGAAACGCGCTGACACGAGTTCGGCATCGTTGGCGCCCTCGTAAGGCGCGCGATACCAGAACGCCTGCAAGCCGCCATTTGGCATCGCGACCGCCGAGGCGCCATGTACGAATTCGCTCTCACCCTTCGGCGTTACGATTTCGCTGCTCAGATCGAGCGGTCCTCGGACGGGTTGCTCAGGAACAGAGATGGCAAAGGTCCACGGCTCCGAGCTTGGCCTCATCTTCTGAAACAGCAGAACCATGAACGCTGCCGAGCACAGCAGTATGGCCCAGCCCACGAGGGCGCGCGTTCCGCGATCTAAAAGCAAATTTGGTCACCGCCGATTGTGCGTGGCTTCGGTTGATCGCCACGCCGTCCCGCTTCAAGTAGCAGGTGGAACGTCGCAAGAGTGGCTGTTCCGGCGCAACTGAAAAAAAGTACCGTGCAAGTGTGGCTAACGGGTCAGCACGACAAATTCAGTGCCGCTCCCATTTTCGTGGAGCGGAAGCTCGCGGTCCGACACGATCAGCGACGAGCCCGGCCGCGCCAGCTCCGAGATTGTCTGCCGAATATCGTCCGGAATTGTGAACGCATTCAGCGCCTCGTTCGCCATTTGGACGTCAAGCTCGCGCCCCTGCGCCAGTGCGGTCCGGCGGCGCTTTTTCTTACCCTCTTCGAATGCCTGGCCGGGCGAGGGTGTTTGCGCGCTGACGAGACGCCAATCGAACGTATTCGGATCGGTGCCGTAGTTCATGGCCGTAAACACGTGTGTTCCGACCTTATGCTTGAGCGGAGCAACCTCGATCGGCGCTTCGAGCAAGGGCTCGAAGCCCTGACGCACATAGATCCTTTGAGCGCGCAGGCTGATGAGCACCGCGACGGGCTTCGAACGCAGCCGCATTTCCTTGTTGACGTCTGTCAGCGCCGCCTTCGCCGACGTCAGATCCGACTGCGCATCGCGCAAAGCATCTGCTGCACCATCGCGCGCACTCTGCGATGACGAATAGGCACCTTGCACGCCGGCAAAACTTAGTTCGTTCGCCGCAGCATCGGCCCGCGCCTTATCGGCTTCGATCGTGGCGTCGAGCAGGGCGTCTTCGAGATCGCTCTCCCGGTCCATGTCGGCATTTTCGCCAGCAGACGCGGACTTGCTGTTATCCGCCGCGTCCGCCATGTAGGCCTCGAATGCCTTCATCGCCGTCGTCTGCTGGGCTTCTGCCGATTTGACGGCCGCTCTTAATGGTTCAATCGAACGTCGCGCGGTTTCGAATTTCTGGTTCACGTCCGTGAAGTCTTTCGCGGTCTGCTGGGCTTTTTCGTCTGCGGACGTAAGCGCCGCTTCCGCGGTCTTGACGGCCGCCCGCGCGCGATCGAGCTTTTCCTGCATGATCTGATCGGCTTCGGCCCGTGTCGTCGGCCGCCGCTGCAGATCCTTGGGCATGTCCGCAACGGCGCGCAGCAGCGCCGGAGAAATGCCGATCAACCGCACGCCGGCACCCGCTGCCGAATGATCATCAGGCCGGTCATTCACCGCGATAAGCTGCGGTTTCGCCAGGCCGCCCTGCATCGCCGTCGCGTCGTCGAGCGGCAGCGGCTTGAACAGTTTCGGACTGTCGAAGGCAATCGGATCGGGATCGTCATACGAGACGACCACGCGATTGCCGATTTTGGTCAAGCCGAAGAGTTTGCGTGCAAAACTATAGGGCAGCCGGATACACCCGTGGGACGCGCGGTAGCCCGGCAGATCGCCGGCGTGTAACGCGATGCCCGACCACGTGATGCGCTCCTGATAAGGCATCGACGCGCCGGAATAGATATTGCTGACGTGATAGACGTTCTTTTCAAGGATCGAAAACACGCCCGTCGGCGTATCGTGGCCCGGCTTGCCCGACGAAATTTTCGACGATGCGATTTCGCCATTCATGTCGTACACGCGAAGGCGTTGCTTCTTGATGGAAACGACAATGAGAAGCGGTGATTTCGACTGCGCGGCTGCCGAAGCGGCGGCCTGCGATTGAAGTCTCAGAAGACCGGTTTTTGACTTCGCGTCGGCTGCGAGCGGGTAGGCTGCCATCGCAGCTGCGACCGCATAAACCGCGATCGAACGCAACGCCGGAGATATTCTGCCGCTGACATTCTCTGCACGACGCACGCAACCACCCCGACGTTAAAACTAACGAAACCCGTCGCAGCGACATGATCAGGCCGGAAACTGGCCCCCGATTTTGGCGCTGATGATTGGCTAACAGACGCCAGTCAGAGCGCGCAACGAACTACCGCTCAGGCGGAGCATTCGACATTCGCGATGTTGCGCCAATTCAACGCTTTCGCGGGCTTTACAGAAATACTTGTGGACGGGACGTGGAAAAATTTACCATGCCACCGGTTCTTCGTCGCCCCTGTGGGCACTGGCCAGAAAGCCTGGGGTTTCGTAAACTCTGTTTAGCTGATCTGGGGTGACGTTGAAGCGTGCAAACCCCACATGATGACGGCTGATCGCTCGACTTGAGAGCGCCTGAACGGCCTCGGGCCGATGGAGTGAAATGTCTATTCACATCAAGCGTCGGCGGCTCATGGCGCCGGATATTGCAGGCCGCAAAGGCGGCGACCCGATTGTGGCGCTAACCTCCTATCACGCGCACACGGCGGCCATCGCCGACAACCACTGCGATTTTCTGCTCGTCGGCGACAGTCTCGGCATGGTCATGCACGGCTTCGAGACGACGGTGCCGGTTCCCCTTGAGCTGATGATCATGCACGGCCAGGCTGTCGTGCGCGGTTCGAAAAAAGCCCTTGTCGTCGTCGACATGCCCTTCGCGACCTACGAGGAAAGCCCCCAGGTCGCGTTCCGTAACGCTGCCCGCGTCATGAAAGAGACCGACTGCGGCGCCGTGAAGCTCGAAGGCGGCCGCCGCATGGCGGAAACGATCCGCTATCTTGTCGATCGCGGCATCCCGGTGATGGCGCACATCGGCTTGACGCCGCAGTCCGTGAACGTGCTGGGGGGCTTCAAGACCCAAGGCCGGACGGTCGATCAATGGGACGCCATCGAGGAAGATGCCCGCCTGGTTGCGGAAGCCGGGGCCTTCGCCGTCGTCCTTGAAGCCATGACCGCCCCTCTCGCCGAGCGCATTACCAAGGCAATCCCGATCCCGACCATCGGTATCGGCGCCTCCGCCGGCTGCGATGGGCAGATCCTTGTCATGGAAGATATGCTCGGATTGTCTCCAAACGTGCCGAAGTTCGTGAAGAAGTTCGGGGCCATAGCCTCCGCGATCGACGGCGCCATTGCGTCCTACGCCGATGAGGTCCGCGCCCGGACGTTTCCGGCCCCCGAGCACACCTACGCCTTGAAATCCCCCGAAATGGAGGCGTCGGTCTCGCCGGTGCGAGCCACGAAAAAGCCGAAGACGACGAGCACTTAGCGGCTTCTGGCCTAAATTCAGGCGAGGATTGCGGCGCGAAACGCTCAGGAAACTTGCGGTCAGGGCTTGCCCGGAGCGCTTGCTCGGTTATCTATGCCCCCGAACCGGCGTGGCCGTGGGAAACCCCGCGTTCCGAGTTTCGGACTGAATGAGGTTAATGGTTTAATGGCCGAGAACGACGACAGTCTGTTTCGCGAAATCAAAGAAGAAATTCGCCGCGAGCAGATGGAGAAAATTTGGAAGCGTTACGGCGGCCTGATCCTCGGTGCTGCAGCACTGATCGTGCTTGGCGTTGCCGGCTTCCAGTATTGGCAAACGCACCGCGTTGCGTCGGAAGAGGCCGCAGGCGCTAAGTTCGCCGCCGCCGAAACGCTGAGCGACGACAAGAAGAAAGACGAAGCCGACAAGGCCTTCCAGGCGATCGCTGACGGCGGTCCGGCCGGTTATGCAGCGCTCGCAAAATTGCGCTTGGCCGGCGCCGAGGTGAAGGAAGGCAAAACCTCAGACGCCATTGCAACTTATGACGCGCTCGCCAAGCAGCCGGGTGCGGATCGTCTGTTGAAAAGCTTTGCAGAACTGCAGGCGGCATCACTGCGGATGGCCGATGCCGACTATACCGAAATCCAGAATCGCCTGACACCTCTTATGGGCGATGGCGAACCCTTCGCCAATACGGCGCGCGAATTCCTTGGAATTGCCGCTTACAAGGCCAAGAAATACGACGAGGCACGAAAGTATCTGGAGCCGCTTCTGATCGATCCGAATGCATCTGCCGACCTGCAGGAACGCGTTAAGATCATCATGGGAGAGATAGCGGCGGCTGAGGTCGCAGCGAAAAACCCGGCACCTGCAGCAACGGCTGCTCCGGTACCAGGGATTTTGGCGCCAGAAGCCACGGCACCGGCAACGCCAGCTCCTGCCGCTTCGGCGGCGCCGGTCAAACCGGCCGAGCCGGCCACGACGACGGAGGCGCAGCCCAAGACGGGAGAGGCTGCGGGAACCGATAAGAAATAAGCCGCGAAGCGGTTTGAGGGAGATTGGGGTTGAGATCAGGGGGAAGGCAAATGCGCTTCGGCGCCGCGTCGCTTTTGGCGGTCGCTGCCGCCGTTTTGCTCGCCGGCTGCGCCAGCGACGGGCCGACGCTTCCCAAGATCAGCGAACTCAATCCGTTCAAGACCAAGCAGACGCCGCTGCCCGGACGCCGGATCCCGATCGTGGAAACGACGGAAAGCATTGGGTCCAATCTGGCGGAGGCCAACAAGCCCATCTCGCTGCCGTCGCCGCGTATGAACCAATCCTGGTCGCAACCGGGCGGCGACGCCAACAACGCCCCCGGCAATTTGGCCCTGACCGGCTCGCTGCATCAGCTCTGGAGCGCCAGTGCCGGTGAAGGATCGTCGAAGACCGGCCGCGTCACCGCCAGTCCGATCGTCTTCGGAGATCGTATCTATACGCTCGATGCCGCCGCCAACGTCGCCGCCTTCACCCTGACGGGCAGCAGCGTTTTCACCGTTTCGACCAAGCCTGAGACCACTGTCGGCCTCGGCGGTTATGGCGGCGGTCTTGCCGCTGATAACGGCCGCCTGTACGTCGCCAACGGCTACGGCGTTGTATCCGCGCTCGATCCCGGCACGGGCAAGGCGATCTGGACGAAAAACCTCGACGTGCCGGTGCGCGCTGCACCGACCGCAGCCGGTGACCGGCTTTACGTCATCACCATCGACGGGCGCTTTTACTGCTTGAGCGGCATCGACGGCTCCGAACTTTGGGCGGCACGTGGCCTGCCGCAGAGCGCCAGCCTCATGACGTCGACAAGTCCCGCGGTAGACGGCGATGTTGTCGTGGTTCCCTATCCGTCCGGTGACATCATGGCGTTCAAGCTGTCCGACGGCTCGACCGTCTGGACGGAAAATTTGGCCCGCACGCGCCAGACCTCGCAAATCGCCTCGATGAGCGATGTCGCGCGCCCTGCAATCGACGACGGCGTCGTCTATGCGATCGGTCACGCAGGCCGCATGGTGGCAACGCAGGCGAAGTCCGGTGATCGGGTCTGGTCGTTGAGCATTCCCGGCTCTGAGCCGCCGTGCGTGGCGGGAGACACCGTGTACGTCGTCGATACCGGCGGCCGCCTGATGGCGCTGCAGAAGTCCGACGGCAAGACCCGCTGGCTCACCCAGCTTCCGGCCGCGAAAAACTATGCCGGTCCCGTTCTGGCCGCCAATACGCTCTTCCTGGTGTCGAGCACGGGCGAGGTGGTCAGCGTCGATCCGATGACCGGCAAGGTTGGGGGTACGATGCAAATCGGCGATAAGGTTTATATTCCCCCCATCGTCGCCCAGGGTCACATGTACGTTTTGACCGACTCCGCAAAACTCATCGCTCTCAACTGAGAATTGGGTTAGGAGGGCATGTTCGCCTTGCCGCGGTACCCCCGCGCAGGCGTTCTTCCCATGTCCCCAGCAGCCCCGGTTTCTCTTTTGTCGTCGTCCCCAGAAATGCCTGTTGTCGCAATTGTCGGCCGTCCGAACGTCGGCAAATCGACCCTGTTCAACCGCCTGACCGCGACGCGTGCCGCGCTCGTCTCCGATTTACCGGGGCTGACGCGCGACCGTCGTGAAGGTATCGCCAACCTGTTTGGCGTTGACGTCCGCCTGGTCGATACCGCAGGCCTTGAGGAGGCGCAGCGCGGCTCCATCGCTGATCGCATGCGCAAGCAATCGGAACAGGCGATCTCGGAAGCCGATCTCGTGCTCTTCGTCATCGATGCCCGCGCTGGCGTCACGTCGGCCGACACCGGCTTCGCCCGCATCGCGCGGCAGTCCGGCAAGCCCGTCGTGCTTGTCGCGAACAAGGCCGAAGGCAACAAAGGCACCGACGGCGTGCTCGATGCTTTCTCGCTCGGCCTCGGGGCGCCGATCGCGATTTCAGCCGAGCACGGCGAAGGCATCGGCGATCTCGCCGAGGACATGTTGGCCGCGCTGGGCTTGAAGTCCGCGCCGACGACGAAGAAACGGCGCAAGGGTGATGACGCCGAGGAAGAAAAGCCGATAGAGCGCCCGGCAGTCGTCAAGCCGATCCGCGTTGCGATTGTCGGGCGTCCGAATGCCGGCAAGTCGACGCTCGTCAACGCGCTGCTCGGCGAAGAACGCATGATCACCGGACCCGAGCCGGGCCTGACGCGCGACAGCGTCTCGACCGATTTCGAATGGAAGGGGCAGAAGATCCGGCTGTTCGATACGGCCGGGCTTCGCCGTAAGGCGAAAATTACGGAGACCGCCGAAAAGCTCTCCGCCAGCGACGCCGTCCGCGCCATCCGCTTCGCCGAAGTCGTTGTGCTTCTGATCGACGCCGAACGTCCGTTCGAGCATCAGGATCTCACCATCGGCCATCGCGTGACGGAAGAGGGCCGCGCCCTCGTCGTCGCAGTCAACAAGTGGGACCTCGTCGAAGAAAAGCAGAAAACGCTGCGTGAACTGAAAAAGACCGTTGCCGAAAGCTTGGCGCAGGTTCCCGACGTGCCTTTCGTCGCCATTTCGGCGCGCTCCGAGAGCGGGCTCGACCAGCTCATGACGGCAATCTCCAAGATTTACGCGACCTGGAACCGCCGCGTATCGACGCCGCAACTGAACCGCTGGCTCAACGAAGCTTTGAGCCGCCACTCGCCGCCTGCCGTGCACGGCAAGCGCATCAAGATCCGCTATGTCACGCAGCCCTCGACGCGGCCGCCAACGTTCGTTGCCTTCTCGCAGCGCGCCGAAGCGCTGCCGCAGTCCTATGTGAAGTATTTGACGAATTCGCTGCGCGACACGTTCGATCTACCGGGCGTGCCGATCCGCTTCAGCCTTCGCAAAGGCGAGAACCCGTACTCGAAAAAATGATTGGCAGAGTGGCGCTGCGCTTATGAGTGGCCGCGCGCCTGGGCGAGAAACGAGGAAAGTCGCAGCGGGAGGGGAGCAAACAGCAGCGAGAATGCTCTCGAACCGCCACGCTCCCCGCCCGCACGGGCGTCAGCCGATTAAAACTGGCGCCGCTCCGGACGGGGTTAGATAGGGTACCTTGCGCCGACGTCAAGAGGTGGCGCGAGCGTCTTGCTTTTCGCCGTTGCCTGCGCCATCCGAGACGTATGGACGTTTTTTTCTACCACCTCGAACATCAGCCGCTTGATCGTGTGCTGCCGAGCCTTCTGGAGAAGACTCTGGCGCGCGGTTGGCGTGCCGTCGTCCAAGTTGGAAACGAAGAGCGCCTGGAAGCTATCGACCATATGCTTTGGACCTACACCGACGACAGCTTCCTGCCCCACGGCACCGCACGCATCGGCCATTCCGGCGATCAGCCCGTCTATCTGACGACGACCGACGAGACGCCCAACGGCGCGGGCGTTCGTTTTCTTGTCGATGGCGCCGAGGCGCGCGAATTTGCGGGCGCGGAACGCTTCGTCTACGTCTTCGACGGAAATGATGCGGACGCCGTCGCCCTGGCGCGCAGTCAGTGGAAAGCAGCGAAAGCAGCGGGTTGCGCTGTCACCTATTGGCAGCAGTCGCAAAGCGGGCGATGGGAGCAGAAGGCGTGAGCCTTCGCAGAAACGATCCCTCAGCATGAATTACCATCACGATTATCACGCCGGAAATTTCGCTGATGTCTTGAAGCACGTCATTCTGGCGCGCGTCGTGACGTACATGAAGCAAAAGCCGAAGCCCTTTCGCGTCATCGACACGCACGCAGGCGCTGGGCTCTACGATCTCGAAGGCGACGAAGCGGCGAAGACGGCCGAATGGCAGGACGGTATTGCCCGCATCTTCGACGCCGAGATGCCAACGGACGTCGCCGGGCTTCTGGAGCCTTATCTCGATGCCGTGCGCGCCGTGAACGGCGTCGGTCTCAAACACTATCCCGGCAGCCCGCTGATCGCGCGCCACCTGATGCGCGATGAAGATGTTCTGGTCGTCAACGAGCTTGCAGACGTTGAATTTCAGCGGCTCAAGCAGGAATTCCGCCGCGCTAAATCGACGACCGTGCTGAACATCGACGCCCGGCATGCGGTGAAATCACTGCTGCCGCCGAAGGAGCGTCGCGGCGTCGTGCTGATCGATCCGCCATTCGAAGACCGGAACGAATTTGCAGATCTCTCGACAGCCATCGACGAAGCGCTGACGCGTTTCGCGACTGGGACCTATCTCATCTGGTATCCGCTGAAGGATGAAGCGGCCGCCGATCGGTTCGTCGCCCTCACAACCTCAAAGCCCGGACTGGAATATCTCGATGCACGGCTCTGGGTGGCAAAGCCGTTTCCTGGCCTCGGGTTGACGGCAACCGGAATGCTCGTTCTCAATCCGCCTTTCGTCTTGAAGGCCGAGCTTGAGACGCTGCTGCCATGGCTCGAAGAGCATCTCGCAGAAGGCCCCGGCAGTCGTTTCGCGTTGCAAGCCAGCGTTCAATAATGAGTCTCGTCGTTGCTCTGCAGCATTTCGCCTTGCAAGAAGCGCACATTTACAGGATAAATTGCCGCACGCTAAGGCGGGCCACGGCACGGGAGCTCCCGACGCGTTCGACGTGACCGGAAGCGTGTTTGTGCGATCCGGTAGGGAGGCGCTTGGAATTTTCCGGCTCCGCAGTCCGCCACGGCTGTCGATGCGAAGCTATTTTGCTTCACTCGTCGGCCGGGCTGCCAGGAGACGATGCATGCGCCAGACAGGTACCGTAAAGTTCTACAATTCCCAGAAGGGCTACGGCTTCATCAAGCCGGATGCCGGTGGCAACGACGTGTTCGTTCACGTCACCGCTGTCGAGCGATCGGGAATCGGCGAGCTCAACGAGGGAATGCGAATTTCGTTCGAGACCGAACCCGATAAACGCGGCAAGGGACCAAAAGCCGTCGATCTGCAACGCGCAGGCTGACGTTCTACGAGGCCGAGCTTGCGCACGCTGCGGCCTTCGGTTGCGGCGTTAGAAAGAGTCGTGCCTGCATCTGTCGATCGTTCCACGTCGCATTCCCCGCGGCGCCAGAACAAGCAAAAACAATTCGGCTTGCGGCTGATCCGCAGCGTTCCTCGATAAAAAGCGATAGATAACAAAAAGCTCGCCGGGCTTCGCCTGGCGAGCTTCTGCATGTGAAGATGGGTCGAAGCGTTACTTCGCGACGGCGCCGCGGAGAGCCCCGACGATCGCCATCAGGACGCCACCACCCACGCCGCCGCCAAGGATTTGCGTGACGATTGAGACGGGATCGAGCGCGCCGCCCGCCACGGCCGTATGAAAGACCTGCTCGAGAATCTGGCCGCCGATGCCGCCGCCGACGATCCCGGCAATGGAATTACCGAGCGTCCCGAGGCTGATATTTTTCATCAGGCTGCCGGCGACGTTGCCGCCGACGGCACCACTGATGAGCTGGATAAGCAACGGAAGATATTCCATGTGAGGTCTCCACGAGCTAAGTGGGACAACGGCGAGCCGTGCGTTTACCGCATCGATAAGCTGCGCACCCAGATGGGTTCCCACACAGGGAATCGTATCATAAGACCTGCGACAGGACGTCCTTGGCCAGCGTTCATCACGGCGTATCAGGGGATGCGTGTTCGAGAAGTGACATACGGTACCGAAATAAGGCCGGAAAACTTTTCTTGAGGCAGCGCAATGATAAATATTCGTAACTTTGCGCTATATAGGATGACCACGTGAACGGCGGCGGAAAGGCCAAACCATGATGTCGAGATTGATTTCAGCCTTGATCGCGGGCGTATGCCTCATCGGGTTGGTCGCGCCGGCCTTTGCCGACCCCGAGGACAACTACTCGATCCGCCGCAAGAAGGGCGGGTACTCGTACGACAAGTCCGAGTCGGTGAACACGTACGGTGGGCCGCGCAAGCCAAAAAGCGCGCCTCCCGGACCGCCGGACTTCCGCGATCAGACGCCCTCAGGTCCTTTCGATAACAGCTTCTTCTTCGACTCGGGCGTTGGCAGCCTTTACGGCGGTAACTCACCGTATATGCACTAAAAACCCTGACGGTTGTCGGTTTGGGAAGGTTGCAAGCCAGGGGCCGCGGTATCGCGGCCTTTCGCATATCTGTGGCTTTCGCGGCTTAGTGCCAGAATCCTGTCAACTGATGCCGATGCGCCACTCGCCCTGGTGCCGCCATTGTGCTGTCAATATAAAGGCAGCATGATCCCAGGGTGGGCTATGAGGGAGAACTTCGTTATGCGCTTCTCGGGCAAAATCTTTGCCGCATTTGGCTTGGCCGCAACCATCGCCGTTGCCTCCGCCGCGTCTGCGAACGCGGAATGCAAGCGCTACGGCTTCTCGGTGAATGACTACGGCAAGGATGGCCCGACGAACGACGCTAAGAGCCTTCTCGACAAACTGATCTCCGACAAAATGGCGGAGAAGGGTGTGAAGGACTATCACACCGGCAAGAAGAGCGTGTCTTGCGAGCTGTTCCTCAACTTCATCGTGTTCGACGAGCACACCTGCACCGCAGAAGCCACCGTTTGCTGGGGCGGCTCGAAGCTTCCTGGCGCTGAGAAAACGTCAGCCGAAGACGTCGCGCCCGCGAAGAACGACGAAACCGCGTCGGAAGAAAAGCACGACAAGAAGAAGGCCGTGAAGGAAGCTGCGGTACACACCGAAGCCGCTCCGGTTCACAAGACGGCGGCTGCTCAGACTGTGCCTGATCCCAAGTCGCTCATTTTTCGCAAAATGAAGAAGCCCGCCGGGAGCAAAGAGGCCTCCGCGACATCGCCAGTCGAGACGGGCTCTCTCGCTGAGACAAAGCACACGACGCACAAGTCTGACGACGTCGCGCCGGTCAAGGAGACGAGTGGGGGCGAGGGCTATCCGACGCCGGAAGCGCCGGCAGACGGCGACGCCGCGCAGTAAGCGCAGCCACTGTACCGACCAGATAGCGCGCCGTGGCGGATCAAGCTGCGGCGCGAATTTCTTGCAGCTTTATTTCGATAATTTGCCGGTTGTACGGCTTCAGCAGGAACGTATCTGCTCCACGCGAAATCGCGCGCTGAATTTCGAACGGATCATTTTCGGTGACCATGTAGATAATGTACGGACGCGCGCTGCGCGGCAGCGCTCGAATCTTTTCGAGCAGTTCGATGCTGTTGGTCTCCGGCATCCGCCAGTCGAGCAAAATATAATCCGGCGTTTCCGATCTAAGCCGCTCCATCGCTGCGATGGCGCTATCGGCTTCGCTGACGCGGAAGCCGAGGCTTTCGAAAATGAGGCGCGTGTATTTCCTGATAATTTCGGAATCGTCGATGACGAAGCAATGCTGCATGTAAAGAGCTTCTCGTAAGCGAGGCGTTGCCCAACCGGCAGCAGGGCAACCGGAAACTCAAACGAATGCGTCAAAAGATGCCTCTAAACTGTTAAGGGCCTCTTAAGACGTATGGCAGAATCCGGTCACCCAGCTGAACATCGGGCCGCTCTCAGCTTGCGGGTTTTGCAACCAGCAAAATGTCGGCGCCGTCCTTCAGGATTTCGAGCTTCATCCCGGCGGTCGGAGCGATTCGCCACGTGTAGTAGGCCTGGATGGTGATGGCATCGAGCGCCAGCGGATTGCCGGCGACGAAATCCGTCAGGTACTGAGGCGGCCGCGCGCCGGTGCCCTTACAGCGAATGAGAAATGTTGGCTGCTCGAACGAGCCGCCGATCGACACGTCGATCTCGCCGCCGCGCGGCAATGCCGTGACGGCCGAAGCAATGAGATTGAGAAGAAGCTTGACCTTGTCTTTGGGAACCAGACCAGGCGCGCCGCGCCACGTCAGCTTGTGTTTCCCTTGGGTGATGCCCACAAACCCACGAGAAATTTTCTCGGCCGTCGTCAAATCAATGACGCTACCTGCCGAGCCAGCGGCGCCAAAAGCGAAGCGTGCGAATTCGAGCCGGGCGGAGGCTTGCTCCGTCACGTTACGGATCACGGTCATCGCATAGCTTTTCGCCTGCTGATCGTCGTCCTCGTCAAGGATTTCCAAACCGTTGACGATCGCACCGACCGGATTGATGATATCGTGGCATATTTTGCTAGAAATCAGCGCTGCAAGTTCAAGATCGGTCGGCGGAACGCGCTGGTCCATCATTAGTCCTTCGTCGTGATCATTGTGTCGCTACGTTGCGGCAGTTTAAGCGCGACAGCGCGACGCGAATACAACGTGGCCGCTTGCGACAATGCCCTATGCTCTGATACATGCGCCGTACAACGGTTGCCAAGTCTTGTAGCCGGTGGGGTCATTGACCTCCGTTTTTCATGGAAGACATGAGTCTTGCGCGCCACGGTTTGAGCCGCGGCGCGATAATCGCATTGATGGCGCGAGCATCTCTCGCGCAAAATGATTCGGGTTGAGGTTTTGAAGCGCGCGATGGTGCCGATCGACGTCAAAGACTACGACGCTCTCATCGCGGCATTGCTTCCTGCGGTTCGAGAAGCCGGGCGCCTTGAGATGGCGCACTTCAACAATGGCGTCAGTTTCGAGCAGAAAGCCGACCGCACGCCTGTCACCGTCGCCGACAAAGAGGCGGAAGCAATCATTCTTGCCGCGCTCGCGCGCATTGCACCCGACGTGCCGGTCGTGGCGGAAGAAGAAATCGCCGCGGGCAAGGTCTGCCATTACGCCAGGCGTTTCTTTCTCGTGGATGCGCTCGACGGAACACGCCTCTTCATTCGCCGCAAGCCCGAGTTCTCGATCAATGTCGGCTACGTCGAAGACGGCAGAACCAAGTTTGGCTTGATCTACCTGCCGCCGTCCGAGCGTCTGTTTGTGACGCGCCCAGACGGCGCGTACGAAGCCCACATGCCGATCGCAGGCGACGTGCCGTTCGCGGCCTTGCGTTTCAAGCGGCTCACAACGCGAAAGCCCGATCCCAATGCACTCGTGGCCTTCAACAGCCGCGGCGCGGGGGCGGCAAGCTCGGGTCTGTTGGCGCTGCTCAAAGTGCACGATGCCAAGCCGATCGGGTCGTCGATGAAGTTCTGCCTGATCGCGGCCGGCGAGGGCGATCTTTATGCGCGCTTCGGCGAAACCTGTGAGTGGGATACGGCAGCCGGGCAGGCGATCCTCGAAGCCGCTGGTGGTTCGGTCACGACGCTTGACGGCGCACCGCTGACCTACGGCCATTATGATCGCGCGTTCCGTAACCCCCATTTCGTCGCCTGGGCACGCCAGCCCCTGTGGCGCGGAGCCGTTGCAGAATTGCCCTCCGTAGGCGCATAGACAACGCGAATTAGCCATACTTTAGCAACGAATACTCGCGATTCTGTATCCTAGGATTCGAGTGGCCCTCGGTCATGGGTGGCCTGCGCGTTCGCGCGTAGATGGCTTGGGGCGCAGTTCAATCTCGAACGCAATGAGAAGAGGGAACTCGCCGATGCGTTTCGGCTTCGAGGGAATCTCGCGAATAGCACCTGCCGTTTTTCGGGCTCGCAACTGCGTGCCGGGTCTGGCGTTGCTAGCTTGTCTGGCGTTCGGCGGTTCGGGCGCCAATGCCGTCGACGATGCTTATCGGCCGCCTGAGGACTCTTATTCAGGCCAAGGTTATTCGGGCCAGGGTTATTCCGGCCAAGGCGGCAGCGATGCCTATCAGCCCGATAATGGCTATCAAGGGAACAACCAGAGCAACTATCAGGCTCCCCCGCCAAGCCCTTCAGGCGGGGCTTATCAACCGTCGCCCTATAACGGCGCGCGCGGTCCGGACAGCGATCCCGGTGGTTATGGTGCGCCCTATACGCCGCCGCCGAGCGCAAGTCGCGACTACAATTCGGGGCCGCCTCCCGGAGACGGGCCGCCGCGCGATTCATACTCGCAAGACGAAATCATCCACGCCGGCAATAAATTCTTTGGCTCCATCAGTGGCGGTCTGGCGTCGGCCATCGAATGGACGTTCCAGAAGGCGGGGCGGCCGAATGGCTACATCCTCGGCTCGGATGCGGGCGGGGCGTTCATCGGCGGCTTGGCGTACGGCGAAGGTATGCTTTACACCAAGGACGCCGGAAACTTCAAAGTTTACTGGCAGGGTCCGTCGGTCGGCTACGATTTCGGCGGTGACGGCTCCAAGGTCATGACGCTCGTCTACAACCTTCGCGATCCGTCCGACATTTACGAGCGTTTTGGCGGCGTCGAAGGCTCAGCTTATCTCGTCGGCGGTGTAAGCGTGCAACTTCAGAAAGCCGGACATGTCACACTGGCGCCGATTCGGGCCGGTGTGGGGCTGCGACTCGGTGCGAATATCGGCTATTTGAAGTATACAAGAAATCCAACTTGGAACCCGTTCTGATTGCAAGCAATGCACGCGGCACGAGTAAAATATTGCAGGGAGGCAGAAAACCGGGTTTCTCTGTCGCTTAAGGGACGTTTGGAGCGGCGGGGGCCGCGAAGTTATTCATTTCAGGACGAGTATCCGTGATCAATCTGTATGCCGCGATGCTCGTCACGTTGGGCTTTCTCGTCGCGGCCCTGATTGTCGTTGTCCTGTTGCCGGCCTACCGGCGGCGCATCGAGCGCTTTACGGCCGAAGCCCTGAAGCGGACGCTTCCCCTCACCGAAGAAGAAATTCGCGCCGACAAGGATCGCCTGCGTGCCGATTTCGCGATGGAGGTCCATCGCCTGGAGTCGAAGCTGGAGGATGCTGGGCTGATGGCAGCCCGCCAGCGCGTCGAGGTCAATCGCCGCGACGCCAAGATCCAGGAGCTTTCCGAAGCCATCGCCGATCAGAAAATGAGCGTCGAGGAGCACGAGAACGCCCGCCGTGTGCTGGAGCAGGCGATTCTCGATCGCCTTCCGAAAGTCGAGCAGCGCCTGTCCGAGACGCGCAAGCTGCTCGCGACCCGCGACCGCGAGATCAAGACGTTGGCAGCCACCGGTGCCAAGCAGGCGGCCGCTCTCGAAGAAGCATCCCAGCTCAACAAGCAGCGCGAGCGCGAAATCGCGCAGTTGCGCACCACGCTTGATACCCGCGCCGTTCGCAATCGCGACAGCGTGAAAGGCGCAGCCGCTGACGCCAATGTCGCCCTGCGCACCGAGCTTGAGGCTTTGCGCGAAAAAAGCCGTGAACAGGCCGCCATGATCGAGCGCCTGCAGGCCGCCGGGAAAATGGCGTCGAACAGCGAGCAGAGCGCCGAGATCAAGCGCCTGATGCTGGCCCTGGCGAAAACCGAAGCCGAGCTCAACGGGATCAAATCGGGCCTCGATGGCGACGACGCGGAGCGCATGGCCCTCGAAGACCGCATCGCCGATATTCAGGTCGCAAGCGACGCGAAGTCCACCGAGATCGCCAAATTGAAAGCCATGCTGCAGGCCTACGAGGATCGCGAGCACCCGCCGGCCGACTTCGCCCAGAAGGCGGATATGGGCGCCCTGCAAGCCGAGATCGACCACCAGCGCCAGGTCATCACCGAGCTTCGCGCCGAAATTGCCGCCGGGCAGGAGCGCCTGTCGCGGCAAGCCATCCGCTTCCATGAAGAGATGCGGCGCGTCGGCCCGGCCGGAGAAAATGGCGCCCCGGCGACGCCGCCCGAGCTTCCTCGGCCATCGCTTGCCGAACGCATTTCGGCGCCCCGACCGCCGAAGCTCGCCGCCAACGATACCGAGGGCTCGGCTGCCAGCGAAAGCGCCCGTGAGCCGCGCCAGGGATCATCGCCGATACGCGCCCTCAAGGTGCCCTCAAACGGCGCTGGGGACGTCCCGAAAGCGGATCTCGACGGACCGCCGCCACTTCCCGCAAGTGATGCGGAACCCGCCCAGGGTGTGCAGGGCGCATCGCCCCGCCGGCCCCGCCTGCTTGAGCGCATCAGCGGCGTCGATAAGGGCTAGTCGCCGCGGAGCGGCATAGCCGCTATTCGATTGCCCAGTGCCGCCGGATTGCGGCACCGTCTATAAACCCCATTTCAACGATGGGGATGACGTTCTCCTCCCAGGCTTGAATTTCGACTGAGCGGTAGACCATGACAACGCCACACGCTGCGCACGGTGATCACGACCACAGCGGTCATGACCACGCGGGTCATAGTCATGATGGCCACAGCCACGGTGGGCTTGGTCACAGCCACGCGCCGAAGGATTTCGGGCCCGCATTCGCGCTGGGAACGGCGTTGAACGTCGCGTTCGTCGTTGTTGAAGCCATCGCAGGCTTCATGGCGAACTCGATGGCGCTCGTCGCCGATGCCGGCCATAACCTGGGAGACGTGCTCGGACTGCTGATGGCTTGGGGCGCAAGCATTCTCGTCAAGCGCCGCGCGACCTTCAACTTCACCTACGGCTTCGGCTCTTCGACCATCCTTGCCGCGCTCGCCAACGCCGTGCTCCTGCTTGTTGCGGTCGGCGCTATCGCGCTCGAGGCAGTTCAGCGTCTGATCGAACCGGCGCCCGTCGTCGGCAGCACCATGATCATCGTCGCGTCGATCGGCATTCTGATCAACGGCTTTACAGCGTGGCTGTTCATGTCCGGCCGCGAGCGCGATGTGAATATCCGCGGCGCTTATCTGCACATGGTTGCCGACGCTGCCGTTTCGTTCGGCGTCGTCCTGGTTGGCATCGCGCTGCTGCTTACCGGGTGGGATTGGCTCGACCCGCTGGTCAGTCTCGTCGTCGGCGGCATCATCGTTTGGGGCACATGGGGCCTGCTGCGCGATTCCATTCGCCTCGCGATGCACGGCGTTCCGGTGAATATCGATCCCGGAAAAGTGCAGGCTCGTCTCGCCGCGCTGCCGGGCGTCGTGAGCATTCACGACCTGCACATCTGGCCGATGAGCACCACGGAAACTGCGCTCACCTGCCACTTGGTCATGCCCGGGGGACATCCAGGTGACGCCTTCATCGCGACGGCCGCCAAGATGCTGCACGACGAATTCGAAATCCGCCATTCGACGCTGCAGTTTGAGGTCAGCGCCGATGCACCTTGCGGTCTGGAGCATGGCTGCGCGCCAGCACTCGAACCGATGCCCCACGGCCATTAAGAGCTAATTACAACCTAAAATTGCTCAATGATCGAATCGCCCCCTTATTTTTAGTGGGCGAAGCGATATATTGCCGACCGATCAATAAATAAAATCGATTGAAATCAGAGGGGCTTTGCGTTGGAATGGCGTAAAGGAGAACGCCATGCTGCGGCAGATTTCGGAAGGAGAAAATTATGCCGCCCGCCATGCAAGCTGACGTTACCGTCGCTTCAACAGAAGCTCCCTCGATAGAAAACCGGCATCCTCGAAAGAAGCCGGCATTTCACGCGGCTTACACACAGGGGGTATGGCCCGGTCTTTTTCTCACGGCGACGATCGCAGCCCTCGCATACGGTCTCCGCGAACTCCCCGGCATCGGCACATTCAGCCCGATGATCCTTTCGATCATCATCGGCATCGCATTCCACAATATAGTCGGCACCCCGCGCCGCGCCAAAGAAGGCGTTACGTTCTCGCTCCGCCGCATCCTGCGCTTCGCCATCATCCTGCTGGGATTCCAGCTGACCGCACAACAGATCGTCGAAGTCGGACCGATCGGATTTGCCGTCATCGTCGCGACCCTCGTTGCCACCTTTGCCTTTACAACCTGGCTGGGTCACATGATGGGCGTTGACCGCAAGCTGACGCAGCTTATCGCCGCCGGGACGTCGATCTGCGGCGCATCCGCCGTCATCGCCACCAACACGGTGACGAAAGGACACGACGAAGACGTCGCCTATGCCGTGGCGTGCGTGACCATCTTCGGCTCGATTGCCATGTTCACGTATCCGCTGTTCCCGGCAATCTTCCATCTTGATCCGCAGGCTTTCGGTCTCTGGGCCGGTGCATCGATCCACGAGATCGCGCAGGTCGTCGCTGCATCGTTTCAGGACGGTCAGGCATCGGGCGAATACGGCACGATCGCCAAGCTCAGTCGCGTGATGTTGCTGGCTCCTGTCGTCATCACGCTCGGATTGATGGCGGCACGTCGCCAGTCGCACCATCGTCACGGCGCGGCGAACGTCTCCGGCAAGGCGCCGATGCCCTGGTTCCTCGTCGGCTTCATCGCACTCGTCGGCTTGAACAGCCTCGTCGTAATCCCTCCGGACGTAAAGCACGTCATCGTGCCCGTGACGACATTCCTGCTCTCCGTGTCGCTCGCCGCCATGGGGCTCGAAACCGACATCATGAAGCTCAAGGCCAAGGGACTGCGTCCGCTGTTGCTCGGTGCAGCTTCATCGCTCTTCATCGCCGGCTTCAGCTTGGGCTTGATCAAGGTAATCGTTTGAGAAGAACGCGAGGATGACATGACGCTTGAACAACTTCGCATTTTCGTCGCCGTCGCCGAAAAGCAGCACGTGACGCAGGCCGCCCACGAGATCAACATCACGCAGTCGGCGGCCAGTTCCGCCATTGCGGCCCTTGAAGAACGTTACGCTGTAAAGCTGTTCGACCGCATCGGCCGCCGTATTGAATTGACCGATGCCGGCCGCGTCTTCCTCGTCGAGGCTCGCGGCGTCCTTGCGCGCGCTGCAACTGCGGAAAAGGCGCTTGCCGACCTCGCCGGATTGAAGCGCGGCTCGCTGTCGATCTATGCCAGCCAGACCATCGTAAATTATTGGCTACCGCCGTTCCTCGCGATCTTCAACCGGCGTTATCCCGAAATTCAGCTGAAGCTCAAGGCGGGTAATACCCAGCAAGTGGCCATTGCGACGCACGATGGCATCGCCGACATCGGCTTTATCGAAGGAACGATCGACGATCCGCATCTTTCGGTCCGGACGGTCGAGGGGGACCGGCTCGTCATCGTCGTCGCGCCGAACCATCCGCTGGCTGGCAAGGAAACGCTCGAAGTCGCCGACATCAAAGCCATGACCTGGGTGATGCGCGAGCAAGGATCGGGCACCCGCGGCGAATTCGAGACCTCGCTCAAGGATCATGGTGTTGAGACAGCGGATCTCAATGTCGTCCTTGAGCTGCCGTCGAACGAAGCCGTGTGCGCTGCCGTCGAGGCGGGCGTCGGTGCCACCGCAATCTCAAACCTGGTCGCCGAGGCTGGGCTGCTCGCGGGTAAGCTCGTGGCGCTCGAATTCCCGCTTCCTCAGCGCTCGTTCTACATTCTGCATCACAAGGAGCGCTACGCGAGCCAAGCCGAGCTGGCGCTTCTGGAACTCATGGGAGCGACAGGCAGGCCACCCGTCCGCCGCCGCGAAAAAGCAGTGTGAGAGAGGCAGTTCCGGCTCACAAGCCACGCGCAAGCCGAAGCAGAAACAGATCGGACTGCTAGGCTTGGCGGGCAGTAGGGAGCGGCCATGAAAATTCTTCTCGTGGGGCATGGCTATGTGGGGTCGTTCCTCCTCTCTGCGCTGACGAATGCCGGCCACGACGTCTCTGTCTGTGATCAGAACGTCGACCGCCTTGTCGGTGTCCGCAACGCCATGCGCTGCCGCTATCAGGAACTGACGATCGCCGATCTCGCTGACTTCGGCGTGATACTTTGGTTCGCAGGTCATTCGAGCGTGCCGATGTCTTTGCGTGATCCGGATGGCGCACTTGCAAACAACTGTCTCGATCTGCTCCATTTCGCCCGCCGCAAGCAGCTCAACGCCCGGCTGATCTATGCAAGCACCGCAAGCGTTTATTCCGTGATGCAGGCCGAGGACGGCACGCCGCCATCCCCGCTCGATGAAACTGAGACGCGTCTCGATCCGGTCAATCCCTATGATTGCTCCAAGATCTCGATGGATGCGCTCGCCCGCTGCTTCGCCAACGCCATCACCGGTCTTCGTCTTGGCACGGTTTGCGGTACGAGCCCTTATTTGCGCGGCGAATTGATCTTTAACGCCATGAACCTCGCGGCCATGCGCGATGGTTTCGTGCAGGTCCGCAACCGCCAGTCTTATCGCAACATCCTCTTCCTGGAGGACCTCGCGCACTACGTTCTGCGCCTGATCGAGCTGTCAGACACCCTGCCGCCGATCCTGAATACCGGCTCGCTCAATATCGGCATCGGCGATCTGGCCGAGCAAATCGCCGCGTTCCATGGCGTGCCCGTTGTCGATAACGGCAACTCCGTGACGTATTCTTTCCAGATGAACTGCGCACACATTCAATCCCTGTGCGGCGCCCCCCGTCCGATGACCATCGCAGAGCGCTGCGCGCGTTTCCGTGAACAATTCCGGCCCGAGCTGCAAGTGGCATCATGAGTGCAATCTGCGAACCCCAACGCTCCTGCATCGTCTGCGGAAGCGATGTCACGCCATTACTCGATCTCGACGTGCAGCCACCGGCGAATCTGCTTCTCGAAAAGCCCGGCGACGCCTACGAGGCATTTCCGCTCGGATTTGCGAACTGCCCGTCATGCACGCACGGCCAGCTGACGTATTTCGTCGATCCCGCCAAGCTCTTTAAGCACTATCTCTACGCCAGCGGGACGAGTGGAACGCTTAAGGCCTATTTCGAGTGGTTCTCTGACACCCTGCGGCGTGCCTGCAAACCGGGTGCACGCGTGCTCGACATCGCGTCGAACGACGGCAGCCTGCTCGGCATTCTGGAATCCCGCGGTTTTGAAGCCATTGGCGTCGACCCAGCGGAAAATCTCAACAAGGTTGCGATCGCTGCGGGACGAAAGGTCGTTACCGGTTTCTTTCCGGCAGCGAGGCCCGAAGGGCTATTTGACGTCATCATAGCGATGAACGTCGCCGCGCACACGCCCGATCCGTCGACCTTCATGAAGGGCGTGCGCGAGTGTCTCGCGCCGGGTGGCGTCGCGATCATTCAGACCAGTCAAGCAATGATGATCGCCAACGGTGAGTTCGACACCGTCTATCACGAGCATTATTCGTTCTACACGGTCGCGTCGATGGCGCGGCTTGCGGAAAAGAGCGGCCTGCGAGTTGAGGCGTCACGGCTGACGTCCGTTCACGGCACAAGCCTGCTGTCATTCCTGCGCCGCGTGGATGAGGATGCAGCGCCGTTCGCGTTCGAAGAAAGCGCGCCATTCAGTGTGATGTGGCCATCTCCGACGCCGCCGTTCCTTCTGCCCGAACTCACGCTCGCCGAGGCTGATGCCGCCTATGCAAAGTTCGCCGACGGCGCGAAAGGTGCAATGCAATCGGCCGCCGAAGCCGTCGCACGCCATCGCGCGTCCGTTCGCAAGATCGCACTGGTCGGCGTTGCCGCGAAAGCTTTGACCTTCATTCGCGCCGCCGGCATCGAGCCCGATGTCTATCTCGATGAAGCCGCGCTGAAAGTCGGGCTTACAATTCCCGGAACCTCCCGGCCGATCGAGCCGTTGCAGAACGCAGGCGCGATGGCGACCGATACGACGTTCCTCATCGGGGCCTGGAACTTCGCCGACGAATTGATGCGGAAAATTCGCAACGTCAGCGGCTCCACGACACCGAAATTTATCATTTACTTCCCCACGCTCACGGAAATCGGATAGCGCCGCAATGGCACAAAGGGTCGTCATTTCGCACTTCTTCAATGAGGCCTATCTGCTGCCGTGGTGGCTTCGTCATCACCGCGAAATCTTCGATCATGGCGTGCTGATCGACTATCATTCGACGGACGCTTCCGTCGAAATCTGTCGTGAGCTCGTGCCGCATTGGGAAATCGTTTCCTCGGAAAACGCGACGTTCGCCGCGCTTCTTTGCGATTTCGAGGTCATGAAGCACGAGCAACGTTTTCCCGACGCCTGGAAGCTTGCGCTCAACACCACGGAATTTTTCGTGGCGCCCGGGCTCGCGAAAATGGAACGCCTGATGCTGCAGCACGATCTTGTCGGCGCACGCCTGCCGGGCGCCGTCATGGTCGATACCGATCCCGATAATCCTCCGGACCCCGATAAGCCGCTGGTCGATCAGAAGGCGACGGGTATCTGGGAAGACGAGATGGACTTCAAGCGCCTCGCCATTCCCGGACTCACATTTCCGACACGCAGCAGGCTTTATCATCGCTATGCCATCGGCGCCTACACGCCGGGTCGGCACAGTTCGCACCTGCCGCGTCAATGCAACGGCAGTCGCGACCTGGCCTCGATCCGCTGGTACGGCTTCAGTCCTTGGTCGAACGCCTTCAAGGCGCGCAAGCTGCAGATCTCGACGAAGCGCGATTCATTCGATGTGAAGAATGGTTTTGGTGCTCAGCACCAAGCCGATATCGCTGAGCTTGACGGCCGTTGGGCCAAGCTCGCGCCGCTCAGTGCCGCGCTACGCAGCGCGGCCTGACGCCTCATTTCAGGCAACCGGTTCCGGAAGCACCGTGGCTGCGATGGTGTCGCGCAGAATTTTTACCTGATCGCGCCGGACGAACGTCGCAAAAGCCTGACGCTCCAACTCGCGCCGCCGCGACTCGTCGCGCACGAGCATAACGCAAGCCTGCACGAGATCTTCATAAGGCACGGCGAACATCGAATGTCGGACGTCTTCGTCGATTTCCGTGTTCGGCCCGCACTCGGAGACGACGGCCTTGCTGTTGGCAAGCAGATATGACGTGCGGACGATCTCGTGAATGCTGTCCTCATAGAAGTGCACGTTGAGGACGACCTTTGCTTCCGCAATCGCCTGATCGCGCTCGCTGCCGTACACGCTGAACATATGCTTGACGTTGAGCCCGGCCTTCGCGAGCCCCTGCAGAACTGCGATGCGGCGTGGATTGGTGCTGCCGTAGAACAGGACGTCGACCGGCTGTTCAAATGACGGAATGCGGCGCGTCATCTCCGGAACATATCCGACGCTGAAATGGCGGATCAGCGGGTTCTGCGTCAGACGCCGAAGTTCAACGATATTGCGGACGCTATAATCCCAGATGGCCAGCCGCTTCAGAAGGCTGAAATAGGCGGGCCGTCTTTTAACGTCGAAACCCGTCACCTGTTCGAGATTGACGACGACGGTGTTCGCCGGAACGCTGTCGGCCTCATCTTGCGAAGCGAGCAGATGGGCGCCGAACAGAATGTTGATGCCGGTCTCAGCGAACGAATTGATCCGTCGGCTCACTGAAACGCCCAAAGCGCGAAGCGCGCTTTCGAAACCCAGCACAAGATCATCGAATGCGGCCGAGTGCGGGTTGCCCGCGGGAGCGATGGTGACAATGCTGACCGATTGCCACGCAGGCGGAACAGGATCGGCGCTCAGGAACTCGGATCCGAAAATATCCGCCTCGGCCTTCGAGTGGGAAGCGGTTCCCAAAGCCTTCGACCGCAACCCGCGAACCCGCGCCGCTTCAAGCTTGTATTCCAATTCCGTTGATGTCGGCTCGAGCTCGAGCGCAGTCTTAAAGGCGTCCGCCGCATCGTCGAACTTGCGAAGGCTCACCAGCATTTCGCCGAGCATGTCCCACGACTGGGCAGAATTATAGCCAAGGCTGATCGCCTTAGCCTTGGCACGGCTGGCAAACTCGATCTTGCCGAGCGGGACGAGGACCGTCGCCAGCGCTTCGTAGGCCTCGGCCGATTCTGGATCCTTGAGGATAGCTTTCGCGAAAATTTCCGCAGCTTCGTCGAAGCCGCCCGACCGGGCGATCCGCAACCCAGCAAACAACAGCTCCGACACCGAAGCGGTTTCCGGATCGAAGACGGCCGTCGCCTCGGATGCAATCTCAGTCTCGTCCGGAAGATCGGCAAGCGAGGGCCACTGTTGGTTCATTGCCATCGAGATCTCCGAAACGGCGCAAACGATCAGAAGCCGGACGCAGGTGCGGACCGGCCCAATCTTTCACCTAGCGGTTTAACCCTGCGCGAGACTGGCAATGGAGACCAAGGTTCCGTGGGATGCCCCACGAGCGGCGCGCGTCCCGGCTCAACTTCTGGCGCGGTCCTTGGCGAGAGATACGAGAGCCAGCGTCCTGGTGCGTTCGATGGCGCGCGCCTGCTCAAGCAGAAAGATGTAAGCAGGGTGATCGTCCGTCAAAGGCTCCAAAAGCTTCACTCCCGCCTTGTGCCAGACGGACCAGGCAATTTGCCCTTCTATGATCAACTCGGGCGTCAGTGAAATATGCACCGGGTCGCCGGTCGCAAGTCCCTTGATGCCGTCCAGGCGAACACCGGAGGCGGAAAAATCGATAACTCTGACCTTTTGGATCGCGCCACGGCATTCGACGATTGCGGGCAGCATGACCCGCCGCCGCTCGTCGCGTCGTCGCAAATAATTTCTCGATAAAATAGTTGCTGCCATCTCGCCTCCGAATGTCTCGCTTTTACGTGAGAGAAGCGCTGCGGAAACATTGAGCGCACAAAAGGGTATCCGCGCGCCTAACTCGGGCATTTTTGATCAATAAGTACTATAATCAAATTGTTCGGATCCTCAGTGGATCGAGAAAACTTCCCGGACATCTTGAATTCGCCTGGCATCCGATTTCCGTCTCTTGGGCCTCGACGGATGGATCGTTGCATTTTACATATAGGACTAGTTAACTAGAGCTAGTCATATCTGATTCTAGGAGGATGCGATGCGGCCCGAGCTCGAAGCTGTTCTGGAAGCCTACCGGCAGGATGCAGCACTTGAAGAGCAGTTGATCCAGGAAATCTTGACTGTCCTTGCCGTGACCGGAGCGGCGCGAAAGCGGACCGTTCAGGAATTGTCTCAGATCGTCAGCCGTCACACGATGAAGGCCGCCGAAGAGCGCGACTATCGGCAAAGCTCAGAGGATTTGGCGCGTTTCGATTTTCATCAGCCACTACGGCAGATGTAGTCGGGCGCAGAGAGCCTAGGTGTCGCGTTTCATTCCGCCAATGTATGGGATCGGCACGCGTGTGCGACGCGCTGCAGGACCGCTGAAGATCTGCCCAGACATCGACAGCTAATCCACTCATGATGAATCTTTTATCGCGCATGCGTCGGTTGCACACGAAGATCGCGTTTCCGCGGCATGGCGGCTTGAAAACGCATGACCGTGAGAACAGGTCCATCCTGCTGCTGAGAATTTTCGGAAAAGTGGATAAAACTTCCATTCCACAGCGAGAAATAGCATATGTCGCACAGCGGCACATGCCACGCCGGCCGCCAAAACTTGGGGTGCGGTCCAGCCAGTCGGTAACAAGCGACGCGCCGGAAAAGTCGGATGTCGAAGCTTTTCGTTCCGAACTTGAATTGATGTTGGCATCAATGTCTGCCGCGCTTGCGCGCAATCAATGGCGGAGCGATGGCATCGACAGTCACGTCTCTGGTCCGGATTCGACTTTGGAAAGCGATGTCGCTGACGCCGTTCGGCAGCTTTCTATTCGCGCACTCGGTGTTTGACGCGCCCGTTCCGTCGCGTCTATCGCTTCGTATTTAAAGTGCCCCAGAAGACCGCCTCCGGTGACTGTTCTGCGACTGTCGCGGTAGCGCTGCCGCCGTCGCGCGGCCTCTCCCTGGTCGCTATGCTCTCATGATGAAATTGCGCCACAGCGGCTGCCAATAAGCCACCCCGCCGACCGAGATGCTGTGCGCGACCGGATCTTGGTGCGAAGGATCGCTTTTAATGGTACTACTCATGTAGTACCAAATAACTACAACTCGCGATTCGCGGTGACGATCTCACCGCTCTGACCACCTTCAACGGAAAAAGCGCCAGCTTTTCCGAACGCGGAGTTGCGTGTGCTGCGTAAAAACACTGGGGAAACTTCGCATGGGCAGCAAACGCGCTCCTACCCTCCACCTCTTCCGCAACGGCGGGACTAAAAATATTGGTCGTCGTGCATGGTCGCATCGGCGAAACATCCACGGCCCCTCATTTGCGCCACCGCCAAGTTTTGTTTCAGTGTTGGCGCTCGGCATGATTATCGGCAGCGGGAGCGTCCTGGCAGACCCTGCGGGCAGTTGCAACGCAACCGCCAATAGCCTGACCTGCACCGGTTCCGTGACCAACCCGAGTGCGTTCTCGCCAACCGGCAATTTCACCGTCGATATCGGAACGACGACGCCAACAGATACGCCTGCGCACATTGAGCAAAGCAATGGCTTTGCAGGCATCAAGATCAACGCTGGAGATTTTGGCGGCACCATTTCGATGACGACCGGTTCGACCATATCGGTCGCTGCAGGCCCCGGCACCAGTCGCAACGGCATGGTCGTCGCAAGCTATAGTGGAGGGCCCAGCCGGACATATACGCTCGATATCGATGGCACGATCACGTCGAACGCCACCGATGGCGATGCGCTCCGCTTGGAAGGATCGAGCAGCGTCATTTTCAACGCGACGATCGGCCGGACGGGGCACCTCGGCGGCGGCACAGGCGATGATGCCGTCATCGTCACCGGCGCCCAAAGCCTGTTGCTGACCAACTACGGCGTTCTAGAAGGTGGCAGCGCGCATCCAGATTCAGGAGGCGAGGGCATCAACATCGGCAATGCCAACGGCTCCGGTGAGCGGATCGCAGCAGATGGCGTGACCATTAACAACTACGGAACGATCAAAGGCACCGGAAATGCCGGCATTTCCGGCGGTCAGGGCATCATCGCGTTTGGCGCCGGTGATGTAACCATTAACAACGGTCGGCGCGGCGACATCATCGGCGCGAGCCAGGGCATTCGCGTGATCGCCGACGGTGATGTCAGCATCACGAATGATGGTGACGTCAAAGGTAATTCATCAGCCGGCGTTGAAATCGCTGATGCAAGTACGGCCAACGTCGCCAACAGGAGCCGCCATTCCATCGTCGGCGCGACTGACGGTCTCGACATTCATGACGTCGATACCGCAAATGTCGACAATGATCGCGGCCATATTGTTGGTCAGGACGGCAATGGTGTTCACGTTAACGACGTCATCGACGACGTAACTATCAAGAACAGGTTCGGCACACGCAGAAATGCCGCGACGGTGGAGGGATCCGCCAACGGCCTTTCGATTGCGGACGTCGGCGGCGACATTGCCATCGATAATCGCTTCGGAGGAAAAATCGTCGGCCATGACGATGACGGCATTCGCATACGCGACGCCGGAAGCGACGTTGCAATAAACAATTCCTTCGGTGGCAGTGTCTCAGGTCATGACGACGGCGTGAACATCAGAGACGTCGATGACAACGTTGCTATTGACAACAGCTTTGGCGGCCGCATCGCAGGTTGGCGCGATGACGGCGTCGATGTCAGAGACGTTCGCGGCGATGTTGCGGTATCCAATAATTTCGGCGGGTCGATTGCAGGGCGGGACAACGGCGTACAGATCGATCATGTCCGAGACAATGTTGAGATATCGAATGCCTTCGGTGGAAAAATTTCGGGCCGAAACGGCGACGGCATCAATGTCGATCGCGTCCGGGACAACGTCGCAATCGCCAATGTCGCTGGCGAGATCGATGGCGGCGACGACGGCATGTACATTGCCGATGTTGGCGATGATCTGCGCATAGCAAACCTCGCTGGCGGAAAGATTTCGGGTCGTAACGGAGACGGCATCCAAGCCGACGACATTGATGGAAAAATCGCCGTAATCAATGGGAGTATCAGCAGCATATCGGGCCGCCGCGATGGCGTGCATATTCGAGATGAAGATGGCGACCTATCGATAAAGAATAGCTTCGGAAGCCAGATTGCCGGCCGTTACGACGACGGCATCGACGTTAGCAAAGCGGACGATGATGTCGAAATCGTCAACAAGTTCGCCAGCAGCATCTCTGGACGCGACAATGGCGTCCAGGTTGATGAGGTTCGCGACGATGTGATGATCTCCAATAGCTTCGGAAGCACGATCTCCGGCCAGCGCGGAAGCGGCGTCGATGTCCGAGACGTTCGCGATGACGTCGAAATTGCAAATGGATTTGGCGGCAACATCTCAGGCGGCGACAACGGCGTTGAAGTTCAAGATGTTCGCGACAACGTGGCAGTCACAAATATCGCAGCGTCGATTTCTGGCCGCCGCGACAATGGTGTCGATATCTCCGACGTGAGAGGTGATGTCGAAGTCGCGAACGTCTACGGTTCCATTCGGGGCAATGACGCCGGCGTCCGGGTCCATGATGTTCGCGGCGACGTCGCGCTTCATAACTGGGGCGGTGAGATCAAGGGCCGCGATGACGGCGTTCACATCCGAGACGTCGATGACGACGTCGAAATCAGCAATAGCTTCGGTGGCGAGATTTCCGGTCGCCGCGGCGATGGCGTCGATGTTCGCGATGTCAACGACGATGTCGAGATTGCAAATGCCTTTGGGGGCACCATTCGTGGGCGCGACAATGGTATTCAGGTCGAGAACGTCGACGATGATGTCGAGATAGATAACCATTTCGGCGGCAGTATCAGCGGCCGGCGCGGCGATGGCATTTCGCTAAGCGACGTTAATGGCAACGTTCGTATCGACAATCGTTTCGGCGGTGCGGTTTCCGGCGGGGACGACGGCATCAGGGTCGAAGACGTCGATGGCAACGTCACAGTCGAGAACGACTACGGCAGCATTCGCGGACGCCGCGATGCTGGCGTCGATATCGAGGCGGACGGCGCCGTTACCATAAACAATGGGGCCGGTACGATCCGGGGACGCACAAGCGCCATCGCGCTCGATGCGGATACTGCGGAAATTAATTCGTCGGGCCTTATTCGAGGTTCTGGCTGGTCTGCGCCTGTCATAGCGCTCGCTACGGCATCAGGCGCTACGATCAACAACAACGAAGGCGGTGTTATCCGAGGATTTGGCAGTTCGCCACAAGCTCTCGCAATCGAGGCCAGCGGTGGCGCCATTGCGATCAACAACGCCGGTACCATTTTCGGCCGCGTCGATCTTTCTGCCGCGGGAGATACCAGCACTCCGAACACGTTCAATAACAGTAGCAACAATAGCTGGCACGTCACCGGAACGAGCGATCTTGGCAATGGTCTTGCCGACGCCTTCAATAATACGGGAACGATCTTCACCACAGACCCCGTCAATCCCGGTTTCAATAACGCAACGGTGCTGGCAGGTGTCGAACGCTTCGATAACGGTGCTCCGGGCGCCACGGGCACAATTGATCTTCAGGACGGACACACGGGCGACACCTTCACACTGAGCCCGACGAGCGGCGGCTCGCTGACGTTCAACGGTACGCTGGGCCGAAGCCTGCTGAAGGTCGATAGCTTCCTCGGAACAGTTCCGGGATCGAGTTCGGATGCACTCCTGATCGATGGCAGCGTGACGGGTGCGACTGCAATTCAAGTCAACAACGTCAATGCCGGTTTTGGTAGCTTCAATCCGGTGGGCATCAATGTCGTCACTGCGACGGGCTCGTTGCCGCCGAACAGCTTCTATCTTGCGAGCGGGCCGATCGACACCGGCATGTTCACCTACGATCTCTACCGCAAAGGACCGGATGAGTGGGTGCTGGCGAGCGCGCCGAACCATGCTTTCTTCGAGCTCCCAAGTCTGACATCGGCGGCTCAGTCGATTTGGCATAGCACAGCTGGCGCTTGGCTCGACAGAACGGCAGACCTGCGCACTGCATTGGAAGGCACGTGCGAAATCGGCAGTCTGAAAGATCCTAAAGCCAGTTGTGAGCGTCCGACATCGGGCGCCTGGGTCAAGGTGCTCGGTTCGTCCGAGTCGCGCTCGCGCGATCATTCCTTCACGGTGCTGAATACGACGCAAAAATCGTCCGTAGACACGCAGTTGGAGGGCGGCGGTGTCATCGGGGGCTACGACCTCATTCGTAGCATGGACGATGGGGCAGGCATCTGGTTGGCGGGCGTCATGGGCGGATATCTCCGCTCAAACCTCGATTTCGACTCATCACCAACGGGCGCGAAATTCGAAGGCGGCGCAGTCGGCGGCTATCTGACGTATCTCAGCGGCGGCTGGTTCCTCGATGGTCAGGTTCTGGCGAACATCGGCAACGTCGACTACTCGGGAAGCTTCTCGCAAAAGGATCACGCCAACGTCACGTCCATCGGTGGCGTCCTCGACACCGGCTACCGCATGGCGTACGGCACGACGTTTATCGAGCCGGGCGCTACGCTCTCTTACGTCAACTCCGACATCGACGATCTGGCGCTCTACGGCACGACCGTCAACTTCAGCGACGGCGATAGCTTGCGTGGTCGCATCGGCGTGCGCCTGGGAACGACCATCGTCAGGGAGCGAGCGAGATATGAGCCCTTCATCGGCGTCAGCGGGCTGTACGAGTTCCTTGGCAACAACAAAGCCGGCGTATCGAGCGGCGGCTATGAACTGCAGACGACGGACAATCTGACCGGTGCGCTTGGTGAAGTCTCTGGCGGCGTGAATGTCTTCAGCCTAGCCGGAGACGGGCTCAGCGCTTTCGCGAAAGGCGGCGTGCAGTTCGGCAAAGACGATTACGTCGGATATGGCGGAACCCTTGGCGTGAGAGTTGACTGGTAAACGGCAAGGAACGGGCAGGAGCGCGGAATTCTCCCTTCGCGCTCCTACCCGCATTGGGTTGCGGCGAACGAACGCCGCGTCGGATTGGAGTTCTCGCAATGACAAGATTTGTGGTGCTCACGGCCTTAATCGCTTTGTCGATACTCGGTAGCGGGCGCGCCCAGGCCGAGGCATCGCGGCAGGTCATCGGCGATTGGGTCGTGACATGCACGCTGCCAGCCTCTGGACATAAGTCCTGCATGATGACCCAGACGCTTGCCAGCGAGAAGCTCGGCAAGACCGTGAGCGTGTTCACCATCGGTCGTGACCAGGCCGGAAAGCTCAAGGCATCGATCCGCGTTCCGGTTGGTGTCTCGCTGCCGGACGGCGTCATCGTCGGCATCGAAAACGGCGACCGCTTTAAAGTTCCCTATAGCGCGTGCCATCGCATTGGACGCTTCGCGCCGTTCGATCTGACCGAGCCGTTGCTCGGGAAAATACGCAAGGCGACGAAGATTTCAGCTGTCGCACAAAGCGTTTCACAGCGACCGCTGGCGTTGAATTTTTCCGTGCGCGGTTTTCCAGCCGCTTACGAGCAATACGTCAAGGAAAGTCGGTGACGCGGCGATGAGCATAGGCACTCGTAGATCGCAGAGATCAGTTCAGGAAAGCTCAGACATGTCCGCCAAATCGAACGGCAAGGTCGTCGTCATTCCGTTCGCCCATACGGTTGCGGGGGGACGGATTGCCGATGGTTTGCAGGCGAACGAATATCGCTTGGCTCTCGGCGCGACGCCGGCGCATTTTCAAGCGCTCGATGCCCGGATCGACGGCCGCGAGAATGTATATTGCCAGCCGGTAGATCTGGATCGGCCTGAATCCGTTAATACGTTTTTCCAGATTGCGTTCGCTCAAGTTGGCCAGCCGGACGTCATCGTGCTTGAAGCGCTGCCGATAAATGGGCGCCGCCTGCCGGCGGAGAGGACCGTCGAAATCGCAACGCGCCGGTTGCTGCACTGCCTTGATGCTGCGCTTCCTCATCTTGGCGAGACGTTACATTTCTTGTTTATTGCGCCGGCCTATGGTCCCGCAGCGATCCCGATTGCAACGGCATTTCTCGGCGCTCAGGCCGCGGCGAACGGCAAGACCTCTATACCGAAAGTGCGGATGTCCGTGGTGTCGCCGCCGCCGGCATATCCATGCGACGACGCTGCATTTGCGCGGACGATCGTTCACCTGATCGAAGAGCCGCAATATCCCGATGTCACCGAGGCGGTGCTTTCGCCGACACGAAAGTCGCGCCCACGAAGCACGCGCAGCGATGTCAATGCGCGCACTCGCATCGACGCGTAATGTCGTGGGACGCAATTTGTGGTCAGTCGTTACCTTCAGAGGTCAATTGATGTGCAATCATCGCCGCACGTGTCCTGTTGGGCAGCCGCAACTTCTGCAATACGGCTGTTACGTGCCTCTTCACCGTATTCAATGAGCACGCAAGCTCCTCGGCAATTTCCGCGTTGCTCTTTCCAGCGCCCAGCAGCATCAGCACTTCGCGCTGTCGCGGGCTGAGTGTATCGACGTCCGGATGCAACGGCGCCTGCGCAGGTGCTTCACCGAACCCCGGTCCGAACTGCTGGAAGAGGGCTTTTGCAATCGTATCCTGGATGAGGCCCGGATTAAGCGACGTCGGCGGCTTCGGCGCTTTCTGAGCGGCGGTACCATCCTTCGTCTCGGGGATCCAATCCGCGATATCGACGTGCATCAGAACGGCTCCGCTCCCGATATCCGCGCCGACCGGCACGCCGATGACGACGAACCACTGCTTCTGCTTCGGCGGCTGGGAGGGAAGCACAAACGAAATGAGACTGCGCTTGCGCTTCAAAAGCTGCTGCACGGCCGCAACGTGGTCGGCGTCGTCGCAATGATCAAAATAGGATTCGCCAAGCGGATAGAGCGACAGCGCCGCCTTGCTGTTTCCATCCGAACGCCCGGATTTGATGCTCACATCCAGAATAATCCCGCGGTTATCTACGAGAACGACGTGGACGGGAGGTTCGCGCAAAGCAGGAGCTTTCATAACATTTCCTGAGGTGAGGCAGCCGGCCGGGAGGAGCGCATAGGATTCGTCTCCAGCGCGCCAGACGCGAGGTCAGATATCCGACGTTTCGGCTGCAGGCCACCCACCGAACCAAGCAAATTGGTGGCAATTCTCTTTGCACGGCCAATTTTAATGATTATGCGCAACCAGTAATGGTGAGATATTTTGGACTATCCGCAAAGATTGCAGGACTAGGCCGTTCAGGCGGCGGAATCGCTTCCAGCGATTCGCTGCTGGAAGAAGGCCAGGACCTCGTGCGCCGGTACGGCATGGCTGAAGAAAAAGCCCTGCATCGCGCTGCAGCCTTCCTCTTTAACGATTGCGAACTGCTCGGCGGTTTCGACGCCCTCGGCGGTGGTATGCATCCCGAGTGTATTTGCAAGCTTGACGATCATCGTCAAAATGGCGCGTGCTTCGAAGCTGGTCGTCAGGTCTTGAATAAAGGCCCGGTCGATTTTCAAGCGATCGAAGGGGTAGTTCCGCAAACAGCCTAGAGACGAATAGCCGGTTCCGAAATCATCCATCGCAATTTCCATTCCGAGCGCGCGCAGTTCATCGAGCAGAACGTGCGCGCGATCCGGGTTGGCCATCACGGTCGTCTCGGTGATTTCGAGCTGGAGGCGGCACGCTGGAAGACCCGCTTCCGCCAGCGCCGCTTCGAGCTGGCTCTTGGCGTTTGGAAGCTCGAATTGCGCGCGCGAGAAATTCACCGACACCTTGACATCATCCGGCCATCGGACGGCATCGCGGCAAGCTTGTCGAAGCACGACGTCTCCGATGGCGGCGATAAGCCCCAATTCTTCCGCAACCGGAATGAATTCAGCCGGAGAGACGAGCCCTCGCGTTGCGTGCCGCCATCGAACGAGCGCTTCGAAGGCAACAACCTCGTTCGTCGCAAGGTGCACGACAGGCTGATAGTGAACCTCGAACGCCTGTTCGGCGAGGGCTTGGCGAAGATCCTGATCGAGCGCTTGTTGCCGCCGGAGAGGAGCGTCCATTTGCGCTTCAAATATCTTGAAGCATCCTCGTCCCGCCGCTTTGGCCACGTTGAGCGCGACGCCGGCGCGGCGCAAGAATTCATCTGCTATATCGACGTTTTCCTGCCATGAGGCGACACCGATGCTGGCGCCGATACGAAGGTCTTGCTGGCCGAGCTTGATCGGCGCATTGATGGCTTCCAAGACAGACTGCGCAGCAGCTCCAACCGCGTATCGCCATCGTGCATCGCTCAAGATGATTGCAAACTCGTCTCCGCTGAGTCGCGCAACGATATCGCCGGGTTGGACGCAGCCGCGCAGTCGGTCCAGGACGATCGCCAAGACCTCATCGCCAGCCCCATGCCCGAGCGTAGCGTTGACAAACTTGAAATTATCGATGTCGACGCTGAGTAAAGCAATTGCGCCATGGCCTTCGCGCGAGACCGCGTCGATCCGTTCGATGAGTTGCTTGCGGCCGACAAGGCCGCAGACCGATGAAGGCCCCGCGCCACCGGCGTTGCGAGTGTCGGCGATCGTCGCCAACAGGTTGACGGGCATCCGCTCTTGACTACGGAGCAGAAGACAGGCAGCAGCGATCGCAACCGAATAGGTGAATGCAAATGCCAGCGCACTGACGAGCGGCTGTCCTGTGCCGACGCCAATAGCAAGAAAAGTCGGCGCGGCCATTGCAGCAACGATAATGCGGAGAACCATTCCGCCAGACAGCAGGATGGCCGCGGTCAGGACGGCATATGTAGGCAACAACAGGAAGAAGGCCGCAGTTGAATTCGCGACGGCAAGAAAAACCGCTATTCCGACCGTCAGCGAGCAGATGGCCGGCAGCAAGATCTGTTTGAGCGCAGAGTTGAGCGGCATCGGATTTTTCCTGAGCGCACGGAAATCCGTGAGCTCGGCTTGGACGGAAAGGATTTCTCGATAATAATAACACTAAAGTGTTATTTCGACATTAATCCGCGGGGGGGGGCATGCAACTCTTTTGTGGGATGATACGGTTTCCGCGGTGAAACGCGGCTTCCACCCCGTGTCTGGCAATGGCCAAAACAAAAATGCCGCCAGCATCGCTGAAACGGTCGCTATGGCGGTGGTGCGTAACGGATAGTCGACGAGCGAATGCGCAAGCAAAAGCGCGAGCGCGATGGCTGCGGCGCGGCGAAGCGGCAGATCGATTCCGCTCTTGGCTTTATCGTTCCACAGAGCAAGGGAACGACGAAACAGCCATGAACAAACGATCGCGACCAGGATCAGACCAACGACGCCCGTCTCGAGCCACACCTCAAGCAGATCGTTGTGGGCATGGTTCGCATACGTCAGTCCCATTTCCGGAGTAGGCTCGAAAAGCTGATAGACCGGGACGAATGAGCCAAGGCCGGATCCCCATGGCATATAGGCCATCGCAGCGGAGATCGTATTGCGAGCAAAAGGAATGCGCAGGTTGTCTGCGGAGTCCGCTCCGAAGCGTTCGAGAATGCGATAGAGTGCGAGCGGCGATAGGAAAGCCGGGATTGCGATCGCGGTTCCAATTACAGCGCTCGTAATGCCTGGGCGGAGCATCTTCAGGCGCATATCGGCTCTTGCCAAGCTAACGCTTCCCAGCAATGCGATAAACATCAGAAGCAATCCGGCACGAGACCGCGCCATCATCGCGCCAGCCATCACAATGACGAGCGCTGTAAGCCACCCAATGAGTAGCGCCAAAGAGTTGGCATCAATCCGCTTGCTGTGCACCGTTCTCGCGACCGCAAGCGTTTCGAGCAGATGCACGCCGATTAAAAGCGCTGAAACGTAGAGTAAAGCGGCGAGGTGATTCCGATTGGCGAAAAAGCCGACGGCTTCGGTTCTGTTCGTGATGTCATAGAATCGTAGCGCGCTGTGGGGGCCTTGGATAAGCTGCAGCAATCCAAGAAAAACGCTGGCAACGGCCATCGCGATGACTAGAAGACTGAGATATCGCCGCTCCACGTTGCTGAGTGTGAGAACGCCGAGAAATACCGCAATAGGAGGCAATAACGACAGCCCGCTGAGCCACGTTGCGGTCGGCGTAAGCGTCAGCGGCGAAGGTGGTTGATCACGCTCGATCAATATATATGTTTCAGCAATGACGGAGCGACCGGGCAAATGCTTCCACAAGTCCAAAGGCATCGGGACGAGTTGGAGCACCGGAATAAGCACAGCCGCAGCAATGAAGAGCAGAGGCCATTTGAACTGTCCCAAGGCCTGTCGCAAGACGATCTCGCGGAGCGCTGCAATCAGGACAAAAGCGCACAGAAATTGCAGAAAGACATCGCCCAGGGCGCCGCTTCGCGTCGCGCCACCGAGGACCAACGAAGCGCATAGGGTCGCGCTCGTCAGCCAATAAATCGTGTGATCGAAAAATATAGCTCGCGACGGCAGCCGAAATTGGCCGCGGCATCGAATGGGTGTCGTTCTGCTTGCGGGCCGCAATTTCGGCCGGGAAGACATCAAAATGAAACCAGCCTGTGGCGCGTGAGAGTCGCTGGCGTTTCGCATCGTTTGCGGCGGACTTTCTGCGACTGCTACGTCTGGTACGCTCAGGGACTTGCCGGTGGGCTGCCTCCGCCGCCGCTAAGGGCGAATGCCGCGGCCGAGATTCCGCCGATCGCTGTAGCTCCCAAAAGATAGGGCAGGGCGTCGAACTGCGAGGCCTCTGGCGCAACTGTCGTCTGCGTCACGGCAGACCAGTCTTGTGTCGCCAACGCCGACGTTTCAGAAAAGCCCCCACTTGCAGTTGGAGACGCTGTGGAAGCGGCGCTGGCATCGCCGCATGGCGCTTCTGCTGGAACGCTAAATACGATGCCGATTCCCAAACGAATGGTGCAACCATTTTTGAACGTCACTTTCGCTGAGCTACCGGCCCTTGTGACGACGGTATCTCCGGGAAAAAGATCAGCTGCATCGCGCACGCTTTCATATCCGTCTCCATGGCTGACGAGCGCGTCACCCTTCATCACCGTCAGGCGCGCGGCGTGGAGCGACGTCGCGGACGACAAAGCGGCGACAAGCGGCAGGAGTGTGCGCACCATCTGAGGCTCCCCGTTAAATAGTCCATTTGGATCATATCTCATCCTCAAGAAATCCGGAAGCGGGAGCCGCAGAAAATTCTCGTTCTCCCCATTTTATCGTTGTTTGTGAGCCACACAGAGCCGAGCGTGTCGGGTGAAGCCTTGACAGCGTGGATCGATCGGAGGGATAGGACTATATATAGTCCATAATAATTATATGGGGCGCTTGTCGCGGATGATCGACATCCATTGCCATCTTCTGCCGGGTCTCGATGATGGTGCCGTGGACCTCGCGATGTCGCTGCGAATGGCCCGCGCGCTCATCGATGACGGCGTCGAGGCCGTTGTCTGCACGCCGCACATTCTGCCCGGTCTCTATCATAACAGGGGAGCGCAGATTGAGGGAGCTGTCGCGCGACTACGCTCGCGCCTCGCCGATCATGGACTGCGTCTTGAGCTTTACAGCGGCGCTGACGCGCACATCACGGTCGACTTCGTGGCGAAGCTGGCGAGCAAGGAAATCACGACACTTGCCGACAGCCGATACGTTTTGATTGAGCTGCCGCAGCATGTCGAGCCGAGGATCATCAAGCAATTTTTCTTTCAGCTTCGTACCGCCGGCTACATTCCCATCCTTTCGCATCCGGAACGTATGCCGTGGATCGCAAGCCAGTATCGTACGATCGAAAAGCTGGTGGCGTCCGGCGTGTGGCTTCAACTTACAGCCGGTTCGCTACTCGGCGATTTTGGTCGCGATGCAAAGTATTGGGCTGAGCGCATTCTGGATGATGGCATTGCTCACGTCATTGCGACCGACGCACACAATGACGGCAGACGCTCGCCGAATCTGAGGATGGGGTACGATGCGGCTGCGAAACGCATTGGCGATGCCGAGGCTGAAAAGCTCGTCAAGAGCCGCCCGGACGCCATTCTTTGCAACGAAGCGCCGGCTTCCTGGCCATTGCCTTCATGCCGCACGACAACAGTCGGCTACAGAAATGCTTGATATGGGAAACGTTGTGGCATGCGCGAAAATACGCATTCTGAGCTTGGTTTCGGCTCTGATAGTGAGCGTCACCGTTGCTGGCTGCGGTGCCAGCCTACAGCAGAGTCCGCACTTTGCGACCGCATCTTCGACGCACAGTTCTCAGGATCGCCTCGGTCCCGAGCAGCTTAAACCGGCGGCGCTCGGCGGACAGGAAGCCCATGTTGCCGCGGAATTGGCGTCGGTCTCCAATCCAAGCAGCAGCGCCTATAAAATCGGTCCGATGGACGTCGTCGATATTTCGGTGTTCCAGGTTCCGGAACTCTCCAAGACGGTTCAGGTCGATGCCGACGGAACAATCAATCTTCCGCTTGTCGGCAAGGTTCGCGCAGCAGGTCTAACGCCGGGCGAGGTCGAGAATGATCTCACGCACCAGCTCGGAAAAAAGTATCTGCAGTCGCCGCAGGTGAATGTCTATATCAAGGAATACAATAGCCAGCGCGTCACCGTTGATGGGGCGGTAAAGCGGCCTGGCGTCTACCCGCTGCATGGCCCAGCAACGCTTCTCCAAGTCATTGCGACCGCCGAGGGGTTCACCGATACAGCCGACTCGACGGTCGCGATATTCCGCATGGAGCACGGCGAGCGCACGGCGGCCAAGTTCAATGTTGGCGACATCCGGTCGGGAAACGCGAAAGATCCGGAGATCCACAAGGGTGACGTCGTCGTGGTGAGTAATTCGACGATGAAAGAGGGCTATCAGGCACTCCTGAAAGTCCTTCCTGTCTCGAGTCTGTTCGTTTCGGTCCTTTAGCTGCGTTGACATCATTTACTGGAAGGCGACGGAATGACTCTTCCCAGCGACGCCGGTGCCGCGCCTTTGCCGTACGCTGGCGCTCAAGCACTTGAAGTTGCCGATCCCTATAAGCTGTACGGCGGCCGCCATCTCGACCCTCATACCGCCGATGGTCCTGACTTTGCCGTCAAAGTCATGGCGATCTTGCGCCTTTTGAATAAGCGGAAAGTCTTGATCATCGCCGTGACGATTGCGGTGTTTGCGCTTGGTACGCTGCGCACGTTGATGACGACGCCGCAGTTCACATCAACGCTGCGGCTGCAAATAGATCGCAATGTTGCGAAGATCGTAGAAGGTGGAAACCTCACGCCCGTCGAAGGTACCGATACCGAGTTTCTACGAACGCAGTACGAGCTGCTCCTCAGTCGAAGCTTGGCGGAGCGTGTCGCGGCTTTGGCGGGTCTGGTTGACGATCCTGATTTTTTCCGTCCGCAGTCGTTCTCCGTAATAGCTGTGATCAAAAAGCTATTTCGGTCAGGTGAGGCATCAACCCCGCCAAGCAAGCGTGAGTTGATGGCGACGGCTGCCGCCATCGTGCAGGAGAACGTTTCCGTAAAGCCGATTCCAGGCTCGCGCCTCGTAGACATTTCTTATTCCGACGCCAGCGCAGCTCGCAGCCAGAAGATTGCCGCAGCCTACGCCGACGCCTTCATCGCGTCGAATTTGGATAAGCGGTTCGAGGCGAATGCCTACGCCAAGAAATTTCTCGAGGATCAGATCAAGCAACTCAAACTCCGCCTTGAGCAATCCGAAAAAACAATGCTGGCTTTTGCCGAAAAAGAACAGATCGTATCCATCGGCGAATCCTCATCGATCGCCGAAGCAGATCTCGCCAACTCAAGTGCCGCGCTCGGAAACATCACGTCGGAGCGGATCAAGAATGAACAACTTTGGAAGCAGGTCGCAAATTCCAGCGCCATCGACTTCCCGCAATTTCTAAGCAGCAACGCCATCGACACGCTGCGGGCCAAGCGCAACGATCTCGTAAGTACGTATCAGCAGAAGCTCCAGACCTTCAAGCCGAGCTATCCTTTGATGCTGCAAATCAAGAATCAGATTGCCGAAGTCGATCGTCAGCTTTCGGCAGAAGCCAAATCCATCCGGGCGTCCCTCAGGAGCGCCTATGAATCATCGCTTAGTCAGGAGCATGAAATGACCGCTCGCGTCGTAAAATTGCGCGGTGATGTTCTAGATTTTCAGAAGCGCTCAATCGAGTACAATATCCTTAAACGGGAAGTCGACACCAACCGCCAGCTCTACAACGGCCTTCTGCAACGGTATAAAGAAGTTGATGTTGCCGGTGGCGCGGGAAGCAATAACGTCTTCGTCGTCGACAGCGCGAACCTTCCGGGCGTGCCGTCGTCTCCAAGGCTATTAAAGTCGATGCTGTTGTCGCTCTTCATCGGTTTTGGCGCCAGCATTGGGCTCGCCTACCTTCTCGAGAATTTTGACGACGTCATCGATTCCGTCGATGAGGCCGAAGACGTCACGGGGCTGGCTACGCTCGGCGTCATCCCTCTCGTCAGCGCAGAGATCGGTGTGCTGGCTTCGCTCCAGGACGCACGCTCGCCGCTATCGGAGGCCTACCGGTCGCTTTGTACATCGCTACAATTTTCAACGCCGCGCGGAATGCCGAGATCGCTGTTCGTGACGAGTGCCGGCGCCCAAGAGGGCAAGTCTGTAAGCTCGATTGCAATTGCTCAGCATTTTGTCAGGCTCGGGCTCAAAGTTCTGCTGGTCGACGCGGACATGCGCAACCCATCGCTGCACAAATACATCGCGGCCGACAGTTCAATCGGCTTGAGTTCGTATCTGTCCGGAGCCAGCGAATTGGCGGCCGTCATCCAGCAAACGGATACGGCTGGGCTGGCCTTCATGCCGTCCGGTCATCTTCCGCCGAACGCGGCAGACCTTCTCGGCAGCCCGCATCTCCTCTCATTATTATCCGGTAGCCAGGAGGTATTCGATCTTGTGATCATCGACGGCCCTCCGGTGCTCGGCATCGCAGACGCACTTCTGCTTTCCAATGCGGCCGAAGGAACGGTCTTCGCCATAGGCAGCGGTGTGGCGCGAGGCGGCGCCGTGCGAAGCGCTTTGAGGCGCTTGGAGCTTTCGAAATGCCCCGTGCTCGGCGTCGTTGTCACAAAGTTCGACGCAAACACAGCGGGCTATGGTTATGGCTATAGCTACGGGTATGGCTACGGCGCCGGTGCCTTGTCCTATGGCGCGTCGGCATCGAGTAGAGATCAGGCGTCGCCAACCTTGCCGGGGCCGGCATGAGACGTCGACGTCAGGCTCAGGCGTTGAGTGCAGCTGTCGATTTGCTGCGAATTCCATCGCAGGCGCGCATGATGCGGTCCGCTCCGCTCCCGCCCGGAATTTTACTGCTTCTTCGTCTTGCGGCCGAAGATGGTGAGGCACTCTTGGACGCGGAAAATATTACCAAGCGGGCGCGCGAATACCATCGCGACGCCGCAATTTTTTTTATCGAGCAGATTCTCCTGGCATCGAATTCGGATGCCTATCGCATGCTCGGCCTCGACAAGACCGCTACAACCGCCGAGATGCGGCGGCATATGGCATATTTGCTGAAATGGCTGCATCCTGATCGTAACACCGACCCGCACAAAGGCCGCTTGGCCCGTCGCGTTCTGCACGCCTGGAACGAGCTGAGTGCCGCTAGACGAGCTATGGAAGATAAGCTCGCTGCCGGCCAATCGAAGCCCGAGACGCGCGCCCGGTCGCCGGCACGCAGGCGGCCGATGTATTCGCAGGAAGAGATGACATCTCGCGCGCCGCAAACTGCAAAACAATGACGGGAGCCGGCGCGCAAAACGCACCACGCAACCGCCGCCGTGACGTGCGCGCCATCACCGCATCGCTTGCGGCACAGGAAGGAGGGACCACCTCGCAGCGCCGGCTGGTAAACCTCTTTTCGCTGTTGATGGCCAGTGTGCTCGTTACATTGGTCGTCACACATAGCTTTGTTGGCTATCTTGCTGCCGTACATCCGCAATGGGCGCTCGCCCTGGGCTCGTACCCCGCTGCCGAGCTGCAGATCGCGAACGACTTTGTAGTGACGGACGGCGCGTCGGGGGGGCCGAAGGGAAGTGCCGATAACCCACCGTCGGGTGCAAACACTGCTGCCATCCGCGATCGTATAACACGCGCGCTCTATCAAGACCCGCTCAACGCCCGCGCCTTCGAGCTTCTTGGGGCCCTCGAAGCGTCTCGCAGCGCGCCAGCGGCAGACAGGTTTATGCAGGCCGCAGTCAATCGCTCGCGTCGGACGCCTGCAGCGCTCTATTGGCTGGCGCGACGCAAATTAGCGCAGGGCGATACACACAGCGCTATGGCGCTCGCCGATACGATGCTCCGCATCCGTCCAGCGGCGATGTCGATCGTTGCTCCTATCGTGGCAAAAATCGCAGCGATGCCAGAGGGAGAGGACCAGGTTATCGGCGTACTCGCCGCGGCACCACCATGGCGGCAGGCGTTCTTTCACCTTCTCAACAGCCACGCAAAGGCCGCGGACGTCTCAGCGCATTTGCTGCTTGCATTGCAAGGCACGCCGCATCCGCCAACAGATCGCGAAGTCGATGGCTGCATATCGTCATTAGTCAAGAACAGGAAGTTCGAGTTGGCGTACTATACGTGGCTACAGTTTCTGCCACCGGATAAAACAAAAGATGTGAAATTGCTCTTTAACGGCGACTTTCGTTTCGAGCTGACCCCTGTCCCGTTCGATTGGTCGATTCAAGGAGGCAGCGGCGTCATTGCCGAAATCGCAAGCGACAACGATCAGCGCGGGAGAAACGTCCTGTCGATCGGCCTTAGTGGTGGACGTGTAAATTTTCATCCAATCGCACAGACGCTGTTTCTTCAGCCAGGGCGTTATCGCTTTAGCGTACGTGCGAAAGGCAGCATCGATGGCCCTCGAGGCTTGAGATGGCAGGTCGCTTGTCTTGTCCCGGCGTGGAAGATCATTGCCGAGACGCCGATGCTGCTGGGCGCAAATCGACAATGGCACGAGCAATCTTCGCCGTTTGATGTTCCGCCGGGATGTGAGGCGCAAACGCTTAGCTTGATCCTTACGGCTCGCTCTGCATCCGAAACCCTTGTGTCGGGCTCAGCTGCGTTTGCCGATATCAAACTAGAACGAGACTAGTCTGCAAAAAATCTTTGAACATAAAAATTGGCCGTGTGACCGCAAAACCATTGAGTTCTCGGCTCATGCAATATAGTTAAAAAGAACTAACACTTCTCCCGTCGGTGTTTTCACCCGGCGTGCGGACGCCATGGATACGCGCCAATCGGAACGTGTCCAGTGGTCGTTTCTCCGCGAGCGAAAGTCATGAGGACAAATGGTTATTGAAGGACAACTTCAATGAGGGCATCGGCGATCCGGTCCGCGCTGCGAGCTGTGGTGCCGTTTCCGGTTTGGCAGACGGCGGGATTCGTCACGCGCATTCCGAGCTATTGGCGCGTTGATCGAAGCGAAGCGCTGAGAGTTCGCTACGGCGTACCCGGATTGCCGTTGTACGTCACGAAGGACATCCACGTTTTTGCGCCGGAAACGATCACGGCTTATCGCTGCTGGCAATATCATGGTGTAGAGATCAACGACTCTACCGACGAAGTCGCAGACTTCCTCGAACTCTCACGGGGGCGGCGCTCGCTTATCGATATTGGCGCACAGACCGGATTTATCTCGGCGCTGTTCGCACGCTCGACACCGGCCCCGTCTCACATCCTCTCCATCGAGCCAGACCCGCGCGTCTTTTCGATGCTTGAGCGCGCCGTCATTCTCAATAAGGCCGAAGACACCGAGTGGACCATCAAGGCGGCGGCGATCTCCGATCATTCCGGCGTTATGTCGATGCCATCATTCAATCGCGTTTACGAGAATGGCGATGATCGGGATCACGGCTCCTCGCCGAACTTCGACGTTCCAGTGATGACGTTGCGCGACGCGTTGGCCGAGCTGAATTGGACACCGGATCTCATGAAGATCGACGTCGAATCGTTCGAGCATGAGATATTGTGTTCATCGCTTGATTTGATCACGCGCATTCGGCCTGCACTTCAACTCGAAGTACATTGGCAGATGCTTGCCGCGCGCCATCGCAACGCGCGCGACTTTCTCGGACCGCTGGCCGATGCGGGGTATCGCGGTATCCGCCGATGCTACAGCGATATCGACAAGTGGATGCGTGCCGGAAAGTCCGAACCGGTTTCGCGTTTGGCGCTTCAGTCCGCTTGAAAACCAAACGCCCAGTGGTCTTGATTGCCCTCTCGTCATTAGCGGCAGAGGGAACGCCGAGAATGGCGCTTGTGCTATGTCGCGAATGGCTGGCGCAAGGTGTGAAGCCAATCGTTGTCATTCTTCACGCGCAGCCTGCGGACCTCGCGCCCGAATTTGACGCTCTCGGTATCGAGCGCATTATGCTCGACATCGCAAAAGCAGGGTGGTCTAGATACGCGCTGCTGGTATTCAGACTCTTTCAGCTTTCGCGGCGGTTTCGTGCCGACGCGTTTTTGTCCATGCCGCTCGGTTGGCACGCGTTTATGGCCATTGGCGCGCGTCTTGGAGGCGTTGGTCGTGTCGTCGCGCACGTCGGAAATTATCCGAACACCGCGTCGGGTCGAGGCTTCGCGAAGTTTCGCATGCTGGTTCAACTCGGTCGGCCGTTCACAAATCGGCTTATCTGCTGCAGCCGCTACGTTCAGCAGGGCGCGATCGAACACTTTGGCCTCTCCGCGCGGGAGACGGCGGTTATTTATAACGGCGTCTCTCGAAATGATTTCGCGCTGCCCAACGCCGCGATGTCGGTATATTCCGCAAGACCATGGGTCTTGGGCATGATCGCGCGACTGGAAAAACATAAAGACCATGTCACGCTTATTGGTGCCGCCAGGATTTTGCGTAACCGCGGGAAAAATTTCGTCGTCAAAATCGTTGGCGACGGAAGCCAGCGCCAGGCACTCCAAAACCTGATCGAGTCATCAGGACTATCCGACACCGTGATACTGATCGGCATGCGTCACGACATTCCAGAAATCCTCTCTGGACTCGATCTGTTCATTTTCTCGACAACACCCGACGAAGGGCTTGGCATCGCTTTGGTCGAAGCAATGCTTGCGGGCATACCCGTTGTCGCAAGTGATGTTGGCGCTTGCCGTGAAGTTCTCAATGGCGGCCGTCACGGCCTTCTTGTTGCTGCCGGCAATCCAGACGCGCTCGCAGACGGCATAGAAAATTGCCTTGCTGCGCCGCTCGCCGCGCAGGCGCGAGCCGTCCATGCACGACGTGACGCAATAGCTAAATTCTCCGCCCAGGCGATGGCACGCGCGTATGGCGAATTTCTTGGCATCCCAAGCCGGGACGAAACGCAAGCGAATGAAGCTTATCCTGCCGAGTTGCCCGCCTGATGCGTCGCCGCCGCCTTATGCATGTCGTCCGCGGATTTGGAACAGGCGGCACGGAAATGATGTGCCTGCGCCTGACGCGCCATTGGCAAAAGCGTTTTGATCAATGCGTCGTCTCCTGGTCGGGCGCTCCGAATACTCTCGAAGCGGAATTCCGCGGCATTGCAAACGTCACACTCGAAATGGCTCCCGCGGGTTTGGGCAATGTCGCGCGCGGGGCATGGTTGCATACCTTGATAAGGCGCGATGCGCCGGACGCACTCCTGATCCATATATTCGGACACCCCCATGTGATCGCTGCATTCGCGGCTCGCTCTGCCGGCGTTCGCGCCATTGCCGCGATGGCAGGAAATCCACCACCGCAGACGGTGGGTCAGCGTCGCCACTGGTCAGCAATTCTGGCCGCATCGCGGTTCCTTCGTTGTCCTGTTGTTTCCTGTTCCAAAGCCGTTGAGCGCGAGTTCAATAACCTTGGCGCCGGAATGCCCGTCGGATCGGCTCCAATTCCGAACGGTATAGACGACGATGCTATCGCTGCCGCGGTGGACACTGCGCGAAACGTCCGATCAAAGTCGCGGCCCGTCATCGGCATGGTTGCGCGACTTAACGAAATAAAGGATCACGCGACGCTTCTTCATGCATTTGCATACCTTAGAGGGAGGCACGTCGAAGCCGAGCTTCTACTCGTTGGTGACGGGCCCCTGCGAAGACAGCTGGAAGAGCAGGCCAAGCGTCTCGGGATATCGATGCAGACACGATTTGTCGGCGAGCGCGTCGACGTTTTGGATTTGCTCGGAGGGATTGACGTTTATGCCTTCAGCACGACACGCGCCGAGGGCTTCGGCATTGCGCTGATCGAGGCCATGGCAGCAGGAATTCCGATTGTCGCCACCGACGTCCCCGCGTGCCGGGAAGTCTTGGGAGGCGGTGCCGCGGGCCTTCTGGTTCCGCCCGGCAACGCAGCTGCGTTTGCGTATGCGCTATCTGAGCTCTTGCAGAACGATGCGCGCCGATGCCGGTTGGTTGAAGCGGCGCGGGATCGCGTCAAACGGGAATACAGTATCGACGTATGCGCTCGGCGTTGGGAGCAAGTGTTGTTTCCGGCCAGCGAGCCAGCCAACGCGATGGAGGTCCGATGCGCTTCTTGACCTGCGTCGGCGATGCGACGTCCATCGCCACCCATGGCGGCCTGCCTTATCATCTTTTGCACGCCGGTTTGCAGGCGGGATTTCTCGACGGCGGGTGGTTGCTGCAACCACAGAAACTGCGCGCGCGGCGTATTCTCTGGAATGCGGGTCGGTTGCTGACGTGCGGCGAGTATGGCGGCTACCAATATGCCAGCAGCTTTCTTCGCGCACTTATCCGCCAAGAGCCGCGAGCATCGTCGATACACGATGAAGTCATCAGTATCTTTCCGCTGCTGCCGCCCGATTGCCCTCGGCGCGCTGGCGTCTCATTCTATATCGACGCGACATTGCAGCAGAACTTCGAAGATTACGGCATCACCAGAAGCGTCGGACGCACGATGATCACCGAAGCCTTGGCACGCGAGCGCCAAGCATATCGCGATGCGACGCGGATTCTATGTCGATCCAGAGCAGCAGCAAGATCTGTAGTTGGTGCCTACGGCATCGAACCGAATAAGGTCCATGTCGTACCGGGCGGTGCAAACATCATCGGCGATCCTGGACCGTCGCGATATGGACCGGACAATCTGCCCCTCGCGCCAGTCCGCCTTGGCTTCGTTGGGAAGGACTGGCGGCGCAAAAATCTTCCGTTTGTTCTGAAGATCGCCGACGTGCTCAATGCTCGCGGGATCGCGGTTGAAGTGATTGCGGCGGGTTTCTCTGTCGAGCACGGACCGCGGCACCCGCTGCTAAGATCGATCGGATTCATCGACAAACGCCACGCGCTGAACGCATTCGTCGACCTTCTCCGGTCTTGTCATTTTACCTGCTTATTCTCGTTTGCCGAAGCGTTCGGGCTATCGAACCGGGAAAGCCTTCGGCTAGGAGTTCCAGTACTCGCAAGCAACGTTGGCGGCATACCTGACACCGTCCCGGCGGGTTGCGGACACCTCTTTTCGCCGGACGTCGATGCGGCCGACGTTGCTGATATCGTTGAGGGTTATGCGCGGGATGCTGGCCGCTACTGGCAGCTGCGCGATGCCGTCGGTCGTCGCGCTGGGGAATTCACCTGGGCAGCGACGGTTGAGAGAATGCAGCACATCTGGGCGGGCTCGACCGCTTACAGATTCCGCGATGAGGCAGTGATCAATGCTTGATCGGCCTGCTCTCCGCGTCGCCGTCCTGCAACCGGGCGCCCGCCTGCACTATGCCGTGCCGATGTTGCTGCAGCGTGCCGGGATGCTGCAACGGCTTTATACCGATTTCGCGAACATCGGCTCCGTTCGTCATATCGAAAGTCTTTGGCCAAGGTGTCTGCAACCCGCAGCGGTCCGCCGCTTGTTTGGTCGCAAATTGCCATCCGAAATTCCTCCATCGAAAGTGCGGCAGGTCCGATACGCGGTCATGCGCGAGCGTTTGATATCGTCGCAAAGCGCGCGAGAAAATACGTCATCGCGGGCGCTGATGAAGCGAGCGTTGGGCGAGCGTTTTGGCGGCGCCAACGCGATCTACACCGTCCTCGTCAACGAGGATCTCGATCTCTGCAGGACCGCGAAAGCGCAGGGTTGCCGCATTATCCACGAAGTCATGCTGACGCCCGATGTCGGGTTGCTGACTGAAAGCGAGTACCGCCGTCACGCGATTTGGCTACACGCTCCGAGCCTGCGGGAGATCGAGGCGGGACGCGAGTGTGACCGCCAAAAGTACGCGCTCGCCGATTTGATCCTCGTGCCTTCCGAATTCGTCCGCGAAAGCGTTCTCGGGCTTGGCGCCGATCCCGCGAAAGTGGCCCTCGTGCCTTACGGCATCGATCGGCGCTGGCTCGAGCGGCCGTCGCATCCAGTTCCAGGCCGCATCTTGTTTGTCGGCTCCGTCGGACTTCGTAAGGGCAGTCACTATCTCGCTGAAGCAGCAAGGCACCTCGCCGAGTGCAATGTCGAATGCGAGGTGCGGGTCGCTGGCCCCTTGGAAGTGGGAGTAGCGCAAAGTGCACTGTTCGCCGGCCCCAAATACCTCGGTCAAGTGCCTCGCATAGACATCCATCGCGAATATTCGCATGCGGACATCTTTGTTTTGCCGAGTCTCGCGGAAGGCATGGCGGTGGTAACGTTGGAGGCTATGGCCGTTGGGTTGCCAGTCATAACAACGCCGAACGCAGGCTCGTGTGTCCGCGACGGTATTGATGGCATCATCGTTCCAGCAGGCGACGTATCTGCTCTGGCGACCGCAATCGAGCGCCTCATATCTGACCGTGGCCTCCGCGAGACGATGTCGCAAAACGCCAAGGCGCGCGCTGCTCAATTCACCTGGGAGAAATACGAAGGCAGACTGATCGGCGCGCTCTCCAAATTGGGAGCGCCTATCACCGCGCCGGCATTCGGGCAGCTGTAGCGCGTGTTCTACGCGCTTATTGCCGGATTGGCGGTCTTTGGCACTTTCGCGATCGTGCGCGATTGGGCCCGATGGAGGGATGTCTTTCACCCCACGATATTTTGTGTTCCGCAGCTTCTCTTTCTTTACGTCGCTTATCCCATCCACGGCCTCGCGACCGACGAATATGAGTTCCTATCACGCGCCGGCTATTGGGATGAGCTAACGAAATTCCAGTTGATCGCCAACGTGATGAGCATGGCGGTGATCCTTGGAATATGGTGGGGCAGTCGGCACACACGCGTAGACTCAAGACCCATCGTCGAGCAGAACATCGCAGCGATTTTTGCGCTCGCCCTGCTGTTCGGCGTCGCAGGCTTGACGGCGTGGCTCATTGGTATTGCCAACGTCGGAGGCTTCATCGCCGCTTACGGACGAGCTTACGGCGGCGGTTGGGACGATAGCGGCTACGTTCGAGAAGCGTCGCAATTCGGCTTTGTCGCCGTGCCATTGCTCATTCTGTCGCGACGAAAGACAGGGATGCGATGGTATCACTGGCTGCTGGCACTCGCATTTCTACTGCCGCTGCTCGTGCAAGGCTTTCTCGGTGCGCGTCGCGGCCCGACGTTCTTAGCGATCACCTGCGTCGCGGCTAGCTATATCTTGACATTCCGGCCGCGCATTCCATTCGCGTTGGTCGTCTCGGGCGGCGGCGCGATTGGGACGTTGTTGCTCTGGCTCGTCGCAAACCGTAGTGCCATTTACCTCGGCTCTCAGAAAGAACTGCAAGGGTCCGTGTCGCGCATGCTCGAGAATTGGGGGGGCAACGAATATCTGTTTTCTTCCGCGATCGTTCGTTACGTGAACGAAACTGGAGAACCTTTTTACGGCCTGAGAATTCTCGCCCACATGCTCGGCCGTATCGTGCCGCTATCGATCTGGCCGACGAAGTACGCAGATGTCTGTGCCGCGTTTGGCCTCGACATCGATCTCACACAGGATGCTGGAATTCCCATAGACCGCATCGATGCGGTGACCGGATGGCAAGTGGCTGTCGGCGCGGCGCCTGGAATTGTTGGCGACCTCTGGATGGAATTCGGGATGTTTGCGCCGCTCATCGCATTCGCTCTCGGCGCATTCTACGGCCGATTCTGGCGCAGGAGCCGAAGCGATCCGAGGATACAGCCAGCCTATGCAATGCTCGCCGCGCTTTCGATTTACATCTTTACCCAGACGATTGAAGCATGGCTTTTTCGGGCGCTGCTGTTCGGAATTCCGGCGCTCATGTTTCTAACCGTCGTTGCAATCCGGCGATACCGCGCGCGTTCGAAGGCACAGCTGCAACCATGGCATCTTCATTCATTGTCTCCCGCACGCGCGATGCGGCCATGAGAATAGCTCTGCTTTTTCGCAGCTTCGGTCCATATCACCTTGCGCGGCTGCGTGCCGCGCGGGAACACCATGACATCCTCGCTTTGGAACATGCCGATCTCGATGTGGATTACGATTGGAACGTGCGCACGGAAAAGCGTAACGCCGGAATCGTCACACTGTCCTCCACCCACGGATGTAATAGAAGGCTCGCATCGGAGCTATCGAAATTCGCGCCCGACGCGATCGCAATCCCGGGCTATTCGGAGCCATTTGCGCTTTCAGCCATGCGGACCAGTCGCGCTCGCAAGGTGCCCATGATCCTGATGAGCGATACCCACGCCGGCACCGCGCGCGGCGACGTCGTTCGCAACTTCGCCAAGCAGCACTTGATTGCGCTTTTTCAATCCGCGCTGGTCGCCGGGTCGGTTCACGCGCGCTATCTGACAAGCCTTGGATTTGCGGAAAATAAAATCGCGCTTGGATACGATGTCGTCGATAACCACCATTTCGCACCAGCCGCGCCAGATTTGCAAAGCTCGAAAGCGCCTTCGCCTCACTTCCTTGCTTGCGCGCGGTTCATCGAAAAAAAGAACCTCGAATGTCTCGTTGTCGCGTTCGCACGCTATCGGCAGGAAACGCCGGATGGCGGCTGGGATCTTATCGTGGCAGGCGAAGGGCCGCTGCGCGCGAAGCTTGAAAGGCTGCGACAAGCGTCAGGCTATGCCACCAACATTCATTTCATTGGACACAAGACATACGCCGAACTGCCGTCGATTTATCGCTCGGCCGGTGTGTTCGTGCACCCGAGCTGGCGGGACGAATGGGGGCTTGTCGTCAACGAGGCGATGGCAGCCGGGCTCCCCGTGCTGGTCTCGAACGGCGCGGGCTGCAGCGCAGAGCTGGTCGAGAACGGCGTCAACGGATTTACGTTCGATCCCTATGACGCGGACGGCTTGGCGGCGCTGATGCGCAAGATCGTGACAGAGAGCGATCGTCTGGCCATGGGCCGGGCGAGCATCCGCACCATTGCCCATTGGGATGTCGGGCGCTTTGTATCCGGCCTCAGCGAAGCCGCGCGAATGGCGATGCAGACCCCGTGTCGGCGTTCTCTGGCCGGCAGCGTCTTTGCTGCGGCGATGTCACGTCGCGCTTGATGCCGGAACATTGATGAAAGTCACCCTCGTCACAGGCAGCCTATCGCGTTTTGGCGGCGGCGTCTCTGCGTCGGTTCAAGCGCTGTCGCGCAGTCTCATCGCGGCCAATGGAGACGTCAGCGTTCTCGGCCTGCGCGATAGCGGCTGGGCAACGGACGCATTGGAGTGGAGCGGCGTTCCAACCGCCTGCCTCGATATCATCGGCCCATCGTCAATTGGCTATTCTCCGCAATCATCTTCTCGTCTGCGAGACATGAATGCCGACGTCGTGCATTCGCACGGCCTATGGAAACATCCCTCGCGTGTCGTATTGCAATGGGCATTGGAAACGCGGCGGCCTTACGTCGTTTCTCCTCACGGTATGCTCGATGCATGGGCGCTGAATCGTTCCGCATGGAAGAAAAAGATCGCGGCGCGGCTTTACGAGAACGAGCATCTTCGTCGCGCAAGCTGCCTACATGCACTTTGCGACGCGGAGGCCGATGCGATACGGGATCTTGGTTTCGAAAATCCGATTTGCATCATCCCGAACGGCATCGCGATGCCGGGCATAGACGATAACCGCACCGCCCCTTGGGCGGACATCATTTCTCGGGACCAACGCGTGATGTTGTTCATCGGTCGCCTGCATCCCAAGAAAAATTTGCCTGCGCTCATTGGGGCATGGCCGTCATCGGCCGAGACGCCCGACTGGCACCTCGTGATTGCAGGCTGGGACCAGAGCGGCCACGAGGATGCTCTGCGCGCGCTCGTCACAAAACGAGATCTATATCGTCGCATTCATTTTCTCGGACCATTGTTCGGTCCGCAAAAAGACGCCGCTCTGCGCCGCGCTGACGCTATCGTGCTGCCGTCGCTTAGCGAAGGTTTGCCGATGGCGATCCTCGAAGCTTGGTCGTATGGCAAACCCGTTCTGCAAACGGCGGCCTGTAATCTGCAGGATGGCTTTCGACATAACGCAGCGATCCAGATTTCGCCGACCGTTCCACAGCTGGCGGAGGAGCTTCGCGCCGTCCTGCAGATGCCCGCGGCAACGCTGACAGAGATTGGACGCAACGGGCGCCAGCTCGCAGAACGGAATTTCACCTGGGCAAGCGTCGCGGGGCAAATGCTCGAAGTCTACGAATGGCTGCGCAACGGCGGCTGCCGCCCGGCCTGCGTTCGTTTCATTGGCGGGAGTGAAACACATGCGGCTTGATTTGTTCGACAATCGCGCGTTTTCCCGCGCAAAGCCTGCGTGGGTCGAAGCGGCCTGGCTTGTCGCGCAATGTCTTCTGGTTCGCTCGTCGATTCCCGGCTCTGCTCATCGTCGCATCGTGCTGCGCCTGTTCGGTGCTCGTATCGGCAAGGGCGTGACGATCAAGCCCGGCGTGCGCGTGAAATTTCCGTGGCGGCTGGCGGTCGGCGACCATTCCTGGCTCGGCGAGGATGCTTGGATCGATAACCTTGCGGACGTCACCATTGGCGCGCATTGCTGCATCTCGCAGGCGGCTTATCTCTGTACTGGCAATCACGACTGGACGGCGACGAGCTTCAATCTCCGCACAGCGCCGATCCGCATATGCGATGGCGCGTGGATCGCTGCGCGATCCGTCGTTGCGCCGGGCGTGACCGTCGGAGAGGGAAGCGTTCTCGCGATCGGCAGCGTGGCGACGCGAAATCTTCATGCCTGGAGCATCAATGCCGGTAATCCGGCGAAGCAGATCGGTCCCAGGATCAGACGGCCTGCCGAGATCTCGCTCGTCAAATCTTGACATCGCCATCAACGAACGAGGGAGAGCCTCTGTGCGACTGATCTTCGTCAATCGTTTTTTCCACCCCGATCACTCTGCAACCAGTCAGATGCTGTCGGATCTGGCTTTCGGGCTGACACAGCATGGGTATGACGTCAACGTCATAACGAGCAGACTTCGTTATGATGATGCCGGGGCGCAATTGGCTGCGACCGAGACGGTCGGTGGTGTGCGCGTCGTGCGTGTCTGGACATCGCGGCACGGCCGAGGCTCGGTCATTCTGCGTGCCGTCGACTATCTGACGTTCTACCTGTCTGCGGCCTGGACACTTCTAAAGACAGCACGTCGTGGCGATGTCCTGATCGCGATGACGGACCCGCCCGCCGTTTCGGTCGTCGCCGCGCTTGTCGCAAAAGTGCGTGGCGCCCGTCTCATCAATTGGCTGCAGGACATTTTTCCCGAGGTTGCCGAAGCGCTGACACCCGGGCGCGCCGCCGCTAAAACACTTTTCCTGCCGCTGCGCATTTTCCGAAATGCTTCGCTTCGGCACGCGGAGCGGAATGTCGCGATCGGTGCATTGATGGCTGAGCGCCTTCAAAACATCGGCGTCGATCGAGAGCGGATCGCGGTAATTCCGAACTGGTCCGACGTCGAAGCGATCCACCCCATCGCACAGTCGCAAAATGCGCTTCGTGCCGATTGGAATCTCGCGAACAAGTTCGTTGTCGGCTATTCCGGCAATCTCGGGCGCGCTCACGATATCGAAACATTGCTGAGCGCAATCGCGATTTCCGAGAGGCTGCCCGCTCGAACGCGTGCGATCCACTGGGTATTCATCGGCGGCGGTGCCGGATATGAGCGCTTGAAACGTGAAGCCGAGCTTGGAGAGTTCAAGAACGTCTCTTTCTACCCTTATCAGCCGCGCGGCGCACTCGCCGAAAGTCTGTCGGCAGCTGATGTCCATATCGTCTCGCTCAAGCCCGAGCTTGAGGGCCTCATCGTGCCGAGTAAATTCTACGGTATTGCAGCGGCGGGACGGCCCACGATCTTCATCGGCTGCTCGCGCGGAGAGGTAGCACGCGACATCGTCAGGCACGATTGTGGTGCAACTGTTGCCATCGGCGATGCACTGGCCTTGGTCGAAACGATCAATGCCATGGCCCAAGATCCTGCTCGCTGCGTGGGCATGGGCGAGCGCGCCCGCGCGATGTGCGAAGAAAAGTTCAGCCGAACGAGCGCGATCGCAATGTGGAGCAGGCTGCTTCTCAGCGTTGCCGAGGCGCCAGCCAACAACACAAACCGGACGTCGCACTTCGTTAAGCCACCGATAGCAAAGCGCCAGGAACCGTAACGCGGACGGGGCGGCTCAACATATCCATTAGCAGGACGATACGATCGTTTTCCGAAAGCGCGATGATTTTGCCGGCGAGACCGTCGAGAGCGCCGTAAGAGACGCGAACCGTATCGCCTACTTGCGGCGCTGTAGCTGAGCGAGAGATGACACCGTTCGTTTCTCGCGATTTCAGATCGTCGATAAAGGCACGAGAGACGACACTCGGCGCTTCTCCCATGCACACGACGGACCTGACGCCAACGGTCGACAGGATTGGTCGCCATCGCATGGTAGAATGCGTGAGGCGTGCAAAAAGATAGCCCGGAAAAAGCGGACGCAATACCTCGCGCACTTGTCGAGCATGCCGGATTTGTTTCCGCAGCACGGGGACGTAGACCTCGTACCCCTGATTGCGAAGATGCATTTCCGCGGTGTGCTCGCGATTGGGATGCACGTTGACCGCGATCCACGCGGCATCGTCAGCAGTCGAAGAATCCACGTATTACCCCTTGCAGTTCTAAAATGATCTAAAAGGATCATAGCAGATTTTCTGAAGGTCTAATACGAATCTCGCCCATCAGTTCAGTTTGCGCCCGGAAAAATCGTTGAAAAATGCAAATTTTGGGGTTTGATGGATTGTGGACGAACCTTAGTAAGGGGTGCAAATTATGATTATAAAGGACTAGGTATGGTGGGGTCGATTCGCCTGGGTGGTCGGAATGCATTGTTTTGTTTTGCTTGTCGTCGATCTCGTGCTCGTTTCGATGTCGACGCTTATTGCCGTCGTTGTCACGATGCCTGGGCCGGTCACGTCCGCAATAGCGGCGGCAAGCGCGTATGGGGCTTTCACGCTCTCGGCGGCCATTCCTGTGATGCTGATCTTCGGTCTCAACCGCACCGTTTGGCGTTTCACGTCGCTGGGTGACGGCGTGCGCGTGGCCGCTGCCGTAGTGTGGATAGTCGCGCTCACGACGGCGCTGGCGTTCGTTTTCGATCAGGCGGTGCTGATCACGCCCAATCTGCTGATCTTGCAGAGTCTGCTGATACTCTACGCGCTGATCGGAGTGCGCGTCGCAACGCGCATCCGCCACGATCGCCGGCGCCGCGCACGGGGCCCCCATGGAAGTATCGGTGGCTTTCGCAAAAACGTACTGATAGTGGGGCTCAGTCCGCAGACCGACATTTTTCTCTACGGCGACGCCAAGGACGCGGGAGAAAGAACGGAAATCGTCGGCATCCTGTCTCCCTCCCGTCGTCACCGCGGCCGACGGCTACGATCGCGAAAAATTCTCGGTACGCCGGATGCAGTTTGCGAGGTCCTGCACGACCTCGCCGTCCATGGCGTCTTCGTCGACCGTATCGTCGTGGCGTTGCCACCGGCCGCACTTTCGGAAAAAGCACAGGCCGCGCTGGTGCAGCTGCGGGATGGCGGCATGATCCGCGTCGACTGGCTGCCGCCGCGTTACGGTCTACGAGAGGGTGCCGACGCCGCTATCGAGGCGGCGGCCAACGGCCTGGAGCCTTCGTTCAACGCCTATCTGCCCTGGAAGCGCTTCATCGATGCCACCGCAGCGCTCGTCGGCATTGTGGTGTTTGCTCCGTTGATGCTCGTCGTCGCAATGGTGGTTCTTCTCGACGTTGGCGCCCCAGCGATATTTTGGCAGCAGCGCCCCGGTGCACGCGGCAATCCGATCAAGGTGCTGAAATTCCGCACCATGGGGCCGCCGCGGGATCGCGCAGGCCGTGCCCTGACAGATGCTGAACGCGTCTCTACGGTCGGTCGCCTGTTGCGACGGCTGCGTCTCGACGAGCTGCCCCAGATCTACAACGTGCTCGTCGGCGACATGTCGTTCGTCGGACCGCGGCCCCTGCTGCCGGTTGATCAGCCGTCCGCGCCTGCTGCCCGCTTGTGTCTCCGTCCCGGTCTGACGGGCTGGGCGCAGATCAAAGGAGGCCGTGACATTTCGAGTGAAGATAAAGCCGCTCTCGATCTTTGGTATATCAGGAATGCATCCTTCACACTCGACGTGAAAATACTCGCGCAGACCGCACGCATGGTTTTATTTGGCGAGAGGGTCGATCGGAACGCGATTCAGGAGGCTTGGCAGGCCATTCGTAACGATCAGCCGTCTATTCTGTCCGCCGATATTCCGGAACATAATCTCGTCTGAAATATCTCTTTTCATTCCGACGACATAGCTTCGACTGACCCGTTCTTTCGATGCCCGGAACCTAACGGCTTTCACCGCGTTAAGGGCCGTCGGAAAATGGAAATGAACGGCGGGCCAATATCGACGATTTGAACGGTCGTCTCTCGTCTCGGAAGCGTGAATGGCGCGCGTTCCTATTCGAAAGAATTAGACCTGGTTCAAAAAATGCGGCAAAATAAGTGCTGCACGTCTATTGCGTGTTGATCGCGATATCGGTATTGCCCTGCACGAACATTTCATTCTTTTCCGAAAGATTTTTGCTGGCGCCGCATGGTTAACAAGTCGGCGGGACAAACATATTTGCAGTGTGGAGTTTGGGTATGCTGCGGATGGACATAGCCGGTGACGGCAACGGGGCAGGCGCCGCCAATGTCGCCGCGCTGACAATTCAAGACACTGATACCTCGGATACCTCGCTCCGAACCTTGGCCCGCAATGAGCTTTTGTTCGAGGCCGGCGATATCAAAACGAAAGTGTATCGGGTCGAGTCCGGCGCGCTGTGCATTTACCGTATCCATCCCGACCTCCGCATAGAGATCATCGAGCATGTGCTCGCTGGTGAGCTGGTCGGCATGGGCTTCCTCGACCGGCACACCGCCAACGCCCGCGCGACCGTCGACGCGACGATCCGTTGTTTCGAACGCGATGCTCTTGAAGGGCTCATTGAGGACGACCCGCACAACAAGGCGCGCTACCACGACGCCGTCGAACGCGAATTTGCTTTCCGTCGCGAAAGCTTGGCGAGCGCCGCGCGCGAACGCCCGATGGTTCGGCTGGCCGCCTTTCTTGTCGCCGTATCACATCGTATCCACGACGAAGGCGGCGATCCGAGCTTCATCGACGATACCGTCGATTGTGGCGTCATCGCCGATTTTCTCGGCCTGAGCGTCGATCTTCTCGCGCTTGCGCTGATGCAACTCGAAATGCGCGGACTAATCGAGACGGCACCGCCTCACGGCCTCCGCCTCAAGGACGTCCCGGCCCTGGAAGCCATCGCCGAGGAACGTGAGAACGTCCCGATCAAGTGGGCCGCGGCGACGGACGAAGAACTGCGCGCCACCCTTCAATAAGTGCGCGTGCTTTCCCACACAGCGCCTACGCTCCGACTAATCGAGTGGCCTGATGACGGCGTGCTGTTGGCCGACAGGCTGGCGATGCAAGTGCTTGGCCGTGCATGTTCGCGAGCCGAGCGATAAGCCTCGACGCCACCTCAGCTTCCTGGCCTTGACGCGAGGGGAAGAATGCCCGTTGTTCGTTCCCGCAATCGAAGGGAGCGATCATGAGCGGATTTCCTTTTACGGCATTGAGCAAGCCGGGAGCGATCTCGCGGCGTGGATTTCTTGGGACGTCCCTGGCGGCTGCTCTGATCCCATCGGCAGTGACAGCCGAGGAGGCGGTGACCGCGCCGGCCACTTCACCTGCTCAGCCTCCGCCCACAGCCGGTCCGCCGCCCCGCAAAATCCCTGCACGCGAGCTGCCGGTTCCCAAAACCGTGAGCCCGGAACTGCAGGCGATCATCGGCTCGCCATATCCGGTAGGCTGGGACGACATTCCCCAGGACACGACAGCCTGGAAACAACTTGCTCTCAAGAGCGCGGCGTCAGCGGCGAGCAATATCGCCGCGATCAAAGAGAAATTTTCCCTTCACGTCGAAAGCACGACGATGGCCGGCGTGCCGGTGTTCGTCATCACGCCGCCGGAAATCGCGCCGAACAACCGCAACCGCTTGCTGGTTCATATTCATGGCGGCGGCTTCGTGCTGTTTCCGGGCGAAGCTGGCGCGGGCGAGGGTATGCTGATGGCAGGCTACAGCAAATGCCGCGTCGTCTCGATCGATTACCGGATGGCGCCCGACTATCTGTTCCCGGCAGCGCTCGACGATGTAACGGCCGTCTGGCGCGTGCTGCTGGCATCGTATGAGCCAAGCAAGATGGCGATCTTTGGTACGTCGGCGGGCGGCGGGCTGACGCTGTCGACGATTTTGCGCGCGAGATCCCAGGGTTTGCCGCTGCCCGGCGCCATCGCTCCGGCAAGCCCATGCGCAGACCTGACATGGTCCGGCGACACCGTCATGGCGAACGCGTATGTCGACGGTACGCTTGTCTCGGGGGCGGGCTGGGCTCACGCGGCTACGACGCTGTATGCCGGAACGCACGATCTAACCTTTCCCGAATTGTCGCCGATCTTCGGCGATTTCCGCGGCTTTCCGCCCGCCATTCTCACATCGGGCACGCGCGATCTGATCCTGAGTGACACGGTCCGAACGCACCGCAAGCTCAGGCAGGCTGGCGTCCATGCTGTATTGCAAGTCTTCGAAGGCGAAAGCCACGCCCAGTTCCTGACGCCGTTCGTCCCGGAAACGAAGGAGGCCTTCGATGAGATCGTTGGCTTCTTCGATACGCACCTCAAAGCGTGAGAATCGTCAAAGCCCCATCATAGTCATGACTTTGTCGACGGCAAGCGTTGGCAGGAGTGTGCCGTTACGCACGGCCGCTTCAATTTTCGGAAGCTCGGCTCCGACCTGAGGATTGGCCTTGAGCGCGCCCATAAGCCGGTCTTCCAGCATGTCGCGCATCCATGACACGGCCTGAACCTGCCGCCGCTTGGCAAACTCGCCGGTCTCCGACATCGTTTTGCGATGTTCGAGAACCTTTTCCCAAAGCTCTTTAAGTCCGCGGTTGTCGCGCCCCGAAACCGTCAGCACGGGCGGAAACCACGTCGCGCCATGGGGGGTAAAAATCTGCAGCGCGTTCTTGTAGTCGCCGGCCGCGCTCTCCGCCCGTTTGACGTTGTCGCCGTCAGCCTTATTGATGGCGATCATGTCGGCAAGCTCGATAATGCCTTTCTTGATGCCTTGAAGATCGTCTCCGCCGCCTGCGAGCAGCAGCACCAAAAAGAAATCGACCATGTCGGCAACGGCGACTTCCGATTGCCCGACGCCCACCGTCTCCACGATCACCACATCGAAGCCGGCCGCTTCGACGAGCGCCATCGTTTCGCGCGTGCGCCGCGTCACGCCGCCGAGCGTGCCGGACGAGGGCGACGGACGAATGAACGCGTTTCGCTCCTGCGCCAGCGAACTCATCCGCGTTTTGTCACCCAGAATGGAGCCGCCCGAACGCTTCGACGTCGGATCAATCGCCAATACCGCCACGAGGTACCCCTCGGAGATCAGGTTCATGCCGAGCTGATCGATGGTCGTCGATTTGCCGACGCCCGGTACGCCGGTGATGCCGAGGCGAACGGCATTGCCGGTTTTCGGCAACAGCTCCTGCAGCACCTTCTGGGCGAGGCGGCCGTGCTCCGGGTTCGAACTTTCCACAAGCGTGATGGCGCGTGCCAGCATCGCCCGGTCCCCGCCAGCAATGCCCGACACATAGTCGGCAACCGAAATTCTGTGTGCTGGGAGTGTGGTAACGGCCATGGCTTAAATGCTGAATCCTGTTCGTTCACAAAGGGGACGTTGGACAAGAAAAACGACGCCGCTGCAAGCTGCGATTTCGCTCTTGGCCGTCACAATCACATGCCATAGATCCGGTTGCTTGCGGAGCCCAAGCTCCGTAGCCTTAGGCGGGGCGTTGGAGGGAGGGTAGCGTGACTTGGGTTACCGAACGCTGGCGGCGGCCGGCATCGCTCGCAAGGATCGGCCTGACGGCCATTATCGCATGCGGCCTGCTGACGGCATGTTCAGAGACCCCGAAGATCGGCAAGACCGCCGATAATCAATCACGCTCCATCGAGGAAGCGCCTGCGGGCTCGCCCGCACCTGCTGCACCTCCTGCGCCGGAGGCGAGCGCGCCTAAGCCAGCGGCTCCCGAACAATCCGACGCGCAAGAGCAAAGCCAAGCCTCGAGCGGCAGCGACGAGAAGCCCGGAACTTACCATTATTATCGCAAGAAGAAGGCTGCCGCGCCGGATGAGGATGCCGATACCGCAGCTGAGCCGCCATCGTCCGAACCTTCACCTGCCGGCGCTGCTCGGACACCCGAGGAAGAATCTGCCGGAGCCGCTCCCACCGCTTCGCCGTCTCCAGCACCGCCGCCGCCACCACCCGTCGTTGCGATGCCGCCGCCAGCTGCACCGGGCGCCGCCGGTCGCGCTGCCGTCGAGACCGATCCGAACAAGAAATATAAAGTCGTTCCGGTTTTCTACGGCACCGATCGCGCGGTTGAGCCCGATCCGACGCGCCTTCAATTCAGTTCCGATCGCGGACACAAGTTGCAGCTTGGCCGCGCGCTCATCACCGTGCCGTTCAGCCACGAGGTCCCGCACATCGAGCGGCCACGCGTGATCGAGATTCCGTATTTCAAAATCAAGATCTACGCCGAGAAGGAAGATCCCGATAAGCACTTCACCGTGCAGGAGATCACCAGTCTGACGGAAGATCAGATGCTGGCGCTCGTGAAGGAACAACTGGCGAAATCATCGACGTTCAAGAACCACGCTTTTGTTTTTATTCACGGGTTCAATACGTCATTCGATTGCGCTCTCTACCGGACGGCGCAGATTGCTTACGACTTGGGTTTCGATGGTGTGCCGTTCCTCTATAGCTGGCCGTCCGGTGGCAACGTCGCCAGCTATACGTATGATCACGGCAGCGTCGAGCAGGCCGAGCCGATGCTCGCCGAATTCCTCGACATGGTTATCCAGAAGAGCGGCGCAAAGTCGATCAGCCTCATCGCGCATTCGATGGGCAACGAACTGCTGTTGCGCGTGCTTGAACGGCTGCGGCCGAAAATTCCGCAGGGCGTCGTCATCAGCCAAGTCATTCTTGCGGCGCCCGACGTCGATCGGGACAAGTTCAACATCATCGCGCGCGAGATCACTGACTTCGCCAAAGGCGTAACGCTCTACGCCGCGTCGAACGATCGGGCGCTTGGATATTCTCAACGGTTCTGGGGCGGTGTCCCTCGCGCAGGTGATGTTCCGAAAGACGGTCCGTTGATCATTCCCGGCGTCGACACGATCGACGTAACGGCCGTCTCGACCGATGCGCTGGGACTCAATCATTCGGGCTACGCCGAGAACCCGGCGCTTCTCGATGACGTTAAGGCGCTTGTTGAATTTGGTGTCCGCCCGCCGGACAAACGCTTGAAGAGCATTCTTGCTGTGGAAAGTCCGGGCGGAATGTATTGGCGCTTTCAGGCGACCAACTGACGGCGAACGTCGCGATGTTCGCTTGATAAGCTTGGCGGCTACGCCGATTTGGCGCCCGCATCCCCTCCGGGCTGTGCATTTCCCGTGCTCGCCCCCGGTTGCTTGCCGTGCTCGCCGTCATCGTGATGGTGGCGATCTTTGATTGTCAGTCCGTAATACAACAACATGCAAAAAATGATTGGCGCTGCAATTACTGAAAGGACGAGCAGGACGTCGCTCAGATATCCATCCACGGGTCATACTCCGGCAAGATTGCATATCAACGGAGAAGCCGATCCAAAGTTCCAGGATTGGGGACTAAGGACTATCCTTCCAAAGACTTACATCACGGCGTTTGCGGCCTGCGCATCGTGGAAAAAAACCGCTCAGGCCTCGTCTTCGTGGCATATGCCACGAATGTAAATTTCGTTCAGAAAATACGAATTGAGAAAGTCTTTGGCTTGTCCGGAACGTCTGTATTCTTGACACGGTCAGGAAAACTGCGGCGACCGCCACCGATGGTTCCGGCAATCGTCTAGCAAGCCGAAGCTGTGCCGCGCGACGCATGCTTTTTCGTGACGGACGGCTTATCGGCACGCCGCGCATTGCCGGATTGTCCACGCAGATGCTCGGTCTCCTGTCGGACGCTGCGACGGATGGCCTGTGGCGGCTGGCCCAGTACGCGAAGAAACGCCCGGCGCATCCGGCCGCGATCGGCAAAGCCTGTCTGTCGCGCAACGACGTCGATCGAATGTCGTGACTGTTCCATCAAAATGCGGGCCGCCTCCACGCGAAGCGACTCGATTGCCTTTGCGGGAGATTGCCCCGTCTCGTCGCGAAAGGCGCGCGAGAATTGCCGCGGGCTTAAATGCGCAGCTCCGGCGAGATCCGTGACAGTGAGTGGCCGATGCAAGTTTTTCTTCGCGTAGTTGAGCGCCGTTTGAATGCGGTCGGACTTCGGCTCCAGCTCCAAAAGCTCGGAGAATTGCGATTGTCCGCCAGACCGGCGATGATAGAGCACGAGCTTCCGCGCCACTGAGCGCGCGGTCTCCGCGCCGAGATCGGCTTCCACCAATGCCAGCGCGAGATCGATACCCGCGCTCATGCCCGCCGACGTCCAGATCTTGCCGTCGTTGATGAAAATGCGATCCTCGTCGACGAGGGCCGTTGGACATTTCTCCTGAAGTGTCCGCGCGAAGAGCCAGTGGGTCGTCACTCGTTTACCGTCGAGCAGTCCCGCATCGCCAAGGACGAGCGCCCCCGTGCAGGTCGCTGCTACGCGCCGGAAGCGGCGCTGTGCTGACTGAAGATACTTGATCATGGCCGGCGACGCCGGCTTCGGCTCGTTCGCGCCGTCAACGATAAGTGTATCTATCGCGATCCCGCCGATCCGCTTCGTATCCAAGACGAGACCCGGCGAGGTTTTGATCAGCCCGCCATTCTCCGACAGGAATAGCATTTCGTAGACGTTCTCGCCGCGCACGACGTTAGCGACCTCGAAGACCGCCGAAGTGGCAAGCCCCATGAGCGAGCAGTTTGGATAAACGACAAATCCGATGCGCATGACGATGCCTCATGACGACGATGGCTTAAAACGCCTCATATATGACGTTTGAGACACGGCAATGCAAGCCTACCTATCAGCCATCGCATCCAGATAAAACGGAGATTTGTTATGAGCGCATCGCAAGGCACGGCCGTCGTCACCGGCGCATCAAGCGGCATCGGCGCGATTTACGCCGACCGTCTCGCAAAAAGGGGCTACAATTTGATCCTCGTCGCCCGCAACGAGGAACGTTTGAAAGACGTAGCGGCACGGATCTCCGGCACGACCGGTCGTTCGGTCACGATCCTTCCAGCAGATCTGAACGACAAGGCGTCGCTGGCCAAGGTCGAAAGCGTGCTGAAGGAAAATCCGGCCATTACGATGCTCGTCAACAACGCGGGCTTCGGTTCCGCCGTTCCGCTTCTTCAGTCCGACATCGGCAAGATGGTGGAGATGATCGATCTCAATGTCACGGCGCTGACGCGCCTCGCGTATGCCGCTGCTCCCGCCTTCGTGTCGCGCGGCAAGGGGACGATCATCAACATCTCGTCTGTTGTTGGCATCGCGCCGGAACTGCTCAATGGCGTCTACGGTGGCTCGAAGGCTTACGTGCTAGCCTTCTCTCAATCGCTCCAGCACGAACTGGCCGACAAGGGTGTGCGCATCCAGGCCGTGCTGCCGGGCGCGACAGCCACCGAGTTCTGGGACATCGCTGGCTTTCCACACTCGAACATGCCGACATCGTGGGTGATGTCGGCCGAGGACATGGTCGATGCCGCCCTCGCGGGTCTCGACAGCGGCGAGGTCGTGACGATCCCGGCGTTGCAGGACGCTGCCGATTGGGAGACTTACGAGGCGGCTCGCAAAGCGATGTCCGGCAAACTCAGCAACGTCAATCCGGCGCCACGCTACGGCATCAAAGCGGCGCAACCAGCCTGAAGCGATCGACGCACTCCGTTTAATGGATACGCCGCGCGCCGCGTGCGCGCGGCGCTTCACCGCGCCGCGTCGATTGCCGAGCACCGCTCCGGAACTTGTGCGATTTGACGGCTGCCCGCTAGAAGGTGAGCAGTTCGCAATTGGCATGATGGGAAGTTCGGTGGGCAAACTTCAGACGGCGGTCGAAGAGATAGTCGACGAGATGCGTGGCATGTCTGAGCGCGGCACGGTCGCCTCGTACATTCCCGAGCTTGCCTGCGTCGATACCAAGTACTTCGGCATCGCCGTGATCGAAGCGGACGGCAACGTCATTGTCGGCGGCGACGGCGACGTGCCGTTTTCAATTCAAAGCATCTCGAAGGTCTTCACGCTGACGCTGGCGCTGGGCAAGGTCGGAAACCGGCTCTGGACGCGTGTCGGTCGCGAGCCGTCCGGCAGCCCTTTCAATTCGATTGTCCAGCTCGAACGCGAGCAGGGGATCCCGCGCAATCCCTTCATCAACGCCGGCGCCATCGCCGTGACGGATTTGATTCTGTCCGGTCACCAGCCACGCGAAGCCCTGGGTGAAATCTTGCGGTTTATGCAATTTTTAGCCGACGATCCGACCGTTACGATCGACCAAGAAGTTGCCGCCTCTGAGCATCGAACCGGCTTCCGCAACGCCGCTCTCGCCAATTATATGAAATCTTTCGGCGTTCTCGATAATCCGGTGGATTTTACTCTAGGTGTCTATTTTCACCACTGCGCCATCGCCATGTCGTGCCGCCAGTTAGCCATGGCGGGGCGCTTTCTTGCACAAAATGGCAGCAATCCCTCAACCGGCCTTGCCGTTGTGCAACCGGAACGGGCGCGTCGGATCAACGCGCTCATGCTGACGTGTGGCCACTACGATGGCTCCGGGGAGTTCGCCTATCGCGTGGGGCTGCCGGGCAAGAGCGGTGTCGGTGGCGGCATCCTGGCGGTCGCGCCCGGCAAGGCGTCGATTGCCGTCTGGTCGCCAGGATTGGACACCACGGGCAATTCTCGACTGGGCCAGATCGCGCTCGAAAAGCTCGCCAAGAAAATGGGCTGGTCGATTTTCGGCGCTTGAATGCGATGTCGTCTGGAGGAGGTTAACCGGTTAGCGGAGACGAAGCCACGCGAAAAATATCCCGAACATCGCGTTGAGACGCTCAGCAAAGAAATCGCTTTTGATCCAATGGAAGTTCAATCGAGCTAATAGAAGTTCAATGAAGCGGCTGAAATTCATCCGTTTCGCGCAAAAGGTTCGAGCCAACCCTTCGCGCGATCATTCAGCGGACATCTCGTCGACTTTCGGAATGGACGAGCACAAAAGCTCAGCTCCAACGCACCACTCGGGCGTCTTCCTCGACGGCTTCTTCGTGATACCAGCAATCGCTGAAACCGACTTTGCGAAAATGCCATGCCGGCAAGATTGCTGCGCCAGACTTAACTAGGCGTTCCTGACCATGCAGGGCCGCACGTCCGCCCTTCGGGAATTGATAAATTTTAGCAGTCGGACGTAATTGCCTTTCTTCCATTTTAGCCTCTCGTTTCGTTTCGCCGGGTACCAAAGATGACCGGCTCGTCCTTCATGATGGCCCGATTTTCCTGATGCCTCAATTGAAATCAGCAATTGCCTATATTATGAGCATGCCAGGTTTTGCATCTTTCGGTAGCATTGCCAGCGCTGTTGAACGCACGTAGTCATCGTTGTGTTCCGCCGCAAGCCTTGGCTCCGATGGCCATGCTTCATTTGAGGAGGTTCGATGCTGACTGACGATTCCCAGGTCGAGAGCGACTGCCTCTTCGCCGGGAATGTGTCTGGAGGCATGTTCGAAGCCGCTGTTAACGTTGCCCGACGGCGTGATGGCGGCTTCACCATGGATATCTCAATGAGCGCCATGTTCCATCGACGCTGGTGCGCGTACGTCGCGCCCAACGCGCCTTCGGGTTCGCGCAGCCAGCCCTGCGATCGGCGGCCGCGCATCCAATAGGAATTCCACAGACGTCAACTTAGGGAGCTGTCCAGAATGACGAAGTACAAACTTGAGTATATTTGGCTCGATGGCTACACGCCCGTGCCCAACCTGCGCGGCAAGACACAGATCAAGGAATACAGCTCGTTCCCTGATCTCGCCGATCTCCCGCTGTGGGGCTTCGACGGTTCCTCCACGAAGCAGGCTGAGGGCTCGAGCTCTGACTGCGTTCTGAAGCCGGTTGCTCATTATCCCGATCCGGCGCGCACCAACGGCGTACTGGTCATGTGCGAAGTCATGATGCCCGACGGCGTCACGCCGCACGTTTCCAACAAGCGCGCGACCATTCTGGACGATTCCGGCGCATGGTTTGGCTTCGAGCAGGAATACTTCTTCTACAAGAACGGCCGTCCGCTCGGCTTCCCGGCTGAAGGCTATCCGGCCCCGCAGGGCGAGTATTACACCGGCGTCGGCTACAAGAACGTCGGTGACGTTGCCCGCTCGATCGTCGAAGAACACCTTGATCTCTGCTTGGCTGCCGGCATCAACCACGAAGGCATCAACGCCGAAGTGGCGAAAGGCCAGTGGGAATTCCAGATCTTCGGTAAGGGCTCCAAGAAGGCTGCCGACGAGATGTGGATGGCGCGCTACCTGCTTCTCCGTCTCACGGAAAAGTATGGCGTCGACATCGAGTTCCATTGCAAGCCGCTCGGCGACACCGACTGGAATGGATCGGGCATGCACTGCAACTTCTCGACCGAGTACATGCGCACGGTCGGCGGCAAGGATTATTTCGAAGCGCTGATGAAGGCCTTCGACAAGAACCTGATGGACCACATCAACGTCTACGGCCCGGACAACGACAAGCGTCTGACCGGCAAGCACGAGACCGCGCCGTGGAACAAGTTCAGCTACGGCGTTGCCGACCGCGGCGCTTCGATCCGTGTTCCGCACTCGTTCGTGAAGAACAACTACAAGGGCTACCTTGAAGATCGCCGCCCGAACTCGCAGGGCGACCCATACGCGATCGCGTCCCAGGTTCTGAAGACGATCTCGGAAGTGCCGGCCGGCGCTGCCGCGAAGGCTGCCTAACGCATTATCGTGGCGCCGGCTCTTGCAGTCGGCGCCACGAGTCTATCTGGGACGAGGCGCCCCTTCTGGCCCAGGCGCTCAAACACCATTTTGCGCTGCGCATTCACGTCTCGGACCGCCTCTATTTGGGCGAATACCCGCGCCGCGTGAACATTGTAACGTCCGATCTCGACGCCACGTACTGATGAGCAACGGCCATAGCTTTCGATTGAGAGCTGGCTCATGACAGTTCGTTCACGATAGAGACCGGAAATGCTTCTGCTCCTCCTCGCATACGTCGGCGGCGTTCTCACCATCGTCAGTCCGTGCATTTTGCCCGTGCTGCCATTCGTCTTCGCGCGAGCCGATAAGCCGTTCCTGCAAAGCGGCTTGCCGACTCTCATTGGCATGGCGGCGACGTTCGCTGTTGTTGCGACGCTGGCGGCTGTCGGCGGCGGTTGGGCCGTTGCCGCCAACGAATATGGCCGCTATGCCGCGCTTGTTCTGGTCGCGCTCTTCGGTCTCGCGCTCATCTTTCCCGGCCTTTCCGAACGTCTCACCCAACCGCTCGTCGCACTTGGTGACCGGCTCTCGAAACGCGCTGACAGCGCTGCAGCCGGCCACGCCGCGTTCTGGCCGTCGCTGCTGCTCGGTGTCGCTATCGGCTTGCTGTGGGCGCCCTGCGCCGGTCCCGTGCTCGGTCTCATCCTGACAGGTGCTGCACTTAACGGTGCAAGCGCAACGACGACGTTGCTGCTGCTCGCCTATGCGGCAGGCGCAGCGACATCGCTCGCTCTAGCACTGCTGGCAGGTGGACGTGTGTTCGCAGCCATGAAGCGCTCGCTTGGCGTCGGCGAGTGGGTGCGCCGCGGCGTCGGCGTCCTCGTCTTGGTCGCGGCAGGCGCAATTGCTATGGGCGCCGACACCGGCGTTCTCACCCGTCTGTCGCTTGCGAGCACGTCCTCTCTCGAACAGCGTCTGGTCGATATGTTCGGCGGCCGCTCCATGATGCCGAACGCTGAAACCGCCGTCGCGTCGAACGACAAGGGTGAGCTTCCCATCGAAGGCAAGATGCCCTCAATCGATGGTGCCGTCGAATGGCTCAACTCTCCGCCGCTGACGCGCGAAGCCCTCAAAGGAAAAGTCGTACTGGTCGACTTTTGGACCTACTCGTGCATCAACTGCTTGCGCGCGCTACCTTATGTCGAAGCCTGGGCAAAGAAGTATAAGGACGAAGGTTTGGTCGTCGTCGGCGTGCACGCGCCAGAGTTTGCCTTCGAGAAGAAGATCGCGAACGTCAAGCAGGCAGTCTCGGATCTCGGTATCACGTACCCGGTCGCGATCGACAATAACTACGCGATCTGGCGCGCCTTCAATAACGAGTATTGGCCCGCGCACTACTTTATCGACGCCAATGGCAACATCCGTCACCATCACTTCGGCGAAGGCGACTATGACGGTTCCGAGCGTGTCATTCAGAAACTACTTGCGGAAGCGGGACACAAGAATGTCTCGACCGGCATCGTCTCGGTCGATGGTTCGGGCATCGAGGCGCAGCCCTCCGACACGGTGAAATCCCCCGAGACGTATGTCGGTTACCGTCGCGCGGAAAACTTTGTCTCGCCGGGCGGCGCTGTTCGCGACGCGTCTCACGATTATACCGGCAAGCCCGACGAGCTGAACGATTGGGCGCTGAACGGCAACTGGACGATCACGCCTGAGCACGCCGCGCTGAATGCGGCAGGTGGCAGCATCAGCTTTCGGTTCCATGCGCGTGACCTGCACCTCGTTTTGGGACCAGGGCCGGATGGCAAACCCGTGCGCTTCAAAGTCACCGTCGACGGTAAGGCGCCGGATGCCAGTCATGGCGCAGACACTGACGCGAGCGGCGATGGCACGGTCACCTCGCAGCGGCTCTATCAGCTTGTACGTCAATCGGGAACGATCTCAGATCGCACTTTCAAGATCGAGTTTCTCGATCCCGGCGTGCAGGCTTTCGCCTTCACGTTCGGCTGATAGCCGCCGCGACGGCAGATCTATCAGACGGATTCTGTTTTCTGCTGTGGATGCTCCAGAGTGGCTCCCACAAATCGCCAGAACGCAGCCAATCTTGCAGCATCGTGGAAGTCTTGAATTTCCGCGATGAGAAATCCCCGGAAACGGATGATTTGCCGAAGTCGGGTTGTCAAAACGACGCCCGTTTCCCGATGTTGCATATCGACCAGCAGTCGCGTGCGGACCAGGCCGTTGTCCCAGCGAAGGTATTCGATCTGCGATCTGCTTTCGACTTGTTCCATCGCAGTGAGATAGCGGTGGCGGACGTTTTCCTTTCCCTGAATCGTCACGGATTCCCCTTTGGGGCCACCGGTATTCGTAGTGTAGATGATGTCTTCTACGTATTTATCCAGCACGCCTTCGACGCTTCCGGAGTTCCATGCCTCCTGCGCGGATTCCAATATCGCTCTGATGATCTCGATATTGATGGGAAAAAGATCTCTGCCAATTCTTGACACGTCTAGCGCAACGTCCAAACGCGGTGCTGCATTGTCAACAAAATGTAAATTCGCTCGGATCGACAACCGGCGCAAGCCCAATCTTGCTTAGGGCGCTATATGCAGCTCATGCGTGCTAGATCATGCATTCTCGTAGAATATCGCTATCACCGCTAGTCGACGGCGGCCGATTTCCGTCGAAGCGAGGCCCTTCGAGCGTGTGAAGAATATTTTGTATAAGCCTTGCGCTTGATCTTTCGCGAGCTGCGCTTGGTGACCGGCTTCGGCGCCGGCGGCAATACGTCGGCGATGACCTGCACTGGCGCCTTGGCTTTGAGCTGAACGACCTTGTAGCCCCCGGCCTTCAGCTTTGCGAGCAGTTGTGGAACGGCGTCGGCCGTCCACTTATGAATGTCATGCATCAGGATGATGCCGCGACCGCGCGCCTTGAGCCCCGCCATCACACGCGCAATAACTGGAGCCGAACTCCGCACACGCCAGTCGTTCGAATCGACGTCAACCGCGAACTGCGCAATGTTGCGGCTCTTGAAATAGTCTTCCGACAGCTTGCTGCTGCTGAGATAAGGATAGCGGAAAAACGGCGCGACCGGTTCTGGGCTGTTCTTCTGCACGATATCGAAAGTCGCTTCGACTTCCTGTTTGATCTCGGGAAGCGTCAGACGCGCGACGTTGGGATGAGACCAGGTATGCGTCCCGATCGTGTGTCCCTGTTCGGCGACTTCTTTGACGACCTCCGGATGGAGGGCCACCATCTCACCAACCATGAAGAACGTCGCCTTGGTGCACTCCTTGGCGAGAGCGGCCAAAACCTTGCGCGTGTCCTGCGGCGAGGGGCCGTCGTCGAAGGTCAGTACGACTTCGCCCGGCGCGAGAAATTTCGGATCCCCATGCGGCTCCCCAAACCACGGGCCGCCCGTGGTATCCACTTCGATCGTTCGCGACACTCCGAGCGTCCCTTTCGGGCACGTGTCCTCGGCGCGCGCCGCGGTGGGCATCTGCAGGCCTGCTGTCATTACGGCCGACATCACAAAGCTTAGCTTCCAAATCAGCCGCATGTCGCCCACCCCCAAAGGGCCATGAAATCAAAGCAGGTAGAGGTCCAGAAACGACCATCGTGAGCGAGACTTCTGCTCAGCCTGAGATGGTTCGTCAATACAACACGTCGTGGCAATAGCGCATACATCTTAGGCTGCCCGACGAGTGTCCTGGCATGAGTCAGGACACCGCACCCGGCATTGGTCGTATAGGCACGTTCATTTACCCGGCCGCAATCGAATCTCTGCCACACTTAGCTAGCAAAGTCTTTAACTCGACCCGTGCAGGAGCTGATGTGCGTAAATTCGTTCTGTTGCTTGGCTGTTTTGCTGCAAGCCCCGTTGCGGCTGGCGAGGTCCAGCTCACGGGCGAAGCCATCAAAACGACGCTTGGCGGATCGCATTTGGCACTCGATACACCTGTCGGGAGCACGGTTTCTGTTCACATCGGCCACGATGGCCTGATGTCGGGCGAGGCAGGCACCGCCCTGGGCGCGGTACTGGGTGCCTCCAAGGATCGTGGCCGCTGGTGGGTCACCGAAAATAAAGTTTGCTTCAAATGGTTTCGCTGGTTTGACGCCGAGCAGCGGTGCGCCACGATCACTTTGAACGGCGACCGGTTCACCTGGCGGAAGGACAACGGCGACACCGGGACCGGAACCATCGTCGAACGCGGCACGCCTGTCGCCAAGCCTGCCACGATCGTTGCCGAGGCAAAGAAGCCGGCGGCTCCGGTACGCAAGCGGGTGGACAAGAAGTCCGAGGTTGAGGTGGCTGCGAATGAGCCGGACGCGAAGCCTTCGCCGCTCCAGGCTTCCACACCCACGGCCGAGGCCAAGCCTCGCGCTTCCGAGCAAGCTGCTCATTCCAACATGTCGACAGTGGCTGTAGCTGCTGCTGCGCCGAAACACATTGGCGCCGCGACGACGACCGTCGCCTTCCATGTTCCCGCACCGCGTCCGGCAGTCCGGCCGCAACATCACGATCCCGTCGCCGTCGCATCGGTGAAGCCGCAGTTTTTTACGTCGGTCAAGGTCGCCGCCAAGACCCATCGCGCAAAAGTCGAAGTCGCGAAGATCCAAGCCCCGCGCGCTGATCGGAAGCCGTTTCGCGTTGCTGGTGTCGATCCGAGCGACGTTCTCAACATTCGCACCGGTCCATCATCTGACTACCAGTCCGTCGGCGGCATTGCGCCCAACAGCCGTGGCATCACCATCACCGGGCCATGCCAGAACGACTGGTGCCCCGTGAAACACCAGACGCTCGTAGGCTGGGTCAATCGCCGCTACCTCACCGAAGAGACCGCTGCAAACACCGCTGCGGTTTCGGAGCCGAATTACTGGGATCCGGCTCCCTGACGCGCTTCAGCCGCGCTTCCTGACAGAAAAGCTTTCACCGTTCCGCTGCTAGGCGGTCGATGGCGTTTTGCGTTTGGACGTCGTGCCTCAAAACCTTGCTGAGAAATGCTGCCGCTAGCGCGTGCGGCTGACGGCGCGCCACTCGCACATCGTCGCGAGAAGCACTGAAACAAACAGGCCGCCAAACCTCGTATAGCGAGGCGCCAGTGCTCATTCGCGCAGCGACGGCCGCCACGCGATTGGTTGGCAGATTTTGCGCTTCATGCTCCGAGCGGGGCAATAACATCGGATCACAATTGATTGCGAATTGCGGTTCAATGTGATCCGGATGTTTGCTGGTGCCGGAATAGGTGATTGGTATTAAGGCTCATGGGCATATGCCGTGAGATATATTTCTTCGTATATCCGGCAATTGATTTTCTTCTGCAGAATAAACGGTGCTGCCGAATAGATAAAACACGCGTGTTTTATATTTGTGAAATATCGGACACATAAAAACTATTGTTTTCCAGTCTGTTAGTGAGTTTTGAAGGATTCAAAATGGCATGTGGAATGCAGAGCGCTTTGCTGCTTTTCTTATATGGTTGTGCGAGTCAAATAAGAATTATTGCGTCAAATATAATGTGCTGAATTCATTGAATATCGATGCGAAATAAAAAGGGAAAATAATCTGAATTAGGCCCTGGAATTGAGCGGACTGAATGCCACCTAACAGACGCCGTCGGAGTGGCGGCCCGTGTCGCAAGACACGTCTCCAAGAGGCGCACCAAAGTCGTGGTGTGGCTCCGTTCATCGATGGTCATGCATCGCTCGAGGAGTACCTGACTATGATTCACAGCGATAACCTCCAGAACGCCTTTCAACAGAACCCCAACAGCTACTATGGCGGCTGGAACCCGAACCCCGCGCAGGCCTGGGGACAGGCATGGGGTGCACAGGCTTTCGCCCAGCCTCAGCACGCCTGGAACGCCGGATTAGGGCAGTCGGCCTTCGGCTATGGTCCGAACTTCGGCGGCCAGAATTTCGGTGGTCAGTTCGGCGGCCAGCGGCAGCTGTCTCATCACGACGTCGGTGAGGTCGTTCGCCAGCTTATGCCGATCCTGCCGCAGGTCATCGCTCAGGCCCAGCAGTCACAGGCTGCGTTCGGTCAGGGCGGTTACGGCGCTGGGTTCGGAGCAGCTTATGGCGGAGCTACGCGCAATCTTTCGCAGCAGGATGTGAATGAGGTGGTTCGCCAGATACTGCCTGTCATCCCCCAGATCGTTGGCCTCCTGCAGCAACAGGGCCAGCAGGGGTCTTATGCTAACGCCGTCTACGGCGGCGGCCAGGGTCTCAATAACCTCGGCTGGGGCAACCAAGGCTGGAATAACCAGGGTTGGAACAATCCGGGTCAGCACAATCAGGGTGCCTACGGCTACGGCAATCAGAACCCGTATCAGTTGTCGCTCTTCGGTCAGAACCAGCCGAACGCCTTCGGATCGTTCGGCGGCAATCAGGGCCACGCCGCCTTTGGCGGCAACCAGGGCATGGGCCAGCAGCGTCAGCTGAACCAGGTCGAAGTCGGCGAGATCGTCCGTCAGTTGACGGCCGCCCTTCCGCAGGTGATCGCGAACCTCCAGGCGATCAATCAGCAGCCGAACATGCAGCGCGGCGCCTGCTGACGCCCGCATTCGCTCTCCCCAAGCCAACCGGAAGCGCCGCCCTTTCATGGGTGGCGCTTTCTTCCCCATTTCAAGAGGTGAGGATCACCCATGTCGAACGAGTCTCAGCGCTCCGATCAGGGCGGCAGATCGCAGGATACGCACGCAGATACGCAAGCCCTCATCGGGCTGCTCGAAAATCTCGTGCCATTATTGATGCGCTTTCAGTCTGATGCTTTCGGTCAGCAAGGTCCGTTGCATCTTGCTGGCGGTAACGCCGCGCAACTTGAGCAACAAGCCGCCGTTGCCTTCACGGAAGATATCATCCTCGACTCTCTCCGAAACGTCTCGGCGTATCTTCAGCGAAACGCCAGCCGCTATCCCGGCCTGGATACCTATAGCGGTGTCGTCGAGCAGGCGCGGCGGGCGTTCGATGCGCGCGATTATCAGTCGGCGTTTGCTCTGATCCTGCAGGCGTATCGTGCGATCACTGTCGTTCGCTCCATTCGTCCCGAACTGCCGCCCATCCGTGAGAGGGCACAGAACGAGCAAAACGGATCGGGCCGAGCCATGCACTGAGTGCGCGAGACGAGACGGCTGAGCTGAGGCTTTGTCAACGGACGCGCCGCGCGATTCGTCCGCGCGCGTTCGCGCTGCTTGTCTGCGTGTGCCGACGCCCGATATCATGCCTCTAAACCGTGACCGATAATCCTCAGTCCTGTGGTCGTCCGGCATTTTCGTCAGTTTTTTGACGGAAAATGATGTGACTGGCGCGAAATTCGCAAAACTCCTGATAAGCTTTTGTCACTTATCGGGGAACAGCGAAAATCGTGGATTTACCGGGAGATTTCGGCACCTTCCTTCGCGCCAATCGATGGCCGCCATTCCATGTTGATGGAATTCCAGGCAGCCCAGCTGCGTGCGGCATGGTCGATATCTCCCGCGCGTTCGCGCCTTGCGACCGCTCAGGCAATCCGTCCGCTCCGTTTCAGCCGCAGTCACAACGTGCCGAAAACGACCGGCTCTCCCGTCACGTCCGTGCGGGATTGCTGTTGCTCCTCGCATCATGCGGATGGATCGTCGGCGGCGACGAAGGCGTAAGACGCGCCGTTGCGCGCGGCACGCCTTGTCGTCATCGCGGCCCGGAAATGCAAAACACTCCGCGTGATCATTTTGCGATCCGCACGCTCGAGCCGGCGGACGCTCCCGAGCTGTTCGCCGAAATCGATCGCATCTGCTGGCGCGCAAAACTGCCGCAACGGCCTCGCATCTGCGTGCTGATCGGGCAGAGGGCGATGAACGCCTATGCATTCGGCGGTCCGAACGATGCGATCGTCACCTTCACCGAAGGGTTGCTGTGTGGCATGACCACGAAAGAAGTCGGGGCGATTTTCGCGCACGAGATCGCGCACATCTGTAATGGCGACAGCGCGACGATGTCATGGGCAGCGCAGCTGCAGCGCGCGATCAATGACGTTGCTGCGGCAGGCCTTGCACCGGTCCACGCTTTCGGCGCCGTCAAACAGCAATCTTCGCTGCAGTGGGTGCTCACGCGAGCCCCCGCAATCGCCGAGCTGTTGATGCTTGCGCTATCCCGCTTCCGTGAAATCGAGGCCGACGCATTCGCTCTCGAGTTGACGGGCGATGCCAAGACGCTCGAAACCGCGCTTGCCAAGCTTGAGCATCATCATCGTGCGCTGAGCGGTATCCCCGAAGGCTATATCGAGGACCGGCTTGCGTCGTATCTGCGTAGCCATCCGGTTACCAGCGAGCGCATCGACCATCTGCGCGCCTCGCCGCTCTACGGCGTAGCCTAGTTACGCCGACCGGCGTAGCGGTTGGGTCGACGCCCTCTCGGCCCGCATCGGCAACTCGACGATGACGCGAAGGCCGCCCCGCGGCGAGTCTCCCAGCGTGATGGACCCATTGTGAAGCTCGACAATTTGCTTCGCGATCGCAAGCCCGAGGCCGCTGCCGCCAGTCTCGCGGCTGCGCGAGGGTTCGCGCCGGTAGAACGGCTCGAAGACCAAAGCGCGCTCGGCAACGGGAATGCCGGGGCCATCGTCGTCGATCAGAACGCGCACGCGTCCGCCGATTGCGCCCGCCGTCACTTTCGGAGCTTTCGCACCGTAGCGGAGCGCGTTGTCGATTAGGTTCGTAAAAAGTCGTCGCAGCGCGACCTCGTCTCCCATCAGCGTCAATGTATTGCCTGGAAGCTCCAACTCGACATTCGGATGATCGGCGCAGAGCATGCCGAGCACTTCCCCCAGATCGACGACGCCCATGCGAACCTGTTCCGACCCGCCACGTGCTACCGCTAGCGCATCGTCGATGAGAACTGTCATGTCGTCGAGATCGCGCTCGGCGCGCGCCTGCTGATCCGGATCCGAAATCATCTCGGTTCTGAGCTTCAGTCGCGTGATGTAAGTTTTGAGATCGTGCGACACGGCGCCGAGCAGCACGGTCCGGCCTTGAAGAAGCGTCGCAATGCGCTCTTGCATCCGGTTCGTCGCCTCGATCAGCCGTTTGAGTTCCGGCGCGCCGCGCGGCGTAATCACAACCGGCGTACCATCGCCTGAGAACCTCGTTACGGCGCGCGACAGCTCTTTCAGAGGTCGCGCCTCGCGCCAGACCGCGAACAACGCCGCGATGCCAACGAGGGAACCGAGTACGGCCAGCCAATAGCCGGCCGGAACGCCGAAAAATCGCCGCGAAATCTCGCCCCGCGGCTCAAAGACAGCGTACCCGCCGCTTTTGAGAGCCACTGCGATCCGGACGACGCGGCGCGTCAGCATCCACCGGCTCCCAGGGCGAATGTCGGCAACCACGCCCATGTCGGTCGGGCCGGAGACCGCAATCACCTCGCGGTTGCCGAGTTCATTGACGTATCGTTCGACCAGCCATTCAAGCCCCTTGAGCCGCCGTTGATCGACGGCCACTACCGGAGCTTTGTCGGCAATCTCGACGCCGAGCGTATCGCTTCTCACAGCGTTGAGAACAGTCTCTCGGCGGGCGCCATCCGTCGTCTCGAGCAACTCGACGATGGCAGCCATTTGGTTCGGCAGCGGAAACGCGCCAGGCGTCGTGACCAAAGGTGAGCGCGTGACGTAGGACAGCCCGGCGCCCACCGCCCACAGACCTATCAGCGCCAGCAAAGTGATTGCCGAGAGACGGCCGACAAACCCAAGACGCGACAGCACGCTCAAACCTCCTCGATGCGTGCCGCCAGAATGTATCCGACATTACGCATCGTCTTGAACATGGGGACCTCGCCGCGGTCTATTTTCTTTCGCAGCCGGCTGAGTTGAACGTCGATGGTGCGGTCGAGTGGTTCGGAGCGACGTCCGCGCGTCCAGTCCATTAATTGCTCGCGCGACAGAACGCGTCCCGGACGCGTCACAAAACATTCGAGCAAGTCGAATTCGGCGCTGGTCAATTCAATGGGAGCGGCGCTTACGTCCGTCACCGACCGCGCTTCGAGATCTATGATCATGTCGCCGAGCTTTAGACGCTTCTTCTCGACGTGCGGCGGCTCGTTGCGCCGAAGGATGGCACGAATGCGCGCCGTCAGCTCGCGCGGATTGAATGGCTTCGGAAGATAGTCGTCGGCCCCGATCTCAAGTCCGACGATGCGATCGATATCCTCGCCGCGCGCCGTCAGCATCAGGATCGGAACGCGCGATCCGGCGCGCAAGCGCCGGCAGATCGACAAGCCGTCTTCGCCCGGCAGCATGATATCGAGCACGATGAGGTCCGGCTCTCCAAAAACGGACAGATGCCGGTCGAGCGCGGCGCCGCCGTCTCCCGTCTCCACCCGAAATCCCTGCTTCTGCAAGTAGCCCTGCACGAGGGACCGGATCTCGGCGTCGTCTTCGATGATGAGGATATGCGGGCGGTTGGTCATGTCGCGATGTGAAGCCAGCCCCGGTGTGAGTGCAAGCGTTCCGAGGTCCTGTTACAAAACGTAAAGTTCGGGGGGCGGTTTGAAATACACCGGATACGCAAGCGGGTGAGGTTCCCTGTCGTCACGCCACCCCGGAGTGACGGTTGCAAAGGAGAACCCTCATGATCCTCAAGAAATTCGTCATAGCTCCGTTTTGTGTCGCCGCCGCTATGTTCGTCGCCGGCGCAACCGTGGCTGAGGCCGGATGGCAGCGCTCCAGTGGTGGCGTTGGCCCTCGCGGTGGAACTTGGCACTCGTCGGGATCAGGTTCCTGCGCCTACGGCTCGTGCGCTTCCCATCAGAGCTATACCGGTCCGCGTGGAAACACTGTGAACCGCTATGGCAGCACCAGCTGTTCTGGCGGGACGTGCAATCATTCCGCGACCTATAGCGGCCCATATGGCGGCAGCGTAACGCGCAATAGCTCGGTCACTCGAAACTGAAACCTGCCGCATAGAGACAATGCTCGGCGCGATGACGGCGCCGGGCCAACCCAAGCTATTTCATTTTTCCTTTGACCCCGGAGTACATGATGCGACCCGTCATTTTCGCTGCCTTGTTTGCCCTACCTTGGATCGGCTTTTCCGCGGGCATTGCGCTCGCACAGGCTGCTTCCGACAAACCGCTCACCAAGGCGCAGATTCAAGCTCTCGCCAATAATCCGAACGCCCGCGCTGCGCTCGCCGTCTGCAAGGACGATCGTGCGCGCCTCTGCGGCAGTGTGATGCCGGGTGGTGGCCGAATTCTCCGTTGTTTCTCGGAGAAGGCGGGAAGCCTCAGTCAGCCATGCCGCGATGCCATTATCGCCGTGAGGAATTCAGCGGCGAACTAACGCCGAAGACGACATGGCATCGAGACGGGGAGGGGCAATGCCCTCCCTGCCGTTGCGCGCACTCTCAAAATCAAAGGACGCAAGCCCCATGACGGATATTCCGGCATTTCTGAGCACTGCTCCCCGGCCGCTCTTCGGCTTCTTTCCTGTTGCGCTGGTATTCATTGCCGTCGAGATTCTCTATATGCGGCTCGCACACCATGCTGACGAGCAAGATGGGCGGGAGACAGTAGCTTCGATAGGCGTCGCAGTCGGCGATCTTGCGTCGCGTATTCTGACCGGCGGCCTGGTCGCGATCCCGATGCTGTTCTGCTATCGGCATCGCCTTTTTGACATTCCGCTAGATACAGTTTGGAGCTGGATCGCGCTGTTTCTCGGTGTGGAGTTCTTTTACTATTGGTTTCATCGCGCGTCGCACCAGGTCCGCTGGTTTTGGGCGACACACGCCGTGCATCACTCAGCGACGCACTTCAACCTGTCGGCCGCCATCAGGCTCGGCTGGACGGGCGTGATCAGCGGTGCGTTTCTGTTCTTTCTACCGTTGGCGCTCATCGGATTTCATCCGGCTGCCATCGGGCTGACGCTCGGGCTGGGGCTTGTCTATCAGTTTTTCCTGCACACCGCCGTTCCCGTTCGCCTGGGTCCGCTGGAACGGGTCTTGAACACGCCGGCGCATCATCGTGTCCATCACGCGTCGAATGAAACCTGCCTCGACAAGAACTATGGCTCAGTCCTTATCGTCTTCGACCGGTTGTTTGGATCGTTCGCGGCTGAGCCCGCTGGCGAGGCGCTGAAATTTGGCCTGAAGGGCCGCGAGCCGAGCACGAAGCCGCTTCACATCGCATTGTCGGAATGGGGCTATCTTTGGCGGGATTTTCGAAACGCGCCGAACCTCTCGCGCAAAATCAGGGTGTTGTTCGGTGCACCGTAAGCTCGCACGTCTTCCGCGAGCTCAAAAGATATTGAACGCAAATCATCAAACTCGAATGTCAAGTTAGGCCGAACGGCATATCTGGCGCGCGCGAGTGCCTACAATTTAAACAATTGCAAATTAATCGATCTATCTGGCCGTTTGTTTTCCGGAAAATCGGCTGATTTTCCTGAGAAGAACATGAAAATACGGCCAAGCACCATTTGGCACGATTCCTGCGCTTACGAATTTGTAAGGAAACTGCCTCGGACAGCCAAGACGGCAGGCCAGGCACGAGAGGGGAGTCGCTTATGGCCGATCAATCCACGGCAATGCTGACGATATTCACCGAGTTTTATTTCTTCCTGACGATCGTTTTGATGTTCTTCATTCACATCGGCTTCTGCATGTACGAAGTCGGTGTCGCCCGCACCAAAAACGTCCAGCACACGCTTCTGAAGAACGCGATGGCGATCCCCGTCGTCGGCCTTGCGTTCTTCCTCTTCGGCATGTGGATTTACATCGGCATGCAGGGCTGGCCCGTCAACTCGACAAGCCTCAGCTTCGCAACCGGCTTCGAGCCATGGTCCGATAAGCTCGCTCCCAACCTATCGGATCGCATCTCCGGCGTTTTCTGGGGCGCGTTCGCACTCTTCGGCATGACGGCAGCCTCTATTGTCTCGGGCTCGATCATCGAGCGCGCGAAGACGTCGGGATTCTTGCTCATCGCCATCTATGTCGGCGCGATTGCTTGGGTCGTACCCGCTGCTTGGGGCTGGTCCGGTAACGGCTGGATGACGCAATACCTCGGTTTCCACGATCAGTATTGCTCGGCTGTTCTGCACTCCGTTTCGGGCTTTGCCACGCTCGGCATCCTGATGCATCTGGGGCCGCGCATCGGCAAGTTCGCGCCTGACGGCACGCCGCGCGAAATTCCGGCGCACAATCCGTGGATGGTCACCGTGGGTCTCTTCATGATCTACGTGGGCTTCTTTGGATTCTATGCCGCTTGCCACATCCCGATGGCCAACGTCGCCGCCGAGGGCCAGCCCGCCTACTGGACCGCGACGAACATCTATGGCTTCCCGATCACGTTGTCGGGCGTCACGATGAACTTCTTGCTCGCCCTCTTCGGAGGCATGATGACGGCCTATCTGGTATCCAACGGCAACGCCTTCTGGACGTTCTCCGGCGGCCTCACGGGCCTCATCTCGGCAAGCGCCGGCAACGACCTCTACCATCCCGTTGTCGCTCTTGCGATTGCCGTCGCCGGTACGATCATGGCGTACTACGCGCATAACTGGGTCGAAAAGAAATACAAACTCGATGACGCTGTCGGCGCGGTTGCGGTGCACGGCTATTGCGGCGTGTTCGGCGGCATCGTCGCCGGATTTGTGCTGTGGGGTTACCCCGCAATCATGCCGAGCTCCGGCGCAGCGGTTGCGCTTTCCGAAGGTGCAGGTTGGTTCGGTACAAACGCGCAAGGTCTGCCGGTCGTAACGCCGATCGGCAACACCATCGCGACGCTCGTTTTCGCCCTCGGCTTTGGTCTGATCCCAGGCTACATCATCGGCTTTGTCCTGAAGATGCTGGGCCTACTCCGTGTCGATCCGAAGGTCGAACTGACGGGTCTCGATGGCGAGCACATCGAGACGACTTACCCGAACCTGTCGGGAGCTGAGGCAGCCTTTGAGGCTCTGCAGCGTAAGGAACTCAAAATCTAATCTTTACGCCGGCGGCGAACTATCCCGCCGCCGGCTCTCATATTCCACAAGATCCAAAGGAGAGCTTCATGAACACGGGTGTCTCTGGCTTCGAAAAACTTCCCGAGATGAGCGCGATCTATCCGTTCCATGGCGACGAAATTCTTTTCACGCTCGCCATCCTTGCATTCTTTATTGCCTTCTTCATTTTCCAGATCAGCATGGAAGCAAGGCATCACAAAACGATCATCGGCAATTTCACGGCCAGCCCAGCTGAGTGACGAACTAAGATATAGACGAGCCACAGAAAGGCCTCCCTCGCGGAGGCCTTTTTATTTTTGCTATCACGGTCGTGCAGACACCGAGCGCCTTTCGAGCCCGCGCCGTCATTATGAGATTCTTATACGGATCTCCCCCCGCTCAACTCGAATTCCTATGCGCCGCGTGTCACCTAAACGCGGCCCGCAATCCCTTTCGCGCGGGCGCTGCATGTCACCGAGTAGGAAAACGAAAATGCTGGACATCATCCTTGTAGCGGGCGGGCTGGCGCTCTTTGCCGTTGCCATCGCTTACGCTTTTGCCTGCGACCGATTGTGAGGTCTCCATGACATTCGACTACGCCCTGGCCGGCATCGTCACGGCCGGCCTGCTCGCCTACCTCATTTACGCCCTGCTGCGTCCTGAGCGGTTCTGAAAGGCCAACGCATATGACACTTATAGGTTGGATCCAGATTGCGCTCTTTTGCGCGATCGTTTTGGCGCTCGTAAAGCCGCTCGGCTGGTATATGACACGCGTTTTCTCTGGCGAGAAAACATTTCTTTCACCAATCTTGAGCCCGGTCGAAGCCGGTCTCTATAAAATCGCGGGCGTCGACGCACGCGGCGAACAGGATTGGCTGCGCTACACCGTCTCGATGCTGCTGTTTCATATCGGCGGCTTCGTCATTCTCTATGCCGTGCTGCGCTTGCAAGGTGCGCTGCCTTTCAATCCGCAAGGAATGACGGCGCTGGCGCCCGACCTTTCGTTCAACACCGCCATCAGCTTCATCACCAACACGAACTGGCAGAACTACGGCGGCGAGACGACGATGTCGTATTTCACGCAGATGCTTGGATTGACGCATCAGAATTTTCTGTCGGCCGCAACGGGCATCGTTCTTGCGATCGTCTTGATACGTGGCTTTGCGCGTGCATCGACCAGAAATCTCGGTAACTTCTGGGTCGATGTTACTCGCTGCACGCTGTACATCCTGCTGCCGCTTTGTATCCCGTACACGTTGTTTCTTGTCTGGCAGGGTATCCCGCAGACGATCGGCGCGTACGTCGATGCGACGACGCTCGAAGGCGCCAAACAGACGATCGCCGTCGGTCCGGTGGCCTCCCAGGTTGCCATCAAAATGCTCGGCACCAATGGCGGTGGTTTCTTCAATGCCAACGCCGCACATCCGTTCGAGAATCCGACCGCGCTCTCGAATTTCGTCCAGATGATCTCCATTTTTGCGCTCGGCGCTGCGTTGACGAACGTCTTCGGTCGCATGGTCGGCAACCAGCGCCAAGGCTGGGCCATCCTCGCCGTTATGGGCGTGCTTTTCATTGCCGGCGTTGCGGTCTGTTACTGGGCCGAAGCCAACGGCACCACCGGCCTCAACGCACTCGGCCTGACAGGTGGCAACATGGAAGGCAAGGAAACCCGCTTCGGTATCGTGGGATCGGCCTTGTTCGCAGTCATTACGACGGCCGCATCCTGCGGCGCCGTCAATGCCATGCATGACTCCTTCACGGCCCTCGGCGGAATGATCCCGCTCGTGAATATCCAACTAGGCGAAATCATCGTCGGCGGCGTCGGGGCAGGGCTTTACGGCATGTTGCTGTTCGTCGTCCTCGCAATCTTCGTTGCCGGACTGATGGTTGGCCGCACGCCCGAATACGTCGGCAAGAAGATCGAAGCGAAAGAAGTCAAGATGGCCATGCTCGCCATATTGATCCTGCCGCTGATGATCCTCGGCTGGACTGCTGTCGCCGCGGTGCTCCCGTCCGCATTAGCCTCCATCGCCAACCCCGGTCCGCACGGCTTCTCTGAGATCCTGTATCTCTTCTCATCGAGCACCGGAAACAATGGCTCCGCCTTCGCGGGCATCACGGGCAACACATTCTTCTACAACGTAACGGGCGCGATCTCGATGTTTGTTGGGCGCTTCCTGATGATCGTGCCGGCGATGGCGATCGCAGGCGCGTTGGCAGAGAAGAAGACGCTCGCACCTTCTGTCGGAACGTTCCCAACCACCGGCGGACTTTTTGTCGGCCTCGTCGTTGGCGTCATCCTGATCGTTGGCGGACTGACGTTCTTTCCCGCGCTCGCACTCGGGCCCATCGTCGAGCACCTCGCGATGACGGCCGGCACGCTCTACTGATCTCTCTTTTCGGAGTTTCCAAGATGGATACGTCTATGGCGCGTAAGAAAAGCTCGGCGACAATGCTCGATCCCAAGATCGTCGTTCCGGCAATCGGTTCGGCCTTCGCGAAGCTTGATCCGCGCAAGATGATCAAAAATCCGATCATGTTCGTTCTTGAAGTCGTGACGGTCTTGACCTCGATCATCTTTCTCCACGACATGGTAACGGGCGAAGGTAACTTGGCGTTCACGTTCCAGATCATCCTGTGGCTTTGGTTCACTGTGCTTTTCGCAAACTTTGCGGAGGCCATCGCGGAAGGTCGCGGCAAGGCTCAAGCAGACTCCCTGCGTGTTCAGCGCCAGGAAACGCAAGCCAAGCTGATGACGGGATCGGGCCGCAGCTACAAGCTCGTTCCCGGAACCACGCTGAAAGTCGGAGACGTGGTCCTTGTCGAGCCGGGCGACACCATTCCCTCCGATGGCGAAGTCATCGAAGGTGTCGCGTCGGTCAATGAAGCCGCGATCACCGGTGAATCAGCGCCGGTCATTCGTGAGTCCGGCGGCGATAGGTCGGCAGTGACGGGCGGCACACTCGTGTTGTCGGACTGGATCGTCGTCCGAATCACGGCGGCCCAGGGTTCGACTTTTATTGATCGCATGATCAAGCTTGTCGAAGGCGCGGAACGCCAGAAAACACCCAACGAAATCGCACTCAACATTCTTCTCGCCGGCCTCACGATCATCTTCGTCTTCGCGACCGCAACGATCCCGAGCTATGCCGCTTATGCCGGCGGCACGATCTCGGTCATCGTCCTTGTCGCGCTCTTCGTTACGCTCATCCCGACGACGATCGGCGCGCTGCTTTCAGCTATCGGTATCGCCGGCATGGATCGCCTTGTGCGTTTTAACGTTCTTGCGATGTCGGGCCGAGCCGTTGAAGCCGCTGGCGACGTCGACACGCTCCTTCTCGATAAAACCGGAACGATCACGCTCGGCAACCGTCAGGCAACCGAATTCGTACCGCTGTCCGGCGTCAGCGAGTCGGAACTCGCGGATGCCGCCCAGCTCGCATCTCTGGCTGACGAGACGCCGGAAGGTCGCTCGGTGGTTATTCTCGCTAAAGAGAAGCATGGCATTCGCGGTCGAGATGTTGCGGATATTAAAGCGCACTTCATTCCGTTCACGGCCCAGAGCCGCATGAGCGGCGTAGAATTCGAGGGATCGTCGATCCGTAAAGGTGCTGTGGACGCTGTGTTGAAATACCTAAACGCCCCGGTCGCGACTCTCTCGTCTGGTGCAACTGCGCAGGTGCTTCGTCCGGCCATCACCGCCGAAGCCACACGCGAGATCAAGGCTATCACGGAAACGGTAGCGAAAGCGGGCGGGACACCGCTGGCGGTCGCTAAGGACGGCCGCTTGCTCGGCGTCATCCACCTCAAAGATATCGTCAAAGGCGGTATTCGTGAGCGCTTCGCCGAGCTTCGCCGCATGGGCATTCGCACAGTGATGATCACTGGCGACAACCCGATGACGGCGGCCGCTATCGCCGCTGAAGCCGGCGTCGACGACTTTCTTGCGCAGGCAACACCGGAAGACAAATTGCGCCTCATCCGCGACGAGCAAGCGAAAGGCAAGTTGGTCGCCATGTGCGGCGACGGCACTAACGATGCGCCGGCCCTTGCTCAGGCGGACGTCGGCGTCGCGATGAACACCGGAACGGTCGCCGCCCGCGAAGCCGGCAACATGGTCGATCTCGACAGCAACCCGACGAAGCTCATCGAGATTGTCGAAATCGGCAAACAGCTATTGATGACGCGCGGCGCGCTGACGACGTTCTCGATTGCGAACGACGTCGCCAAATACTTCGCGATCATTCCGGCGATGTTTGTTGCTTTCTATCCGCAGCTTAACGCGCTCAACATCATGGCGCTCGGTAGCCCCCAAAGCGCGATCCTGTCGGCGATCATCTTCAACGCTCTGATCATCATCGCGCTGATCCCGTTGGCGCTGAAGGGCGTCGCCTATCGCGCGATCGGTGCCGGACCGCTGCTCCGCCGCAACCTGCTGATTTACGGGCTCGGCGGCGTCGTCGTCCCCTTCATCGGCATCAAGGCCATCGACTTGGCCATCAACGCTCTGCATCTCGCTTGAGGTAACACGCCATGTTGAAAGAAATTCGCCCAGCCATCGTCGTGCTCATCGCATTGACGTTCATCGCCGGCCTCGTATATCCGCTCGCTATGACCGGCATAGCCGAAGCCATCTTTCCTAAGCAGTCCCAGGGCAGCTTGATCGTACGGGACGGCAAGGTCATCGGGTCCGAGCTCATCGGGCAGTCGTTCACGTCCGATAAGTACTTCCATGGCCGTCCGTCCGCGACAACGGGCTCGGACCCAGCCGACCCTTCGAAAACAGTGGCGCAGCCTTATAATGCCGCGAACTCGATGGGCTCGAACCTCGGTCCCACAAACAAGGCCCTGATTGATCGCGTTAAGACTGATATGACCAAATTGAAGGCGGAGAACCCCGGTTCCGAGGTGCCGATCAACTTGGTTACGACGTCCGCGTCGGGCCTCGACCCTGACATTTCGCCGTCTGCTGCCTATTTTCAGATGGCCCGAATTGCCAAGGCCCGCAATCTGCCGGAAGCGAACGTTCGCAGCCTCATTGACCGCCACATCGAAGAACCGTTCCTAGGGTTGATCGGCGAGCCCCGCGTCAATGTTCTGGCGCTCAATCTTGCTCTTGACGACACGGCGGCACAGTGAATATTGCGCGGCGCGATGGCGCCGCGAGGAAAGCAATAAGATGGCGGAAGAAAACCGCACACCCGATCATCGACCGTCGCCGGAGGCGCTCCTCGAGGTTTTGAAACGCGAGGAGCGCCAGAAGGGACGGTTGAAGATTTTTCTTGGCGCGGCTCCCGGTGTCGGCAAAACCTATGAAATGCTTCGCACCGCCCGCGCCAAGGTTAAAGAAGGTGCTGACGTCGTTGTCGGCGTCGTTGAGACGCACGGACGCAAGGAAACAAAAGCACTTCTTCGCGGTCTTGACGTTGTCCCTCCGCGTCAGGTCGAATACAAAGGTCGGACGCTGGAGGAACTCGATATTGACGCCGTCATCGCGCGGCGCCCCGAGATTGCGCTGATAGACGAGCTGGCGCACACCAATGCGCCGATGAGCCGTCACCCGAAACGCTATCTCGATGTCGAAGAGTTGCTCGACGAAGGCATTGACGTTTTCACCACTATCAACATCCAGCATATCGATAGCTTGAATGACGTCGTTGCCCAGATCACCGGAATTCGCGTCCGCGAAACGGTGCCGGATTCGATCCTCGCCCGAGCCGACGACGTCGAGCTTGTCGACATCACGCCAGAGGATCTTATTCAGCGATTGAAGGAAGGGAAGGTCTACGTCCCGGATCAGGCGCGCCGCGCGCTTGAAAATTTCTTCTCGCCCGTCAAGCTCACCGCATTGCGCGAACTCGCTTTACGCCGCACCGCCGAACGCGTCGATGAACAGCTCGTAACCCAGCTTCGCGCCAAAGCCATGTCCGGACCGTGGGCGGCGTGCGAACGCGTGCTCGTGTGCGTCAACGAAGATGTGCGCTCATCCGGGCTCGTGCGCTATGCAAAACGTGCTGCCGATCGCCTGCACGCGCAGTGGACCGCGGTCACTATCGAGACGCGCCGCAGCCTCAGATTTTCCGAAGGCGAGCGTAACCGCATTGCTGAAGCGATGCGTCTCGCCGAACTTCTCGGCGGCGAAACGCTGACAATGCCCGGAAGCTCCAAGTCGATCGCCGACGATATCATCTCGTACGCGCGCGCCCATAACGTGACGCAAATCATCGTCGGTAAATCCGATCGGCCGCGATGGTTCGAAATTCTCAACGGTTCTGTCGTCCATGATCTCGTCAGGCAATCTGGAAACATCAGCGTTCACGTCATTTCCGGAGAGCAATTGCCAGCCGAGCCGGCGACGGCGCAGACGGTTCGAACGGCAAGGGATCAACCACAGCATCGGCCGCTGAATTATTTCATCACGTTTATAGCGATGGCTGCTGCGCTTGGCGTTGCCTGGGTGCTCAGACCATGGATCGGCGTGGAAAGCGTCGATCTTATATTTTTGACGGCGATTGTGGGCGTGGCAGCCAAGCTTGGCATCGGCCCCTCGCTTGTTGCGAGCGTCGCCGGCGCGCTCCTCTACAACTATTTCTTTCTGCCTCCGCTCTTCACATTCACCATCGCCGATGCCAAGAACGTCGCGGCGTTTCTCTGCTTCGTCGTCGTAGCAATCGTTGTGTCGAACATCGCAGCGCGCATGCGCAGTCAGACTGTGATCGCCATGAACCGCGCCAGCACGACGGAGTCGCTGTATGGCTTCAGTCGCAAGCTTGCCGGAACCGGCACGCTTGATGATGTGCTTTGGGCAACCGTCTTTCAGATCGCCTCGATGCTGAAAGTCCGCGTCGTGCTGTTGCTGCCAGAGAATGGCTCGATTGCCGTGAAGGCGGGATACCCGCCGGAAGATATGCTTGATCCGTCCGATATCGCCGCCGCGACGTGGGCTTGGACCAACGACCGCCCAGCCGGGCGCGGCTCCGATACGCTGCCCGGGTCGCCCCGCCTTTTTCTGCCGCTCCGGACCGCACGCGGCATCGTCGGTGTCGTCGGCATAGACAGTGACCGTCCGGGACCGCTGCTGACGCCCGACCAACGGCGGCTGTTCGATGCACTCGTCAACCAGGGCGCACTCGCCATCGAGCGCGTCCACCTCGTCGAGGACGTCGAGCGCGCGAAACGCAGCATCGAGACGGAACGGCTCCGCGCCGCTCTGCTGACGTCGTTGTCTCACGATCTCAAGACGCCCCTGGCCGCTATTCTCGGCGCGGCAACGACGATGCGCGACCTCGGCGACAAGTTCGATGCCGAGGCGCAGTCGGAGTTGCTCGCTACGATCATCGATGAATCCGAACGCCTCAACCGGTTCATCGCCAACCTTCTCGATATGACGAAGCTTGAAGCTGGCGCCATTGTCGCCAAGACGGAAATTCAAGACGTCGGCGAGATTGTCGATGCAGCGCTCAAGCGCGCGAGAAAGATCCTTTCAAGACATAAGGTCCAGGCCAATCTTCCATCGGAGCCATTGAAGGTGGATGCTGATCCCGTTTTACTTGAGCAAGTGCTTTTCAATCTTCTTGACAACGCTGCAAAATACGCGCCCGAGAATACGTTGATTGAGGTCGGCGCTTGGAACGATCATGGGCTCGTCGTCATTCAAATCCGGGATGAAGGGCCAGGCATCCCCGACCGAGATGTTGAAAAAATCTTCGATAAATTCTATCGCGCGAACAAGGCCGATCATGTCCGCGCCGGAACGGGGCTTGGATTGCCGATCTCACGCGGATTTATCGAAATCATGGGCGGAACGATAACGGCGGGTAATCGACCTGATCGCAGCGGTGCACTCCTGACCGTAACGCTTCCGGCATCCGCTCGATCAGAAACGCTGGAAAACGCCGCATGAGTGCGCCCGCCATCAAAGTTCTCGTCATCGACGACGAACCACCAATCCGCAAACTTCTCCGCATGGGGCTTGCAACGCAAGGCTATCAGGTAATCGACGCACCGAATGCGCGCAAAGCCCTGGAGCTGATGGCGGAGACTCCGGATATCGTCGTCCTCGATCTCGGCTTGCCGGATATGCAAGGCATGGACCTGCTGCGATCCATCCGCGACCAGAATGAAGCCATTCCCATCGTGGTGCTGTCGAGCCGCGCTGACGAAACCGCCAAGGTGCAGGCCCTTGATTTCGGCGCTGATGACTATGTGACGAAGCCTTTTGGCATCAACGAGCTTCTCGCCAGAATGCGAGCCGCACTTCGCCATCGGCTACAGATTCAGGGCGAGCGGCCCATTTTCCATGTCGGCGATCTGTCGGTGGATCTCGTGCGCCGCATCGTCAAGGTTGGCGAACGAGAGATCAAGCTATCGCCGAAGGAATACGACCTGTTGCGTCTCTTTGTTCAGCATGCGGGCAAAGTACTGACGCACAATTTTCTGTTGCGCGAGCTCTGGGATCCCTCTGCCGATTCCCAATACGTTCGCGTTTACGTCGCGCAGCTTCGGCAGAAAATCGAACCGCGTCCGAACAGCCCGGAATATATTCTGACTGAAACAGGCGTTGGCTACCGCCTCCGCGCTCCCGATTGACAGTGGCGCGTGCGCCGAGGATTTCTCATGGCATCCTGCATTATTGACTTTCTTTCGCCGCGCGCCGTCATGCTGGACGTGCGGGTTCCGACGAAATTAGCGCTTCTTCGCACGTTATCGGAACGAGCAGCTGCGGCAACTGGGCTTCCTGCCGAGACAATCTTCGCCGAACTCAATAAACGAGAAAGTCTCGGTTCCACCGGGATGGGCGACGGCATTGCCCTTCCCCACGCAGCTTATGCCGATCTCAAGCAAACGTTCGGCCTTGTCGCGAGACTTAAGCCGCCGGTCGAATTCGAAGCGATTGATAGCAAACCGGTCGATTTGGCTTTTCTGCTTTTGACACCGGCTGGAGCGGAGAAGACGCATCTGAATGCCCTCGCCGCGGTTTCACGCCGACTGCGTAATCGCGACGTCGCAGAGAAGCTTCGCATGGTCAATAACGAGAACGCGTTTTACGACGTGCTTCGCGGTTCGGCTTAGATCTGTCGGCAAGAGCGGGCCGTTAATCTGCTTTGATGCCAAGTTCGCGCGCCGCGGACACGAGCCGGGCTTTAGCGGCAGCATCGCCGGAGAAGGATTGGAGAGCTTTCGTCAACGCTGTTTTGGCGGCCTCGGTCTCTCCAAGCGTGACGCGCGAACTCATCAGACGCAACCAGCCGCTCTCATCGTTTGGGGAGGCCTCGAGTCTGGCGGCAAGCTTATCGACCATGCCGCGGATCATGTCGTTGCGTTGTGTATCTGAAAGCTTTGCCGCCGCTGCGACGTCGTCGGACGGCGACGCGACGCTGGGTGAAAATGTCTGCGGGTTGGCCTGCGCTGCGTGTGCCTCATCGAGCGCTTTTTTGAGTGTGGTATCGCCGGGCTGAAGCTTAAGGGCTGTCTCATAAGCCGTCGCCGCATCGCCAGGTCGCCCGGTATTGAGATACGACCACCCGAGCATTTTCCAGCCATTGACGTCGTTCGGCTGCTTTTCGAGACGAGCGATCAGTTTCGCAATCATCGTGTCTACGTCAGGCAAAGCAGTGGAAGTATTGTCCGGCGAGGCAACAGCTTTCGACGACGCGCCAGAATTTGTATCGGCCGCATAGGCGCGAAGATCAGCAAACGCTTGCGCCGTGTCTGGTTCAATATTGCCATCGGTGGCTTCGGGCGGCATCACATGCCCGTCGCTACGGCTTATCATGGAAGAGCCGTCGACGCTGCTCGGGGCTTCTGCGATGTGCACAAAACAAGCCGCGGCGATCGCTACGAGAGACCCAAGGACAATGCCCGATGTGCGCGTGTCGGCGCTAATCCATCGATGCGTAAGCGCAACGACCGGTCGGCGACCGTGGAGCGGCGCGCGCAACAACAAAAGTACGGCCGCCAGAAGCGTGACAGCAGTCCCCGCCGCGATCGATGCAAAAGCCTGGACCATATCCAACCTCGATGATCATTTGACGGAAGATTGGGATGCAAATGGGGGCCTAGCGTGGCGATGACGGCCAAAGTGCCCGCATCTTGGCACTACTGAGATGGATTACGCGTTGTCATGATCGGTGTGATAACGCCATTCACATGATAGTTGTGGCATGTCAGGCAGTCTTGGCGCACGCCGCTGCTGGCATGGCAGCCCTGGCAGACATCCTTCTTCACCGTGCTGAAGTTCGACGCGAAATTCTGCGGATTTCCCTGCTCGTAGCTCTTCAGATATGACCGATCTTTTGCGAGGTCGTGGCATGTCAGGCAGCCGCGCTTGCCTACGATGCCGAAATGCGGTTCGTGAGTAAAACGCGTAAAACGTCCGCTCTTGGAGCTTGCCGAAAGCGGAGAAAAATTGACGACGCGCCCACCATTGCGGCCGTCATCGATGCTGTGGCACTTCGTGCATGATCCCGGTGCGTCCTTATTGGTCAGGACGTTGAAAACAGCCGTAGCGGGCGTCGTGCCATCTTTCCGCGTCTTCGGACCAGTCAGGAACAGCCAAGAGTAGATGAACTTGTCTTTGTGCCCGGTGGGTCGATAGAAAATCGCGTAATCCTGCCGATACCAGCCGCCATATTCGGCCCAGCTTTCAGCATCGATATCGCTTGCAATGCTGATGATCGGGGGCACGCTCGCCTCTGTACTCGCATTTCCCGAGGGCGACGGTGCTGCTTGAGATGCAGCGCCTTTTTTGTCGGCCGATCCATTGTTTCGCGCCTCAAGATCGCGACTCTCCTCTTCTGAGAGAGAGAGAAGGTCGTCGGATTGGCGCGAGGATTTTGCCGCGGGTTGAGCGCGTGCGTTGACCGCGGTTTTGCTCGTCGAAACTTGTGCCAATTGCATTGTGCGTTCGCCATCGCCAGGTGGCCGGAGATCCTTCAAGCCTGCTTGCATCGCAGGCGGTAGAGAGGTGGCATGGGTCTTTTTCCTGTCAGTGGACGTGTTATCGCTATTGTCACCGGCGTCGGAATGAGCCGCATCTGCTGAGTTTCCAGGCGCATTATTCATGATGCATTGACCGAAGACGCGTAGCAGGCACGCTGGAGGATCGCGCTTGACCTTATCAGCTGCCTGTCGCGTTTTTTCTTGCTCGCCGTCGTCAGCAGGAGGCGAACGTTTGTCCGTACTCTTCGCCTCTTCCTTCCCGGCGGAACGCAAAACGCCGGGTGTTGAGTTGGACGCGCTCGGCGCCGGAGCATCTGGCAATGGGCCATCGGCAATCTCTCTTGCCAAATTTGGCAACCATTGCTGCTGCGCGCCAACGACAACGTCCCGCGGGATGTTCGCTGTCAAATCGGCGACGAGCGTCACATTCAGCTTGGCATTGCCGTTACCGATATTAAGATCGCCAAGAACGTCGGACGCTTTTCCGGCGATCAGCGCGTAGAACAGCTTTTTAATATCCCACGCAAGATCGGTCACAGCTTTGATTTGATCGTTGTTAGCCTGTGCAAGGTCCTGCAGATTGAGGCCGTCTACTGTTCTCAACGTCGCGCGACCTTCAGCGTTTCGCCCGACCATCATTTTCATGAAAGGCGTGAGTTCGGCTTCTGAAGCATCCGGCCATTCGCCGATTGCCGCGTTCTTCTTTTTCAGCGTTTCGAGGTCGAGGCCCGGTAGCGTCAGAAATGCAATGCCTTTCGGACCGTTCACGCGGTCCTTACCGGTAATTTGTCCCAGATGACAGCCGCTGCACGTTCGCTCAAAGGGAACGACAGACATGATCCGTCTGTCGTTTTGGCTGTCGTGACACGTAGAGCAGGTGGCCGGAATCCGTCGCGACGGGTCTTTTTTCGCGACGTCCGGAAAGTATTTGTCGAAATGTGCGGTGTGGTCATAGATGATCCGTGTGCGTCGCCGGAACGGGTAGGTATCGAATGCCGGATGACCATCATCGAAGCTGTCGAATTTCACCGAATGACAGGATCGGCATTGCTCATTGGAGATCTTGTCCAGATCGAAATTGATGCCTTGGTGCTCCTGATGGCAGCTAGCGCAGTTAAGGCCGCCGGAAATCATCTTCTGCATCGGCAGGGCAGCGGTTTGCGCGCGCGCAGACAGCGATTGAGGGCTTCCAGTCGCAATATTTACGAGCCGCAGCGTGCTCTTCTTCAGGACCTCAGCTGACGCGCCGTGTGGGTTAAAGGCGCTTTCCGAGATCTTGTGACAGGTCAGGCAAGCCTTGCTGTCCGCGGTCGATCCAAGGGCGACGATGCCATGGACCCAACTCAATTTTCCGTCGCCACTACGGGCATGGCACGAAGAACAATTCTTGATCGCGCCGTGCGCGCTGCTCAATGGCCCCGGCATGAGAAATTGCGTTCCGGGAGACGCGATGAATACGGCGCTAACGCCGATGGATGTTGCGAGCGCCAGAATGCGCGCAAATCGGTCTCGCCCCAAGTTGGGAAGCGGACTCAGCTCCATTGCTCGCCACGGCCACAGCCGCATCACCAAGCCCCCGACGAATAGGAATAGACGACAAGGATGTGCAACACCGACAGCACGATGAGCGCGTAGGTGATGGGGACATGCACGAATAGCCACGCTCTTGTCAGTGCAAGATGAACGCGCGCAAAGTCGAGACGATCTTTTTCAGCCGTCATCTTGCTGATCGTCGCGAGCTTGTCCTGTCGTGGGCCATCGACGTAGCGCGACAGGCGTTCGATCTCCGCCGTCAGGCGCTGGAGCGGCCTTCGCGAGCCCAAGAGATGCGACGAAAAATTGCGCGGCTCTGCGAAAAAGTGATTGAGATGGTTTGCGTAAAGATCGGTGATCCAAGCGTCATAAGGCGGAGCGGGCAGCGACAACTCCACAGCAATTGGATCTGGTGTCGTAATGAGTTCGCGCACGTCTCGCGCAAGCTCGGCGCGGCGGGCAAGGATGCGCTCGAGGCTAACGTTGTCGTCGATTCCGCACTTGGCGCGTGACGACCACGCGAGGTAAGTGCCGAACACACCACTGAGCGTCACCGTTACGAAGCCGCTCCACAGTGCCCACTCGAACGGGGTATCTGGCATCGAAAAATTGGAATGTGAGAGGAACGCGGCGACAAGCGCGTAGCCGACGAAGATGTGGACGCCCCGCCATCTCTTGAAGAGCTTCGGCGGAAGCTTGTTCGTCTTGATAGCGGCGTGAAAGCTGAACTGCAGGCTCATGCCGGCGGCAAGCAGCCAGCCATCGAGATAGCGCGGATCGCGAAGCGCGCTGGCATATATCCATACCCAGAAGAATAAGCCCGCGGACAGCGCGATCATCAGGACAACGAGGCTCGCGCGGCAGATGACCGTCCACGCCGAGCCAAGCATCCAGATCACGCTGCCGGGAACGCGTTGTGCTACCGTCTTCACGCGAGGCCACCAGATTTGCTCATTCCCACCCCCGTAGGAATCGCGCGCCGGTCGCGGCCGCGCTCCGATAACGTCAATTGATGGCTGAAGCTTTTCTCGCAGTACCTTTGAACTGGCTTGGCTGCGGGATCATGCTGTCGAGGCCGGCCATGGTGCTGCCGTCATACTTGTCGGTGATGCTGACGAGCAGCTGAGATATGCCATCGGCTGCCGCCGAGAGATCCTTCTCGCTGTTCAAGGTCAGTGCGGCCGAATGAGATAATTCCACGATCTTGGCGATTTCCGGCACGTTTGGCACTGCCGTTGCCACCGCTGCGAGTCGTCGTCGCGCTTTATCCGCACGCTGAGCCATTTCGAGGGCGTAAGCCTTTCGCACAGTCGCCTTTCCGACAGCTCGCAACGCGGTTTCAAGTTCGACGCCAAGGCCGATCAGATAAAGCATGCGTTTGCGCTCGGCATCGGCCGGAACATTTTCTTTGCCTCTTGAATACCATGTGTTGTGCAACACCTCGCCCTGCGACCAGGACACCAGCTCAAATAGGCTGCCAGCTCGATGTAACCCTTTGTTTACGAGATCTTCTCGCGGCACGACGTGGCAGCCGTAGCAGTTCTTCGCCAGTTGATAGAGCGCATGACGTCGGATCATGCCTTTTGACTCCGCGAGCTTCCAGCGCGCCTGCGCTTCGCTTTTCGTTTCCGTCTTCGCGGTTTTACCGCTGAAGCTGCTATGGATTTTGATCCAATCCTTGGCTGCGCCATGACAGGACTCGCAGGAGATTCCGGACACGACCGCATCGTTGTTATCCTTGCGTTGAACTGTGTAATGACAATTCACGCATAAGCTTTCCGATTTGATGCGCCGGACGTCCATCCTTTCCGCGATTTTGTTGGCTTCGGGGTTGCGCGGCAGCTCTCGGAACGTCTTGAAATGATGTGTGCCTTTCCAGGCTTCGGCTTCCTGCTTGTGGCATTCGGCGCAGGCATTCGGCCCGACGACCTTCGTCGTATCCAACGCAACAGAGCGACCGATGTCGAGCGTAACGACCAACGGCAGTGCGAGTAACAGACCGAACCGCACAGAATTGAAATCTGTGCTGAGCATCGACCAATTGTTACGCTTTGAAAGACGCAATGAAATATTCCTCGCGCATGTACCCGTAAGCGAGCAGCGATTGCTACCTGAAACCTCCTGGGCGCTCGTAAGCGAGTTGAAGAATGTTTCGATCTCGGGGAGAGGAGAGCCTCTCGATGGTGCGGGTGAGAGGGCTTTGCCCGCCCGCTGTGTCGGGTGCCGGCAGGAATGGGTCGGCGTAGCAGGTCGCGCCAACGTCTGCCGAAACTGCCTTTACCGACTCGACCATGCCCGGTGCACCGCAGGCGTACAAAGCATCGGTGGGCAATAAGCGTGGTAGATAGTCGGTTGGCCGACCCGGTCTGACCGCCGGAATCGATACCTGCAAAGAACTGCAGACTGGTACGACGACGACGTTCGGAAAACGCGCCAGGCGCACAAGAGCGGGGGCCATATAAAGGGAATCCAAGGTGCGGCCGCCGGCAATGACCATCATTCTTCGTGAAGGATCTTCGCGAAGCGCTGCGACGGCGATCGCCCAGATCGGAGCGAAACCCGTGTTGGTTGCCACGAGAACGATCCGGCCACCGCGATTCGGCCGGAAGTGCGCGGATCCAAAGGGACCCGTGAGCCTGACACGGTGTCCGATCTTAATCCGCTTACCGATGGATGCGCTGACGCGACCGTTCTCAACGCGGCGGACGTGAAACCACGTGGCATCGCAGTCGTCCGATTCATTCAGAGCATGCGTGATGCTATAGGAACGGTTCGGATAACCGCTGAACTGTACGTGTGCGTATTGGCCGGGCAGATGCGGAAGGGGACGGTCCGTTGTAATGCCGATTTCCAGGACTTCCGACGACAGCGGCCGCAATGTGCTCAAGACGCCGTTGACGGAACGAATATCAGCGGGCTGCTCGCGCTCGATTACTGCGTCGGCAACGATCCGACACTGACAGGCGTGAATGACGCCGGGCTCCGCTCCTTCGCCACCGTGCACGTCGCCGGATACAAGTCGCACGCAGCATGTTCCGCAATGTCCTGCGCGACAGCTGTAAGGCAGGTCGATGCCGTTGTTCAACGCCACATCGAGCAGAAGCGCACCGCGCGGCGCCAGAAAGCTTTTGCCGTCGATCGTGACTTTGTGACGTTTTGACATAAGTTCATCCCAGTAGGGTTGAGGTTCATGATGTCGATCTATCCCGCTGAGATCAGGCGAAGAATTTCAAGTTCGTCCGCCTGCATTTTATTTCCAGTAATGATCATTCGTGGTCAGACAATGGCCGCGTTGGAAATCGCTCAAAGCGGAAATGGAGGGGGAATTAGAAACGGTAAAATAGAGTAATAGCTGCGGCAATAACAAGAAATGCGACGCGCGAGATGGCGTCCGGTGCGGGCCGTTTTGGACGCTTGCTGTTGAATGCGTGGAGCAGCGTAAAGGCCATAATAAACGGCCGTTTGCGTTGGAATCATAGTCAGCAAGCTGACGAAGCGCGTTATTGCAAGGAAGGGAGTGTCGTCGATAATTGCGAATGCGAGCAATTATCCGAATTGCGAAATCTGGCGCGAGAATAAATTCGCGGCCATATCGCGGCCCATTTCGCGTTTCAATTAATCAGCAGGCCATCCATTCCAGACGGCTGTTCAGCGTCGTTTCGCGGGGCGATGCGAATCGAAATGCTGCCCTGAAATGTACTGAGGACAGGGATAAGGCCATGACGCGATTGTCAATATTTGCACTGCTCTCCGGCATGTTTGCCAGCGCGGTTCTTATGTCTGCGGCGCATCCGCGTAAAGCCGCAGCCGAGGAGAACAGCAGCGCAACACGGCAGACACAAGCTCCGCCTCGCGCGCTTGTGCTTGCCGAAAACACAGGCGAGATCCGAAGGCCGGAGGCCGGCAAAGCCAAGCCTGACGGATTGGATAACAGCAAGCCCGATGCGCACGGTAGCACAAATAGCGACGAAGAGCTTTATCCGACCGCCGCGCAATGCGGCACTTGCCATAAGCAGATTTACGATGAGTGGTCATCGTCGCAGCACGCCTATGCGTCGATCTCACCGATGTTCCACAAATTCGAGCAAAAGTTCCAAACGCTGACGCAGGGGACAGTGGGCACCTTCTGCGTGCGCTGCCATCAGCAGGTCGGCACGCAACTCGGAGAAGCGCGCGAGGCGCCCCTTTGGGCGAGAAGCCAAATCTCACGTGAGGGCGTCACTTGCATCACGTGCCACCGGGTTAAAGAACAGTACGGCAAGGTCAACGGCGAGCGTCGGGTTGAACCGGGTAAGATTTACGAACCCGTCTATGGCAGCGGCGAAAAAAGCGTCATCAAAAACGTCATAGTCAATAAGGAAACCTATTCGGTCAAGACGAGCGCAAAAGGCCGCGGCAACGACATCCATAAAGGCATGATCACGAACGACCAGATCACCAAATCGGAGTTCTGCGTCAGTTGTCATCAGGTCGCCGTGAACCTAGGCATCAAGCTCGAAATCGTGTGGGACCAATATCGCGATAGCCCGGCGCGTAAAGCAGGGATCACTTGCCAGGACTGTCACATGGGCAAAGTTCCCGGCCAGCCGAAGGGCTATGCGACGGCGCCGTCAGCGATCGTCGGCGGCAAGGAGATCAATCCAGGTCGTAAACATGCCAACCACCGCTTCGTCGGACCGGGCTATTCGATCGCTCATCCGGGCATCTTCCCGCACAACGTCAAAGCCCAGGCCTATAGCATTCAGGACTGGCTGCAGTTCGATTGGCGCGCTGGCTGGGGCACGAGCAAATTCGAAGACAAAGTCGCGGACGGAAAGATCAAAGTCGCGTTTCCGAAGCGCTGGAGCAATCCGAACGATCGTGAGGACGCGCGCGAAATTATCGACGAAAATCTGAAGAAGCTCGACGCACGAGATGCTCTTCGTCGTCGGGTGATGGAGAACAGCAGCAAAGTCGATGGCCCATTCATCGAAGGCACGCCAAAGGTCGGCTCGGATCTTGCGTTCTCCTACAGGATCAAGAACACGAACACCGGCCACAACCTGCCGTCGGGATCTCTCGGCGCACAGCCGCAGCTTTGGGTGAATGTCGCGCTTGTCGATCCGGACGGTAACAATGTCTGGGAGTCGGGTTACGTCGATAGCAACGGCGATATGGCCGATCTGCATAGTCTCGACGTTGCGGCCGGCCGCATTGATACCGACCAGATGCTGATGAATTTTCAGACCAAGTTTCTGACGACCAACGTTAAGGGCACGGACCGCGAAATGTATCTTCCGGTCAATTTTGACATTGATCCGTTGCCGCAATTGCGTCCGCCAAGCATCCCGACCACCGTTCTCAATCATCCGCCGCTGGTGCGCATGGAGAACCATTCGTTGACGCCGTTGGGTGTGAGGGAAGCCAAATATGAAGTGCCAGGTAATTTGATCAGCAAGCCTGGTCGATACCGCCTTGCTTTCCGCATGCGAAGCCGCGCCGAGCCGATCTATTTCATGCGCTTTGTCGGTGCCACCAAAGATATGGAGCGGAGCATGAATGAGCGCATCATGAACTTCCACGACTTCGCGGTTGATGTCGACGTAAAGGGCTAACGCCGAGAACCGAGCGTTTCGGATTTGGATCGAGGGAATGGTCCAAAGACGCGGGTCCGAAGCCTCTCTGAATCCTCTTGCCTGCAGTGGAGTGCCGGCCGGAGGCATGAAGTGGGAGCTTCAGTATGACTTCTGCCGTAAAAGGCAACTTGCGATCTTATGCCGGGACGGCAACGGCCATCGCTGCTTTGATCGCGGGCGGCAATCTTATGATCTCAGGTTCGCCTGCAGAGACGATTCTTGCTGAGGAACGCAACGACGCGCGCGAGCGGGACGATGTCGAGGGGGCGCCCGGAAAAGAAACGTCGGAGTGGCAGCCGGAAATAAAGCGCCCCAACGAAACGATCGTTCCGAAGCAATATCTCGGCGCTGACGTCCCGGGCGACGGTAAGGCGAATGCACCCGCGGCATCGAATGCGAAACCGCGCAAGAAAAAGACATCGACCAAGGGAGCCTTCCGTCCCGATCCGCAATACAACAAAAAGTACGATGCCAAAGGGCAGGCGGATATCTATGGCGGCAAAACCGCGGTCGAGCCACCACGCCCGCTTTTGGAAATCGGTCGTGAGCAGTACACGTCGGGGATATACGACGAGAGCAGCACGCTGTTCGGCAAACTGAATCCGCTGCTTCCGGGGCTATCCGTCTATGGCGATTGGCGAACGGCGATCGCGTACAACAAGAACAACGGCAAGGATATCGCGCAAGTCGCAACCCGGTTGAACCTCGACGTCGATTTCAAGATCACTGCGACTGAGCGAATCCATGCGTTCTTTACGCCGTTTCAGGATGGGAATGCGAAATTCACCCGCTTCGAGTTCGGCGGCGGCGATGGCGATCAGAAGTTTAACGATGAAATCGATTTTGATCCGCAGACATTGTTTTTTGAGGGCGATGTTGGGTCAATTTATTCGGGCGTGACAGGGAAATATGCTGGCTTCGATTTGCCGTTCACGGTCGGGCTCTTTCCGTTGTTCCTGCAGAACGGCATCTGGGCGAACGATGCAATCCTCGGCGGCGCCGTGACGATCCCTGCGCAGAACTCGCCCACCCTCGGCCTGTCAAACTACGATCTCACCTTCTTCGCGGCCTTCGACAACGTCGATAATGCGAGCCTTATCGATCGAAACGGCAAAGTCGATAACCACGCCGCCAATCTGTTTGGCGTTACAACCTTCATCGATGCGTACGGCGGTTATATCGAAGCCGGATATGGCTTCCTTCAAGGCAACGGAAGTCAGGAGGCCGTCGAGCAACACTTCCTAACCGCGGCCTATAGTCGGCGCTATGCCAACACCATTTCGAACTCGACCCGATTGTTCGCCAACTTTGGAGACGATGGTCGGGGAAGCGGTGATGGCTTTGCCTTCATATCGGAAAACAGTCTGATCTCGCCCTTGCCGAGCACGCTTTTGCCTTACGCGAATTTCTTCGTCGGCGTCGGCAGTCCCGAACCGCTGGTCGATGGCAACAATGCGGGTATATTGAAGAACGTCGGTATCAACTTCGAAACTGACGCGCTGACGGGCTATCCGAAACTCGACGATACCGCATCAAATACGTTCGGCGGCGCACTTGGCGTCGAATATCTCTTCAATCTCGACCAGCAGATCGTTTTTGAAGTGGCAACCGTGCAGCCATTCGAGAACGACGGCATCGGCGTAAAGGATCCACAATACGGCTTCGGTGTTCGCTATCAGATTCCGCTCGACCGAGCGTGGTTGTTCCGCGCCGATGCGACCTATCAGATCCAGGAGGGTGGAGAGGACAACTTCGGATTCCGCACGGAGCTCCGCAGGAAATTCTAGACGCCTCTCCAAAGGAATCTAATAGCGCCCCAAAAGTTGGGGCGCGTGGTGGATGAGATGAAAGGTGATTGGCGGGAGCTATCGCGGCCGAGCGATGGCTTCGATTTCGATATCAACGTCGTCGTCGACCATCGCTTGGTAGTCCACCATGTTGAATGCGCTGCGCTGAATGCGGGTCTTGGCGAGAAATTTGCGCGCACCGACGTCATATTTGAGCGCGGGATCATCGTGCGGTTCAATGGTAACGTTCAGCGTCACCGGCTTTGTGATGCCATTGACGGTCACCTCTCCGGCAACGTCCGCTGAGGTTGCCGACCCAGCATGCACCCCCACGCTTTTGAATGTGATCACTGGCGACGCTGCAGCATTGAAAAAGCTCGCACCCTTCAATTCGCCGTCGATGAGCGCGTCCCCTGTCGTAAGGCTCGCGGCAGCGATTGAAGCCTTTATTTTGCTTTTGCCGGGCTTGCCTTCGTCGTAATCGAGAGTGCCGGAAACCTTGGTAAAGCGACCGCGCTGTTTCGCATAGGCGATCTTGTAGATGAAGCGCACCTCGGTGCGTCGCTGATCGAATACGAAACGCGCTGCTTGCACGCTCGGAGCCGGTAATAGGTTGATCGCGAGCACGGCCCCAAGCACGACGCGAGAAAAAGCGGGTGTGCTGGAGGCCCGCTTATTGAGCATACTTCGTCGGTGGTGGACCACGCTGACTGCCGCACTGAAATTAGTGCAAGCACAGTTGTCTGCCTTAGCGTTTTTCATTGTTCGCGCTCCCCCGTTTGGCGTGCGCGCCCGCGCCACTGGGCTGCGTTAGGGCTGCCACGACCTGCGAAATCTCATCTCGAGCCGCCAAGGCTTTGATCGCGATGATCCACGCTACGGCCAGAGAAATAAGTGGTCCGAGCAACAGAATGAGGAGGTCCGAAAAGACGTCTGCCATTGCGCTTCCCCCAGTTGCGAGTGCGCTCTCTCGCTGCCAATCTCCCTCCGACACGACGCGACGACAGAGTGGCGAAAATGGGTTCGGGAAATGCGCGATTAGTCGAAAACGCAACGCTAGCGCGCGACGTCTGCTCGTCGAAATGCAAAGTTTATGAGGCTGGTAGAGACGCGCCGAGGTGGTTCGATCAGATCTATGGTGAGCAATCAAATTTTATTGCACGGATTTGACTGCTTGGAGAGAGCGAGCAGGCGCGGATAAAAATGATAGGTGTGCATGCCGTCGCGGGCGTCGGTTCTGCGAGCCGGAGCATGCAGGTTCACCTAATGACGGTCTTTCCATTTCGTGTTTTTTAAGAATAAACAGCGTAAATGCAGCCGGCGCTTTCGATCTGCATGGAGTTGGCAATAGCTCCGTCGCAGATTGCGTGACGCACAGTTTATAGCGCACCTTGACCGCAACCAGGATCCCGGCTGAAACTAACGGACGTGGATACTCATCAGCCGCCCTCACAACAAACGAACTTCCGCACTCAGGCAGCGATGCTGGGGGTGTGCGCCGCCATTCTCTCGTGCGCGGCGCTATATGTGGCCGAGACGATCTTCGCGCCGCTCGCTTTCGCGCTCTTCATCATCGCCATCACCTGGCCGTTGCAGCGGTTCCTGCAAGCCAGGATGGCCCGGCTCGTCGCCGTAGCGATAACAACCGCTGCGATCATCATCGTGATCGTCGCTTTTGCCATGTTGCTTGCCTGGGCCGCGGGGCGCGTGGGGCAATTTATCGTGAACGACGCAGCCCGCCTGCAGGCTCTCTATGGCTCGTTGACATCCTGGCTGGAAGGTCATGGCGTCGAGTTGGCCGGGCTATGGGCGAGCTATTTCCGTGGCGATCAATTGTTGCGCCTGGCCCAGGAAGTCACAACACGCCTCAATACTGCGCTCAGCTTCCTGATTGTCGTCTTCATTTATGTGCTGCTCGGATTACTCGAAGTTGACGACGCATGCGCAAGACTTCACGCGTGGCGCCAAGGAAGCCTTGGAACGGTTCTACTGACCGGAGGAGCGAACGCCGCCACCAAGCTTCGTCGCTATATGCTCGTCCGCACGCAGATGAGTGCCATCACTGGCCTTTTGGTTTGGGTGTTCGCGTGGCTTGCGGGGCTGCCGCTGGCGCTCGAATGGGGTGTGATCGCATTCGCTCTGAACTTCATACCTTTCATCGGCCCATTTATCGCGACCATGTTTCCGACCGTGTTTGCCGTCGCGCAATTTGCATCGTGGCCCGCGGCCGTCGCGATTTTCGCGTGTCTCAACGTCATCCAGTTTGTGGTCGGAAGTTATCTGGAACCGCGGTTCGTCGGGAACGCATTGTCGATATCGCCTTTCATCGTCCTATTTTCAGTCTTCTTCTGGACGTTCCTCTGGGGGCTTCCTGGAGCCTTCATTGGCGTACCGATCGTCATAGTGCTTCTTTCGCTGTGTGAGGTTCATTCGTCGACGCATTGGATTGCGGATCTTTTCGGCGCATCGCCGCTGCGGGAGCCTCGGACGCAGGATTGAGGGCGCCCGAAAGAACAACGCGCTCCGGCGTGAAGAGGGTGAAACGCCCATCCGGGCACACGCCGAGCGTATGGATATAAAAATAAGTATCCTTATCGTCGGTCACATCCATCACTGGAGACGGAGCAGAGACAATCGTCAGCTCGCCACAGCGCCCGATCCAATCGATATGACGATGACCGTGCATGACGATGATCTTCTTCCCATGTCGTTGCATCCGGCGAACGAACCAGCTGCCATTGATCAGAGCCGTGCCAATCCGCTCCGAAAGCGCCTTCGAGGCTTTGGGATATTCGACGACGTGATGATGAAGCGCAACGATCCAGTAGGCATTGGGAAATTGCGCGAAGACCTTGTCGGCGGCATGTATTTGCTCGGTGGTCACAAGGCCGAGCGCATTCGTGAACGAGAAATGGGTTTCGGCATTCGAATCCATCAGGATGACGCCGAGCCCGTCCGGTGTCTGTGGCGGTAGAATCATCGGAAAGCTTTGTGCCCAAACATTTGCGAGGTGCCACGACAGGCGCATGGCGCCGCTATCGGAGAATTCTGCAATTTGCTCTGCCAAAGGCTCAAGCGACTTTTGCAAGCTCGCGCCGGACTGATCGCTCTCATTATCGAAAATGCGGACACGCTTGCCTTGCACCGCGGTTATGGCGGCAAGCGCCCGAACTTCGCGCAATCGCATCTTGGGACTGAGAGGCAAATCGAGTCGCGCAGGATTTGCTCTGTCGACGACATTGAGATCATGATTTCCCGGAAGTATCACGGTGAGTTCTGACAGCCGCGGATAGTACGTCATGGCATCAAGAAATTCCGCCCATTCGGTCGAGCGTCCGGCGTCTGTGATATCGCCGGTGATCACGATCAAATCGAGTGGTGTCCGTGCGTGAATGGCGTCGAGCTTCGCCAAAAGCTGCATAAGGCGATTATTGCCGCGTGGCCCGGAGCGCCCTCCTTCTATGCGAAAGCCATATCTCTCGCCGACGGTATGAATGTCGGAAAGGTGCACGACGCGCCAAAGCTTTTTTGCTGAAGCTGAAGCTGAGGCAGGGCCCGGAGAAAAATCCTGCGGTTGCGCCATGAGGGTATCAGCCAGACCCCAAGTCAATGCCGCAGCCGCGAGATATGCCATGACGATGGCGACGCTGTTGCAAAGCGCGATGCCTATCAGTCTCGTTGGCGATGAAAGATCGCTGACGGAGCCCGTCCACCTCGTGTGCGGCCACACGAGCGTAAAGACCCAGATCGCAAATGCGCAAATCAGGACGCCTGCTACAGCAGCGCTCATCGCGCGCACGCGGCCGCGGCGTTGCTGGTCAGTGCCGACGGTCATGAAGCGCTCGGCGAATTGACGGACCGCTTCCCGCACAACGGCGTAAGCCGGCTGAACCGCGAGTGCGTTCAGCGACCAGAAATTCGTCTCAACGAATCGCCATAATGGCTTGCCGCCAAACCATCCGATCGCAAGCAGGGCGAGCAACGCGATCGGCGCGAAGAGACCGGTATAAAGCGCGGCCGTCTTCGACGAGACTGTTCCGATCCATATCGAGACGAGAACCGGCGCTACTCCGAGCATGATCGCAGGAACGACGACCAACGCGATCCAGGCCGCAAGTAACTTTGGCAAACTGATTTCCGAGAGAAGCGTTCCGGCAAGGGATAACAATGTTCGTCGTTTCGTGCTCGATCCGTCGTCTTCGGCGTCGCCGTTCCGCGGGTCGATGATCGACTGCATGGTCGCTTCTTTCTGACAAGGTGGCAAAGCCACGAGACTTGCAACACTTAAGGCAAGCAGGCCGAAGTGTCAGCTCCGGCGTCCGTGCTATCCTCCCTCTCTCAGAGATAGGGATCGACTGATTGTGGTCGCTACAGAATAAACGATAAAAAGGCGCCCCAGAAGAAGGCTCCATGCGAGCCTTCGCCCCGGGGTGCCAAATGCCGCCGTCCGCGCAGCGTTCGTCAACCGAGTGCGGCGCTGTTCTCCTGGCGCACCCTGCTTCCGAAGAAGATCCACCAAATGCCATGAGACAGGAGATCGATGCCGACCAGAAGTCCCAGGACCCATAGGCCGCTGAATGGCCATTTGGCGAGAATGACGAGGCCCGCCACGATGCCAATGATCCCGGAAATCAGCAGGAGTGGGCCGAACAAAGCCCAGTACTGAAACGACTGGACGATCCGAACGCATCCCGAGGCAATCAGAGATAGCGCGAAGACTAAGGTCAGGATAACCGAAGCGCGTGCAGGATCCGTGATTAGCATTATTCCGCAAACGCCGTAGAGAAAGCCGACAAGCAATCTCAGCATGAAGCCGCGCCAATGCTGTGTCGAAAACGCTTGAAATATTTCCGATATGCCCGCCACCAGCAGCAATACGCCAATGAGCATCGTACTGATTACCGTCGCAGCGACGACATCTCCGAGGACGAAGATGCCAGCGAAGACGAAAATGGCTCCGACCAGAATAGCGCCCCACCAACTGGGGTCCGAGGCCTCTGTAGGTCTTGCAGAAACAGGACTGGCGGTCATGACGAACCTCTCAATCTATCGAACAAGGAACGGGAAATGCTGATCCATGAGTAGCGCCAAAAATGCGCACCGACCGTTGGATCATAAGCAGCACATGAAATGTTTAATGGCGCCATCGCCCAGCATATGACGCGCGCTTGCCGACATTTAATCGTCTGCAATAGATGGCGTCGCTACGAAAGACAGAAGAATTTACCGGCGAAGCGGCCGCGAGGAGAGACTGCATGATACGGACTCCTTGGTTTGCTTGTTAGCTGCCAAGTGTCCCCCGTCTCCCAATATTATAGAGACCGCGCCGAGGAACTGTCTTCTCTTTTGTTTCTCAATTGATTGTCTTGATGAATTCCTGATCGCATGCCGCCAATTCTTCGGCCGGGAAAGCAAAGCACCTAATGCCGGTGATTGGACCCGGGGGGCTGCCGCGTCATCGTTAAATTCCGGGTCGTAATGAGACGCGCCTCGACCGCATCCGTTCGACTGAACGTTGACCTCCATCAAGGCCGAAGAGAGCGTGAGCAACCAAAACTCCGATGAGCTCAACGGAGACGACAGATGGCTGCAGCTTTAAGACACTTCATCGACACGCAGGACTTTTCGCGCGAGGAGTTGCTGCGGATCATGGACCTTGTCCGCCTTCTTAAGGAAGCTGACAAGGCAGGCGCATGCCCGCGGCTCCTTCAAGGTGCGTCGCTGGGCATGATCTTCGAAGAGCCTTCGACACGCACGCGTGTTTCGTTCGAAGTCGCGATGACCAAGCTTGGTGGTCACGCTCTCTATTTGAGACCGGGAGAGATTCATCTCGGCAAGCGCGAGAGCATTCGCGATACGGCAGAGGTGATCAGTCGTATGGTCGACGTGATTGAAGCGCGAACGCTCAAGCACAAGACGGTTCTCGATCTCGTGGCAAATTCGACTGTGCCGGTCATGAATGGCTTGACGGATTACAACCATCCGACCCAGGTCGTATGTGACGTCTTCACGATGATGGAGCACAAGCTTCCGGATAAGTCGCTGACCGACGTCCATGTGACGTTCGTCGGTGATGCGACCAACGTTTGCTCCTCGCTGATGATGATTTGCACGCAGATGGGCATGCATTTCACGCACGCTGCACCTGTGCGTTATCAGGCCCCGAAGGCCTGGCAGGATATCGCCCGCGCCAATATCGCGAAGTCCGGCGGCACCCTTACTGTTACAGATGACGTTAATGCAGCGGTTAAAGACGCCGACTTCATCTATACGGATCTCTGGTGGTGGATCGGACAGGAAGCTGAAATTCCTGATCGCGAACGGGCTTTCATGCCGAAGTATCAGGTCAACGAGAGCCTGCTCGCGCGTGCGCCCGCGCACGCCAAGTTCATGCACTGTTTGCCGGCATCACGTGGTGTCGAGGTGACAGATGCCGTCATGGATGGACCTCAGTCGATTATCTACGACCAATCTGAAAATCGGCTCCATACCGAGAAGGCCCTGCTGGCCTACTTCGTCTATCCGCGCCTGAAGATCGCGGATCCAAGCGCTATCGCGCGGTATCGGAGCGCGGTCGATGACTTCCACATGCGTGCAACCGAACTCGTCAGCTAAAAACATAAGAGGATAATCCAATGGCGGTCTCAGCCCCGGGTGCAGTGCGGCCTCCGCGCTTCCAAAAAGTTCTCCACGGCTTGGATATGACCTTGTTTACCGTCTGTGCGGTACTCGTCATTGATCAGCTGACGGCAGCCGCCTCGATCGGCGTGCAATCGATCTTCTGGTGGATATTCACGCTCGTCCTGTTCTTCATTCCGTATGGTCTGATCACTGCTGAGCTTGGCAGCACCTACACGGAGGAGGGCGGCATCTATGCCTGGGTTCGCCGCGCCTTCGGACCCGTCTGGGCTGGACGTACCGCTTGGCTCTGGTGGGTCAACGTCGCCTTCTGGATGCCGTCGGTGTACATCCTCTTTGCAGGCATTCTGGCAGAATTGATTGCGCCGGATATGAGCCTGTGGACGAAGATTGTCATCACGCTGGGGCTGACGTGGCTCACCGTCGGCATCAATATCATCACCTTGGAGGTCGGGAAATGGGTGCCGAATATCGGCGCCATTTTCAAAGTGATTATCATGCTCGCGCTCGGCCTCGGCGGCATTGCCTACGCAATGCATAACGGTCCCGCGAACGAGTTCAGCCTCGCGACGCTCACGCCGCACTGGGGCGATAGTCTCGCGTTCCTTCCGGTCATTATCTATAATTTCCTCGGCTTCGAGCTAATGTCCGGAGCGGCTGAGGAGATGGAAAATCCTGGGCGGGACGTGCCGTGGGCAATCGTACGCTCGGGGTCGATCATCGCGTTCTTCTACATTCTGGCAACCGTCGGCATTCTGCTCGCGCTCCCGCTTTCCGACATCGGCCTCATTAAGGGCCTGCCGGATACGTTTCAAAAGATCTTCGGCGCAGGCATCTCCGGCAATGTTCCGGTCATCGCCCTGTGCGTGATGACGCTCTATACATTGATCGCCAACATGACGACGTGGTCGATCGGAGCAAACCGATCGGCCGCCGAGGCGGCCAATCGTGGCGATCTTCCGTCGATCTTCGCCAAGCTTCATCCCGTTTATAAGACACCCGCTAACTCGGCTATCCTGTGCGGTGTCATCGCCAGCGTCGTGTTGTTGATTTACGGGTGGCTCGCAAAAAGCTCCGAAGATCTCTTCTGGACGACCTTCGCGTTCTCGTCAGTCGTCTTCCTGCTTCCCTACTTCCTGCTGTTCCTCTCGTTCCTGAAACTACGTAGGGATGACCCAGATATTCGACGTCCTTATCGCGTTCCCGGCGGCTATCCGGTTGCTGTGCTGCTGAGCAGCATCTGCATGCTCTTCATCCTGCAGGCTATCGTCTTCTTCATCTACAAGCCCGGCGCGGTTGATATGACCTACATAGGCGCCGTGCTCGGAGGCGTCGTGCTCACGGTCATCGTCGGCGAATTCCTCGTCCATGGCAAACGTCCCGAACCAGCAAAACCGACGAAGGAGATCGCCCATGTCTAAGGTCCTCGCAACGACACCCAAGCAGGACGGCTTTCGGATGCCGGCGGAATGGGAGCCCCACATTGGTTGCTGGATGCTCTGGCCTGAGCGATCGGATAACTGGCGAAGTGGTGCAAAGCCTGCACAGCATGCTTTCGCGGCTGTCGCCGCCGCGATCGCCCAGGGTGAGCCGGTAACTGTCTGTGCATCTCCCGCTCAATATCTTATCGCCCGAGAGATGCTCGACCCGTCCGTACGTCTCGTCGAAATGACGAGTAACGACAGTTGGATCCGTGATTGCGGGCCGACATTCGTCGTAAATGATGCGGGCGCGGTGAGGGGCATCGATTGGAAATTCAATGCTTGGGGTGGGCTTGCCGGAGGGCTCTACTTCCCTTGGGATCAAGACGACCTCGTCGGTGAGAAAGTCATAGAGCTCGAAAGGGATGATCGATACGCGCCGGACTTCATTCTCGAAGGCGGTTCAATCGATGTCGACGGGCAAGGCACGCTCTTGACCACAGAAGAGTGCTTGCTCAATCCGAACCGCAATCCCGATAAAAGCCGTGCCGAGATCGAGAAGTATCTCTGTGACTATCTCAATCTTGAGAAGATCATCTGGTTGGAGAAAGGCGTCTACCTCGACGAGACGAGCGGCCACACTGATAATTTCTGCCGCTTCGTTGCGCCCGGAGAAGTTGTGCTGACGTGGACGGAAGATCGCTCCGATCCGCAATATGCAATTTCGGCCGGAGCCTTGGAACGGCTCGAAAAGGCGACCGACGCTCGCGGGAGGCGGCTGAACATTCACAAGCTCATCGCGCCAAAACCAGTCTTGATCACGGCTGAAGAAGCCGCCGGAGTCGATAAGGTTGCTGGAACGCTGCCGCGCGAAGCAGGCAATCGCCTCGCAGCATCATACGTCAATTTCTACATCGCCAACGACGTAATCGTGATGCCGCGCTTCAACGATCCAGCTGACGGTCCGGCGCAGGACGCGCTGGCGAAACTCTTTCCGACCCGGCGGATCGTAAGCGTGCCTGGGCGTGAGATCCTTCTTGGTGGCGGCAACATTCATTGCATCACCCAGCAGGAGCCGCTCGGCCGACGTCTGCTCCGTATGGCGGGAGCCGCATAACAGATGCGGATTGTCGTTGCTCTTGGCGGGAACGCGTTGCTGAAACGCGGCGAGCCTCTGTCTGCAGAAAATCAGCGGCGCAATATGCGCGCCGCTGCCGATGCATTGGCCCTGGCATGTAAGGGACATGAAATCGTCATCGTGCACGGAAACGGTCCTCAAGTGGGCTTGCTCGCTCTTGAAGCCAATGCCTACAAGGCGCTCCCGCCTTATCCGCTCGATGTGCTCGGGGCCGAGTCGCAGGGGATGATCGGTTACGTCGTCGCTCAGGAACTGCGAAATGCGAGCCCGGAACGTCCCACCGCGGCGCTCATTACACAGACTATCGTCGATGGCAGCGATCCAGCATTTCAACGGCCGACGAAACCGATTGGTCCCGTCTACACTTCAGAAGAAGTTGCGTCGCTTCGGGAACAGCACTCTTGGACATACGCACAAGATGGGAAGTCATTCCGCAGGGTTGTGCCTTCTCCCCAGCCGGTGGAAATCGTTGAACTACCGATTATTGATAGTCTCGTTCGCAGCGGCGTTCTTGTCATCTGCGCTGGCGGCGGCGGCATACCCGTCCGTCGCAATAATCCAGACGGCAGGATCAGTGGCGTCGAAGCCGTCATCGACAAGGATCTAGCCGCAGCACTCCTTGCGGAGAAGCTTGGAGCCGATCAGCTGGTCATCCTCACTGATGTGGATGCTGTTTATCTTGACTGGGGAACGCCGCAACAAAAGGCCATCGGAAAAATCAAATCGCTTGATTTGCGCCGCCATGGCTTTGCGGACGGCTCAATGGGACCGAAGGTAAGCGCAGCGTGCAACTTCGCCGAACGGACCGGTCGCGCCGCCGTTATCGGATCTTTGTCCGCTGTGCAGTCTGTATTGAGTGGAGAGGGTGGCACGATCGTGCTCCCCTGACGGCCTCATCGTTGAGGTAATTTCACCAGATCCGTAGATCCTTAGAAGGGCAGAAATCCCCCCAGGGACGATTCATAGGTAGGTTTTCGAACGGTGCGGCGACCGCCGCTCCCTTTGCGCGCCAGATATCTCTTGGCGTCCGGGTCCCCCAAGGCGGCGGCTTTCTGCAGCCATGCACGGCCATCCTTCGTCATGCGGGGACCGCCTTTCCCTTGGATCAAAGCAATGCCGTAGTCGTACATGCCGATGCGATCACCCGCATTGGCAGCCTTCTCGTACCACTGGCGGGCTTCCGGAAGATTTTTAGGGCCACCCAAGCCCCTTTCGAGGAGAAAGCCATATAGAGGCATCGCAAACGAACAACCGGCTTCAGACGCGCTCTTAGCCCATGTACGCGCCGATGAATAATTCACGGCAACGCCTTGCCCGTGCGCGTAGATCGTTGCGAGCATCCCCATAGCGTCCGCATCACCTTTTTCGGCTGCTTTTTGAGCCCAGTCCCGCGCTCCGCTTAAATCCTTTCGACCGCCTGTCCCGTCATACAAAACTTTCGCATAGTAGGTCATGGCCCGAACGAGGCCCTTTTCGGCCGCCTTCTGATACATTTCGCGCGCGCCCTGGGGATTTGCCGGGCCACCCGTCCCGGTTTCAAAATAGTAGCCCATTCTATACAAGCCGTTGGCGTCGCCCTGATCGGCCGCCCGCTGAAACCACGACCGTGCCACCGCGAAATCTTGAGGGCCGCCCTCACCATCCTGAGAAAGATAGCCCATCCAATCCATCGCCGGGACATTCCCGGCATTCGCTGCTTTCTCAAACCAGGAACGAGCAGAGGCAACGTCTTTGGGGCCGCCTTGGCCGTTGTGCAGCATCATTGCCAGGCTGAACATTGCTTCTGATAGGTCACCGTTATTTGCGGCCGCTTCATACCATTTTCGAGCGGCTGGTAAGTCCGCGTCGCCCCCCAATCCTTTCTGTAGGATCGACGCCAAAAGGTTCATCGCAGAAGCATTGCCGGCGTCCGCTGCGTGTGACAGCAGATCTCGCGCCTGAGTTAGGTTTCCGTCGTCGTATGCCTTGGAACCGGCTTCCCAGAGTGCCACCCCTTTCGGGTCAGCGTCCCTCGCGGAGGCGCCCGTGTGACTGAAGAAATTTATAAGCACGGCTGCCAAGGCGAAGACGAATATCCGTGCCAATTCTCTTCTCCGTCTTATGCCGTGCTTGTTCAAAACGTTCCCACGAGATGCGGCGGGTAGCTGCAACGGCTATCATCGCCTTCGAGGCCTCGAATAGCTTCACTCATGACATCACCGATGGCACCAACGATTGCAGGATGTGTAAGATTCGCGCTAGGCCAAGGCATTGCATGCGCTGATGGCCACCTGACGTCTGCGGCAAATGTTATAGTCATATCGCCCGGGCTCGTACGGAGCACCGTAGACGCGCCACAAGATATTGATTTAATAAGCAAAACGGAAGGGCGTGGCTGTTTTAAATAGCTGCTTTCAGATGCCGTTCCAAGCGATTTTGAGCCAGCTTTCTAGGCTCGCGTGGTGCTAGCCCAGCTAAAAACAGATTTCGAACGGCTGGTGCATCTCGGCCGCGGATATCGATCGTGACAACTCGGTTGCTCCTTCGCGACGACATCTTTCACATAAGAGGCTTCCCCATGACCCTCAGCTCTCGAGCAGATTTGGTTGATGTGAATCAAGCATCGCCGGAAGTGCATATGCGAGCCTCGAAGCCATTCATTGCTCGGGAGGTTTCGTCATGTCCAAGAGCGGGAATCACACGCCATTTTATTACGTCGCAATCGCGATAGGAGTTTTTGGGTTTCTGTTGGTCGGTAGGCCTGCCGCATTCTCCGAGCAACTTCAATCTGCGCAAACCAAGTCGGAAGCCCCAACGGATGCCGGGGAAGATGCTAAAGCAGCTATTGATGCCGCCAAGAAAGCCGCTTTGAACGCAATCGAAAAGGCACGGCGAGCTGTTAAAGACGCAATCGACAAAGCGCGAATTGTTATTCCGCGTTCCATTGACAATGCTCAGCATAGAACGACGGAAGCCTTGGACAAGGCGCAACGAAGCGCAGATGAGTTCTTCGATAAGACCGAAGATGCGACGAAGGATGTCCTCGGCAAAGCTCGGGAAACTATCGATGAAGAGCCAAAAGCAATGCCCGATCAAAGGTTCAAAGCGGGTGAACAAACATACCGGACCTACTGCGCCTTATGCCATGGAATTGGTGCGAGCCCGGGGATATTTGCCGAAGGGCTGAAGAAGCCTGCTCCCGATCTAACACAAATCTCCAAGCACAACGGCGGTTGGTTTCCCAGGGGGAAGGTGGAAGGAATTATCCGCGATGGCGGCATAAGCGGACACGGAACAATGCGGCTGCTTGCATGGGAGGGTTATTTCAACGAGAACATGCCACCTGACGCCGCTGATCGTGAGATTGATGAGCTCGTCTCCTATTTGGAGAGCCAGCAGGCACGGTGAACCCAATACCAGTCTTGGCATCGTTGTTCGCATGAGTTCATTAGAGCCGTGACCTGACAAGTTCTTCGGCAGTTGATGTTGGTTCCTCACGTATCGACGCGCCGAGGCCTGCGACGTCTGTCGATTGCACACTCTTTTGAGAGCAGCTCCAGGATCATCCCGACGGAATTTTCTCCAGGTGCACAGTCGCTTGCGCCAGTCTAAGAAATAGATCTCGCCGGCGCTTCAGCGGCAACCAATCGTAAAGAAAAGTCTCGATCGGCTTCCAATTGGCGACCCATCCAAAGAAGACTAAGCTCTCGGAGACGATGGCCGCAAGCGGCCCTGCGCCGAGCGTGCTTCGCACCAATTGGCTGCCGAGGAGACACGCCACCAGGGTGGCGGAGCCCACGAATAAATAGAGGCGTCCGATTCTAAACAGCTCATTTAGTTCGCGTTGCGCAAATTGGGCGCGTTCTGTGAAGTAGTTTGCCAACGCCGACGGAAGCTCGCACTTTTGAGCATCATGCATCGCCTCGTCGGGCAAATGGATAACAATCTTCAGAGGCAAGTCTGATGGTAATTCGCGTGCCCAGCCGACGATGTACTCTTCGGCATCTTGATCCAGATCCCGCTCGTGAAAAGGCGATGGGTCGAGCGAGTTAAAAAGCTGCGCCAGCTTTTGAATCCGCAGCTCGATGACGCCATGGGCGTTCGATGTCTTCTCGTCAGTGTTGTTTGTTGCCATAAGCCCGAGCGCCTCTCCGAACCTCCGATGGCGATGATAATACAAGGCTTACGCAGACTTGAGCGAACTACAGCAGAGTATCCGCTTGGCCCAAGTACGAAATGGCATTTCCACCCACTTAGGGACGACTACTTGAGGTGCGGGGGGAGGCCACCAGAGTCTGTTTTCTATGCATCACGGACGAGACGCCATATTCGCCCCATTCGAGTCGCGGAATTTGGCGTGATGAGCGTCCGAACGAGCGGTCGTTGAAAGGCTTTACCGCCGCGGCGTGTCGTTCACGGCTGAGGGCAGGTTCACGCGACGCGACAACTCCTCGGCGCTTTCCTTCCTTTCGCTGTAACGATCGACAAGATAGTCAGCGCAGTCGCGGGTAAGCAGGGTGAACTTCACCAGCTCCTCCATCACATCTACAACGCGGTCGTAATAGGCTGATGGCTTCATGCGGCCGTCCTCGTCGAATTCATTGAAGGCCTTTGCGACGGAAGACTGGTTCGGAATGGTGATCATCCGCATCCAGCGGCCCAGCACGCGCATCTGGTTCACGGCATTGAAGGACTGAGAGCCGCCGCTGACCTGCATCACGGCCAGCGTCTTGCCCTGGGTGGGGCGAATAGCGCCCGTAGACAAAGGTATCCAGTCGATCTGTGACTTCATCACGCCGCTCATCGCACCGTGCCGCTCCGGCGAGCACCAAACCTGGCCCTCGGACCAGGCAGCAAGCTCGCGCAATTCCTGCACCTTGGGATGGGTCGCGGGCGCGTCATCCGGCAGCGGTAGGCCATGCGCGTGAAAGATCTTCGTTTCGGCCCCGAAATGCTCCAGCAATCGCGCCGCTTCCATCGTGAGAAAGCGGCTGTACGACCGCGCGCGCAGTGAACCGTAGAGCAAAAGGATACGCGGCTTATGGCTACCCGCCGCGGCGAGCTTATCCTCGGCGGGAATGTGCAGATGCTCGTGCGCGATGTTGGGCAGGTCGCTGGCGCCGTTCTTGCTCATCAAGCCTTCTTTCTTGCCGCAATCACTTCGCCGTCCTCTTTGGTGAAGTTGCCGATGTTCGGCTCCGCCAGGATGTCGAGCACCGTCTCCGATGGCCGGCACAGCTTCACGCCTATCGTTGTGACAACGATAGGCCGGTTGATGAGGATAGGATGCTCCATCATGAAATCAATGAGTTGATCGTCGGTCCACTTGGCATTGCCCAGGTCGAGTTCGGCAAAGGGCGTTCCCTTCTGGCGGAGCAGCTCGCGCGGGGTGATGCCCATGCGCCTAATCAGGTCCACCAGTGTTGTGCGCGAAGGCGGGGTCTTGAGGTATTCAATGATCTCCGGCTCCTCGCCGCTCTGGCGGATCATCGCCAGCGTGTTGCGGGAAGTGCCGCAGGCCGGGTTGTGGTAGATGGTGATCGCCATCGCTCATTCTCCTGCTTGCGCGGATAGGCCACGCTTTCTGACCGTCCGACCGGCCTCGTACCAGTCGCGCGACGAATTGACGATCTTCACCACAGACAACATCACGGGGACCTCGATCAGCACGCCAACGACGGTGGCGAGCGCTGCGCCGGAGTGTAGACCAAAGAGGCTGATCGCGGCGGCGACTGCCAGCTCGAAGAAGTTGCTGGCGCCGATCAGCGCGGAGGGTCCCGCCACGCAATGAGCTTCGCCTGACGCGCGGTTGAGAAGGTAGGCGAGCGCCGAGTTGAAATAGACCTGGATGAGAATGGGTACCGCCAGCATGGCGATGATCAATGGCTGCGCCAAGATCTGCTCGCCCTGAAAGCCGAATAGCAAGACCAGCGTGGTGAGCAGGGCCACGAGGGATAGAGGCTGAATGCGCCGAAGCAATGCGTTCAGCGCCCCCTGGCCACCGGTCGAGAGGACGACGCTGCGGATCACCTGCGCGATGATGACCGGCACCACAATGTAAAGCACGACCGACAAAAGGAGCGTGTTCCAAGGCACCGTGATCGCCGAAAGACCGAGCAGCAGACCGACAATCGGCGCGAACGCGAAAACCATGATCACGTCGTTGAGTGCCACTTGGCTCAAGGTGAAATGCGGCTCGCCGTCAGAGAGGTTGCTCCACACGAACACCATGGCCGTACACGGCGCAGCGGCGAGGAGAATGAGGCCGGCGATATAACTGTTGATCTCCTCGGCTGGTAGGTACGGCCGGAATATCCAGCCGACGAAGATCCAGCCCAGAAGCGCCATCGAGAACGGCTTTACCGCCCAATTGACGAAAAGAGTGACGCCGATGCCGCGCCAATGAGCTTTCACTTTGGAAAGCGCTGAGAAATCGATCTTCACCAGCATCGGAATGATCATCAACCAGATCAGCGCCGCGACGACGAAGTTCACGTTGGCCACTTCCGCCGCGGCGATCCCTGCAAAGGCAACAGGAAAGAAATGACCAAGCGCGATGCCGAAAACGATGCAGAGGGCGACCCATACCGTCAGATAGCGTTCGAAGGTTGACATGCTCAGGCTCTCTCCGGCACGGCTGAAGCTTTCAATCGGCCAATGTCGTTGAGGCGATTCTGGAGGCTGAGTTCGTCGAGTGACGCGAGCGGCAAACTGGCGAAAATGCCAATCCGGTTGTTGAGCATGCGGTAGGTATCGGCAAAGGCGAGCGCTCGCTGAGCTTCATCCCCCTGAGCCTCGGCGGGGTCCGGCAGGCCCCAGTGTGCTGTCATCGGCTGCCCCGGCCAGATCGGGCAAACTTCGTTGGCGGCGTTATCGCAAACGGTAAAGACGAAATCCAATTCGGGTGCACCGGCTGCCGTGAACTCCTCCCAGGACTTTGAGCGGAGAGCACCGGTGTCATAGTTGAGCTTATTCAGAAGATTGATGGCCAGCGGGTGAACCTCACCTTTTGGCATGCTGCCCGCGCTGTAGCCATTGAACTTCCCTGCGCCGATGCGGTTGATGATGGCCTCGCCCATGATGGAACGGGCGGAATTGCCGGTGCAGAGAAAGAGGACGTTATACGGTCGATCTCGGGTCATTTTGCTTCTCCCTTACACAGCTTACGCGCCTTTTTGATTGTCGAGCCGCAAAGCTCCGGATTTCCCTGGCAGCAGTCGTCGGTGAGAAAGCTCAAGAGTTGTCGCATTCCCTCAAAGTGCGCCGCATAGCGGATGTACCGGCCAACGCGCGTGGCATGGATTAGTCCGGCGCGGTCCAATTCTTTAAGATGAAATGACGCTCCTGTTGGGGTGGCGCCAACAGCTTCAGCGATCTCGCCTGCAGGCAGCCCGTTTGGGCCCTCCCGCACCAGGAGCCGGAAGATAGCGAGGCGCTGATCGTGGGCCAACGCCGCGAGACGAGTGACAGCTTCATCAGTGTTCATAAATAGACAATACAAGAATTATTGAAATATGCAAGCCTTGTAAAGACTGCTCACTTAGATCCACCCTCCCATCAACGGATGGGTCGATCAAATATGCCTTTCAGCAGCTCCAGGATTATCAGCAGTACAACGCCCACGCTGACTGATATGAGCGCATCATGAGCGTGAAAAGCGCCAAAGTCGAAAAGGGCGCGTGCAGGTGTCCAGTAAAGAGTTGTCGCAAAGATTGCCGTAGCGAGTGCGAAGACTGCCCAGAGCATGGGGTTGGGTCGGACGAGAGATCCGAAGAGCACAGTGTCAAAGCTGCGATTGATAATAACCAATGCAACCGAGGATGCGATCATTGCACCGAAGGAGAGGGAACGAGCCTGATCGGCGGGAAGACCATACCGCAAAGACGCAACATACAGGCAGGCAATGAGAGCAAACGCTATTACACCCTGCAGCAAACACCATAGGAGCCGCGCCAATGAGAGCAGGGGCGCCTTTGCCGATCGAGGCGGGCGGCTCATGACATCGGATTCTTCCGGCTCGTTTTCGAAGGCGATAGAGCAGACTGGATCGATGATGAGTTCGAGGAAGGCAATGTGTAAGGGGCCAAGGATTGTTGGCAGTCCAGCGATGATTGGAAACAGGGCGAGTCCTGCGATCGGCACGTGAATAGCTGCAATGAAGCCCGTTGCCTTGCGAAGATTGTCAAATATTCGACGGCCTAGCCGAATAGCAGTGACGACCGAGCTGAAGTTATCATTCAGAAGGACGAGTGCAGCCGCTTCACGTGCCACGTCGGTTCCGCGACCGCCCATAGCAACACCGATGTGGGCTGCTTTCAGAGATGGCGCATCGTTTACACCATCACCAATCATCGCAGTAATCTCGCCGTTCGCCTGAAGCGCTTGAACGATGCGCAACTTATCGGCCGGCGTAATTCGCGCGAAGACGGAACATTCCCTGATGTTGCGGCCGAGGGCCGCCGCAGTCATGCTCTCGATTTCTGGTCCCGAGACCACACAGCTTGCGTCGATACCGGCTTTACGAGCGATCGCAAGGGCCGTTGTCGGATAATCGCCGGTGATCATTACGACGCGAATGCCCGCCGCCCTGCATTCGCTGACGGCACTAGCAATATTCGCCCTGATCGGATCGGTAAGGCCTATGAGGCCCACAAATTGAAAATTGAAAGCGTTCGGCTCGAGCGGCAGATCTCTTTCAGGAAACGTCGCTTCGGCGACGGCTAATACGCGCAGCCCCTCGCGCGCCATTGTATCCGTCATCGTGGAGACCCCGGCGTACTCGGCGGCCGATAACCCGCACAGCTTGGCTATCGTCTCGGGCGCGCCTTTGGCCGCTATTTTAAATTCGTCCGTAGATTTCGCCCGCCAAGCATTTACCACGGCCAGGCGCTTCCGTGTCATGCCATAGGTGCGCTCCAAGACGTCCCGATTTCGCGATTCTGTGCCGCAAGAACGCGCCTCGGCAAAATCGACGATGGCGACGTCCATTGCGTCCACAGGCGTCGGCTGCGAAGCCAGCGCTCCGGCGCGGATGAGGCGATGGAACTGAGTAGGCAACGAACCCAACGCCTCTGGCTGGCTCGCGCCAAATGTATCGCCTGTCGGCAAGCGCAGTTCAGCAATCGACATACGGTTCTCTGTCAACGTACCAGTTTTGTCGGTGCAGAGGACGGTGGCTTCGCCGAGTGCCTCTATCGCGGCCGCACGTCGCGTTAAGACTTGGGCGCGCGAAAGACGCCAGGCACCCATGACCATAAAGACGGTGAGTACGAGCGGGAATTCTTCAGGCAGCATCGCCATGCCAAGCGAGATGCCTGCAAGGAGGGCGTGGAGCACAGAATGTCCCGATGCCCACTGCAATAGGAAAGCGAGAGAGCAGACCGCCACGCCGATAATCGAGAACATCCGCACAAGACCATTGATCTCGGCCTTGAGCCGGGGCGGTTCCGGTTCAATTCGGGCGAGTGAGGCACCGATTTTTCCGATCTCGCTTCGGCCTCCGGTTGCGACAACTTCGGCTTTGCCTTGTCCCCGAACGGCGAGCGTGCCGGAAAACAAGTAAGGCGTATCATCGCCACCAGGTTTGCGGTCTGTCGGAGCCGACGCATCCCTATCGACAGGAATCTTGCGGACTGCAACGGATTCCCCTGTCAATAGTGACTCATCGGCCGACAAGTCACCTTCAATCAAAAGCCCATCGGCAGCAATCCGATCACCTTCGCTGATGATCAAAATGTCGCCGCGGACAACATCTCTGCCAGCGATGCGGCGACGCTCTCCATCCCGAATGACGAGAGCACGAGGGCTCGAGAGCTCTTTTAGGGCCTGCAGAACACGTTCACTGCGAAACTCTTGGACAATTGCGATGGCGACGGAAGTTGTCGCAAAAAGACAGAGGACAATCGCTTCGCTCGTTTCGCCAAGGATGACATAGATCCCGCCAGCGCAGACGAGGAAAAGAAACATCGGCTCACGCAGTACCTCCAACGTAATCGCGAACGCAGAGCGTCTGCTTTTACGTTCAAGCTCGTTTGGACCCTCAGTGGCGAGCCGCTTCCGCGCCTCGTCCATCGTGAGGCCGACCTCAAACCGGGTGCTCCGTTCCACGTTGTTCGCGTCAAGGGCCATCATAAAAAATGACTATAACTTCTGGCCGCAAGCGTCGCCGTCGCAAGAGATGCTGCGAGAGCGACTGTGCCATCCACATTGTCGGATAAGTGAAGGAAGTCGCTCATCGGCAGATCAACACAGAGACAGCACAGGTCGTGACGACGCGGTGGGCCTGACTGCCAAGTACAAATTCCACCAAGCCGCGATGCCCGTGAGACGCCATAACAATCAAATCACAGGCCCGCGCTTGCGCCGCCTGGACGATGCCCTCAGCCGGAAATTCGTCTTTGATGTGCACGGTCTCGCAGGTTATTCCGACTTTGGCGGCTGCAGAAGCAGCATCGGCAAGAATTTTACTCGCGTTTGAAGCCGCCGCTTTTTCATAATCTTCGATCGGATACACCACCGCGACTTCGGCCGGAGCGACCATCCTCCACGGTTCGGTGACTGTTACAATCGTTGCTTTCGACCCGAGCGCTTTCGCCAACTCGCAGCCCTGTGTAACTGCACGTTGGGCAAGCTCTGATCCGTCTGTCGCGATGAGTAAATGTTTGTACATATCGCTTTCCGAAAAAGATGTTTGCTGATGATCTTCGCTGTAGCGCACTGTTTTCCCTTGATGAACGTCAATCTCAAAGAAATTTGAGCTTCTGGACGTGCTTGACGGCGATCAAGGTCGGTTCGGGAAACATAGCCATTTTTGCTTCATTTGAAGGATTCCGAAAATGGCGAAGCCAGCTAAAATTATTGATGAAGCGCCTGAACTGCCTGAGCTTCAGATTTCTCCCGAAAAGGTTTGCTTCGTTATTGCGAAGGCGCGGGAGTTCGACGCGAAAGACGCCGTCAGTGAATCAGATCCCGGCTCGAACGCGTCCGACGACAAGATGACATCTGTTCTGGAAGATCACACGGACGATCCCGTCGTTGAAGAATTAACCTCGGTAATCAACGACATGAATGAAGACGAGCAGATTGATCTTGTCGCGCTTGTTTGGCTTGGCCGCGAAGACTATTCGGCCGCGGATTGGGCCGAGGTGCGCAAAGAGGCGGCCCGCGCGCACAACAAAAACACAGCGCGCTATTTGCTTGGCATTCCATTGCTCGGAGACTTCCTGGAAGACGGCTTCGCGCTTCTCGGTCGTTCCTGTGAGAAATTTGAGCTGGATCACCTTTAATTCTGAAAGGCGACGACGATGAAAACACGAGATTTACATCGCGCAGAGCCGCGCCATGATCTTATGAAATCGCATCTTATCGCGCCGCATCGGCATGATCCTTACAAGGCGCAAGGGAAGCTGCGAGAGCCGACAGTCTGCAATCAGTGCGGAGCCGTATTCCTCGATGGTCGTTGGCAGTGGCTGGATAGCGCGCCGACTGACGCGACGAGGCAATTGTGCCCTGCGTGTCTGCGGGAGAACGATAAATATCCGGCAGGTGAAGTCACGCTGTCTGGCAAGTTTTTCCAAAAACACAAGGGTGAGATTTTCGAGTTAATTCGAAACACGCAATCCGATCAAAACGCCGAGCACCCCTTGTCGAGGATTATTGAGATCGCCGATGCAAACGGCTCGGCGATCGTAACCACCACAGATATTCATCTGCCGCGCCGTCTCGGGCATGCACTCGAACACGCCTACAAGGGCCAATTTGATATTGACTACAGCGAAGGGGATTATTTCGTGAGGGCTCACTGGCATCGCGATGAGTAAGGGCTATTCAAATTCGCGGCAATTTTCGATATCGCGGGAGTGTTCCCATGCAGATCCCACTTCAAATTTCGTTTGAGCACATAAAGCCAGTTGATTACATCGCGAGCCGGGTTCGCGACGAGGCAAAGAAGCTCGAGCAGTTCTACGATCGGATTACATCGGCCCGGATCGTTATAGGGCGACCGCAACATCGCCACCGCCATGGAGATTTCTATAGCATCCGGCTACTCATCACGGTTCCAGGCGCCAACGACATTGCGGTAAGCCGTGAGCCGAGCGTGACGGGTCGCCACGAGGATATCAACGTTACAATTTCAGATGCTTTCGCGGCGGCGCGCCGTCAGCTTCAGGATCTGACTCGCAAGCGGCAGGCGTAGGGCGAAACACGAAGGTCAGGCCGTGTGTTGTGCAAGATCGGCGCCTTTTCGGAATTCGTGCAGTGCTTCTACAATCTCATCATCGTCGATCTGATGGAAGTCTTTATAGTGCATACCGACAGCGTAAAACGGCTCCGGAGTTTGTAAGCAGATCACCGCATCAACATCGGAACGAAGTGAGTTGACGGTTTCCAGAGGCGCGACGGGAACGGCTACAATAAGTTCCTTTGGCTTCTTTCTGCGGAGTGCGTTTATTGCGGCCCGCATGCTGGTGCCGGTCGCGATACCATCATCGACAATGATAGCGGTTCGTCCCGTGATAGCGGGCCTGGCCGCCGTGCTGGCATATTCCCGTCTTCGGCGCTCGATCTCATGAAGCTCAGCTTTCATCTCGCGCTCGATATAGGCTTGCGGGATTTCGATTTGTGCGCTGATCTCTTCGTTGAGAACAAGCTCCGGCGCCGCACCATCGACGACCGCCGCCATGGCAACCTCTTTGTGCCCTGGAACGCCGATGCGGCGCACGAAAACAAAATCGAGCGGTGCCTTCAGCTGTTTGGCGATCTCGATGGCGACCGGCACACCGCCACGCGGCATGGCTAAAACGATCGGATTTTCGAACTTTTGCCTGGAAAGCACAGATGCAAGGGCGCGTCCCGCCTCTTCTCGGTCTCTGAAAGGGAGCCAGAAACTCATCTGATATCCTCACATCAAATATTGATTATACCAGCCGATTGAGAGTTCAATAACACGATCCAAGGTGCCCGGCTCCTCGAAAAGATGCCCTGCGCCTGGGACGATCTGCAGCTTCCGGGTACAGGTCATTTGCCGAGCGGCAAATTCGTTGAGTTCGATCACGCCAATGTCGTCGCCGCCAACGATCAGGAGCGTGGGAGCGGTGACGCGCCCCAAAGCCTCCTTTGCTAAATCGGGACGGCCGCCGCGCGATACCACTGCCGAAATAGCTGGACCGAGTGCAGCGGCCGCGACCAATGCCGCGGCAGCGCCCGTGCTTGCGCCAAAGAGCCCGAGGGTAAGATCGGCTGTCTTGGGCTCTTCGAGCGTCCAGTTCACCGCCATTTGCACGCGACGTGCCAGGAGCGAGATATCGAATACATTACGGCGGTCTGAAGCTTCGGCCTCGGTCAAGAGATCGAAGAGGAGGGTGGCGTATCTATTTTCATTGAGAACGTCGGCGACATAGCGGTTTCGCGGGCTAAGACGGCCTGAGCCGCTGCCGTGTGCAAATATAACAAGCCCGCGTGCGCCGCTCGGAATGACAAGGCTGCCCTGAAGCGCAGGCAACCCAATCGTCACATCCTCTTCTTCCAGAACATCGACAGCCACTGACGCCTCCTTAAGCGTGGTGTGCAGATACGGCGCTGATCACCTCGCCAGAGAGATTACGGACGACCGCATGCGAGACATCTCCGAGACTAAGCATGCCCACCATTCTTTTCTTATCGTCAATGACCGGAAGTCGTCGGATCTTCTTCGATTCCATCAAACGGATGGCATCCTCGATGTCTTCGTCAGCCTTGCAATAGATGATGCCCTTCGTCATGACCTTCTCTGCGGTCAGGGCCGAAGGATTGGCGGAGTCGGCAAACCCTCTGCATGTAATATCACGATCGGTCACCATGCCGATGAGACGATCGTCTTTCCCAATCGGTACAGCTCCGATATCGAGGTCTTTCATCATTCTGGCGACCTCCGAAACAAGTGTATCGGGGGCAACCCATTTGGCACCTTTATGCATGACATCTTTGACTTTCATGGGACTTACTCCCTTCCCATTTTACGAAGCAACGGTGAGACGATCATCGACCCCTTGCACGCCGGGAACGGACCAAGCGGCGTTCTCGATGATGTCGTGATCTTCCCAGCTGTTGACATGGCCTTCGAGACAAACTCGATTGTCTAAAACGGCGACGCGGATTCCTTCAGCCTCGACATGGGCGTTGCGAGCCAGTGCGGCCTCGATTTTCTTTTTGATATCCGGAGCCTCAACGGGCGACTTCACCACTATGGAATTTGTTACGCCGATCACGCCCATCAGCTTTCTGACCTCGTCTTCAGCGATCTTCTTTTGGTATTGCCAATCGAGCTCGCCGCTCAGATTGACCCAACCTTTCTGCACCGTCACTCGGACGTGTTCGTCGGGTATCATGGCATGCCATTTCAAGACGCTAAGGACGCGCTTTGCAATTTCCTCATCCGACGTCTTGATTTCCGCCGGATAGCAGACATCGATTTCCTGGGCGATGGCACGAACGCCTTTTACCCGGCGTGCGGCCTGAAGCGCGGCGACTTTTTCCGCGTAGCTGCGAACGTGCCCGTGGAGCGTGATGACGCCACCGCTCGCCGAAACGCCAATATTTATCGAGTTGATACTCGGTTCGAATTCCAGTTCGTCTATGACCAACTGGCGAAGCTGCATATCGTTCATGGCCAAAAATCCTCTGACGACAAAGCTCAAAGAAAACTCAGCTAGGCTGTCGATGCGCGCAGAGATCCGGTCGCAACTCCCGACAATAACATTTTTTGCAGCGCACTCAGTTCTGAGAAATAATCCTTCGCCGTGTCTTGCCAGAACGCGATCGCAAACGACGTGAATTCGTTTGGCGACTTGATCGCTATAGTGCGCTGCAGCGCATCCATGTCCTTCAGGTAGCGTTTCTGCAAAAATTCCATCCAATTGCGCGCGATCTCTTCGTTAAGACGAAGGGAGACAGCGAGCGCTTGAAATCCAGGCCAATTGGGCATCAATGCTGCCAAGCCAGGTCCGGGCGCTTTTGGATCAAACATTTCGTGAAGCATACTGCGCACCTCCGAATTGTTAGTGCGATTTTTGCTGCGATTCCGCACCTCTCATTGATGCATCTCAATGTTGTCGCGAAATGCTCGAATGAGCGAAGTTCAATTTAGATCGTCATCTTTTTGACGCTCATCAACGCGGCAGCTGCGTTTGATTGGCCTAAAGATAATCGTTGAGTGTCGATCAACAAGGAGTTTTGTGCCATGGCAGAACCTGCAGTAAAACTTCCGGTAAAATCTCAGAGAGAATCTACATCGGGCCGTGAGTGGTGGCCGCTCGAAAATATTCGCCATCAGTTCGAGGATCTTATCGAAGAGTTTGACCGAGGTTTCTTGCGATCGCCGTTCCGCGGCTCACGCCTCGGTATTGAGCCATTATTGCGGCGAGAACTGAGCCTTGTGTCTACGCCGCCTGTCGACATCGTCGATAAAGACACAGCTTACGAGATCACCGCTGAGCTTCCAGGTCTTGATGAGAACAATATCGATGTGAAGGTCGCCAACGGAATGCTGACCATCAAAGGGGAGAAGAAGGAAGAGAAAGAAGAGAAGAAGAAGGATTATTTTCTCTCCGAGCGTCGGTATGGTTCGTTCGAGCGCCGCTTCAGCATTCCGGAAGGTGTCGATACCGGAAAGATTGAGGCAAACTTTAAGAAGGGCGTCCTGACCGTAGCGTTGCCAAAGACGAGCGAGGCCAAGACAGCCGAGAAAAAGATCGCGGTCAAAGCCGCATAAAGCAGCGCGACCTCTCCGCCGGGGTACGCATCCCGGCGGGGAGTGTGAAATCCAAATTTAGGATGGGCTTAGGGTATTATCATGGAGCTTCATCCATGCCTAAAGCGTTGTTGCAGAAGAAATCGGAATCTTCCGAGGAAGAGCGGCATCAGGTTGTTGCAAGCCAGATAGAAAGCCGTGGCGTCCGTGACGCTCTCGTGCTTGAGGCGATGAGGCATGTGCCCCGCGAGCTTTTCGTTCCGCGCGAACTTGCGGAAAAGGCTTACGATGATACTCCGCTCCCGATTGGATGCGGCCAGACAATTTCGCAACCTTATATCGTCGGGTTCATGATCGAAGCCCTTCGGCTTCGAGGAGGTGAGCGCGTCCTCGAGATTGGCACGGGATCGGGCTATGCAGCCGCCGTTCTGGCTCATATCGCCGGCGAGGTTTATACGATCGAGCTTGTCGGAGAGCTTGCTGCGAGGGCGCGGGATAATCTCCAGCGGGCGCGGGCACGTAGCGTGCACGTGCGTCATGGCGATGGCGCGCAGGGATGGCCTGAGCATGCGCCGTTCGATGCGATCCTCGTCTCGGAGGGCGTGCCAAATATCACGGCGGCGCTTCTTCACGAGCTTAAAATCGGCGGCTGTCTGGTCGCTCCTATTGGCGATAACCCGCGTTCGCAGGAGCTTGTGAGAATTACACGCGTAGCCGAGGAAGAATTTGAGCGCGAGGATATCGCCGATGTGCGCTTCGTACCCTTGATCGGCAAAGACGGATGGGAAAGCCCCGAGGATGATTGGCGCGTGAAGCCGCCTCGGGTGGTCCGCGCACGGCCGGCTGTCAGCGTTTCTGTGCCCTCGATGATCGCCAAGGAAGGCGAGATTTTCACTCATCTCCATGACGCGGACCTCAACCCACTCATCGAACGCATCGGCGATGCGCGCGTCGTCCTCATCGGCGAGGCAAGTCACGGGACTTCCGAATTTTACCGTATGCGCGCGCGGATAACGCAGCGTCTCATCGAAGACAAGAAATTCAAATTCGTTGCCGTCGAAGCCGACTGGCCGGATGCTGCGCGCATCGATCACTATGTTCGTCACCGTGATGTGCCGCCGTCAGATTGGACAGCATTTGCACGTTTTCCCACTTGGATGTGGCGTAACGCCGAGACGAAAAGCTTCGTCGACTGGCTTCACAAGAATAATGAGACGCGAGCCTTTGAAACGCGTGCGGCCTTCTATGGCCTTGATCTCTATAGTCTCTACAATTCCGTTCGCGTTGTCTTGGAGTATCTCGACAGCGTTGATCCCGAACTTGCCGTGATCGCGCGTGAGCGCTATGGCTGTCTTAGCCCGTGGGAGGCGGATCCCGCTGCTTATGGTAGGGCGGCGCTGACGGGCGAATACCGAAAATGCGAAAAAGACGTATCCCGTGTTCTCGTTGACGTACTGCGAAATCAACAAGACTATGTGATGCAGGATGGCGAGCGCTATTTCGATGCGGCGCAGAATGCCCGTCTAATAGCTAACGCAGAACGCTACTATCGCACGATGTACTATGGCTCGCGCGCATCCTGGAACCTGCGCGACAGTCATATGTTCGAGACGCTCAATCAGCTATTGATCCATCATGGCGATCACTCGAAGGCGGTCATATGGGCGCATAATTCGCATATCGGTGACGCCTCGGCCACAGAGATGAGCCAGCGGGGTGAATACAATATCGGCCAGTTGTGCCGTCGCGCCTTTGGTGAGGCTTGTTTCAGCATCGGGTTCGGCACGAATGACGGCACGGTAGCGGCGGCATCGAACTGGGACGCGCCGATGCAAGTCATGAACGTGCGCCCGGCCCACGCCCAGAGCTACGAACGTCTCTTCCATTTGAGCAACGCGCCGGGATTGATGCTCTCGCTCAAGGAAAACGGCGCGCTGCGCGAGAAATTGATGAGGCCGCTGCTGGAACGCGCCATTGGAGTTATCTACCGGCCCGATAGCGAACTTGCGAGCCATTACTTTGAAGCCACGCTGCCCCGACAGTTTGACGAATATATTTGGATCGACCGGACGAGCGCTGTAAAACCCATCAAGGGCATTGAACTCGAAGGCATGCCAGAGACTTATCCATTCGGGCTTTAGCTGACATCGTCCGCGGCAGCGCAAATAAGCTTTAAAAACGGTTGGGCGAGCGCATCGAGCCTTTGCGACCAGTGGAGAGCTTCGGCTTGGGCGACCTGTTTGGATAAGATCGCGAAATGAACGCATGTATCCTAAGATCCGTCCATTGCGATCCGTGACCGACGTCGCGATGACCTCCCCGGGGAAAGCGTGTCCATCTCTGCGGTGACAATCGATGGGGGGCGGCAAGCCGAGGATGAGGAATAGAAGAGAGGATCTCGCGGGGGGGGGGGGCGAGATCCTCTTTCTCATTTGCGCCAGTGGTTTCTACGGCATAGGCGGGGGGACCATAACCGTCATCTTGCGCGAGCGGTGACGAAGGAGGGGAAAAGAAAAGTCACCGCCAGAGAATAAGTAGTTTCAGACACAAGCATGACGTTGACTTGAATCAAACGGTGGGCGACGTCGGCTTCACAAGGTCTGCACGATGAAAATAGGAGTGATCCAGCGGCGGTGCTTCACGCTTGCCTTTCTCGATAGTCTGAGAAAGGTCATCCACCATCCAGCTGAAAAGCTTTTGTCCATCCTCTACAGTCGCCAGGCTTGGTTTGCCAGTGACACCGTTTTCGCTCGTTCTGTTTACGGGATGCGCAAAGACGAGGTTGTCCGTGCGATCCGGATCATCTGACGTTGGGACAAGCTCAGCCCGCACGATTTCCGGCGCGATCGCAAGCATAAGAGCTGTCTCGGCAGCATTGGCATGCCAATCCTGTGCATCGGCAAAATGTGCGTCACGCACGCGTTCGCTGACTGTTGCGGTGTTGATAACCGCGACCATCAGATCATCGTGATCTGCTCGCAGCATTTCGAGAGCACAGCGCAATGGCGCCGCATTCGTAACGTGACTGTTGACAATAAAGAGACGGCGAACTCCGCTGTGGTATGCCCAATCGCCAATTTCTTTGACTAAGGTGATCAATGTGACGGGCTGTAGCGCAATCGTCCCGGGCCATCTCCGGCTATGCCCAAGAGAGCATCCGTATGGAAGCGTCGGCAGAACCGGAACGCGCGTTCGCTCACCGACCGCCCGGCAGAGCTTTTCTCCTAGAATAAAGTCCATGCCGGTGCCGAGGTGCGGACCATGTTGTTCCGTCGCTCCCACAGGCAGAATTGCGGCCCCGTGGCTATCGGCTAAATCCGCCGGTAATTCAGTCCAGGTCTTATCGGCCCAATTCATGACGTTTCCCGAGTAAGCATGTGTTTGCTAGGCACCCGATTGAGTGCCATCCTCCTAGCGATGCTTCCGAACCTTGAATGACGTACGCTTCTTTTCGTCGTTGCCCCCGGCAGATGATTTCGTACTCTTCTTGATGTGAAGAGGCACATCTGGAAGGGGATGGAGCTGCGGAATGATCGCAGCCGCCAACTGCATTCGGCCGAAGATAACGCCGCGAAGCGTACTCAACTCGTCCGTGAGTTCCTGCAGCTTCACGGCTGGTCCCTGCACGAGAATAACTTCTAGCGTCTGATTTCCCGCCAAGTGCACGTGAAGGGAGCTGATAACCTCCGCAATGTTTTCGTATTGCAAATCCGCGAGCTTCTTCTGCAAGCCGCGAACCGTGTTGTCGTAAAAAAGCGTGATCGTTCCGACCATAACTTCGGTCCCGGACTCACGTTTGTGCTCAACCAGCCAATTGTGCAGCATATCGCTGATGGCCTGCGATCGGCTTGCGTAACCCTTCGCTTTAACGACGGCATCGAGCTCCGACAGCTGTTCCTCCGGCAACGACACGCTCATCCTAGCGACGAGGTTACTCGTTGTTTCTATAGACATCGGATCCTCCGGCATGCGCGCCTCCGCATAAAAAATGTGGACGGCAAATTACTGAGTTGGAATCACTTTATCATGCCGGAGGATCGATGCTTAGAAGAGATGGCTGTAGCGTTCGGTCTCCCAACTGCTGATCGACAGATGGTAGCTTTCCCATTCTGCCGTTTTGTATTTCACGAACTCGTCGCGAAGTTCCTTGCCAAGCGTTTCCTCAACGAAGGGATCGCTGGCGAATGCGGCAACCGCGTCTTGCAAGTTCTGTGGGAGGAACTGAATGCCGCGCGCTGAACGCTCGGATTCCGAAATTGCGTAGAGGTTATCTTCGTTCGGCTCGCCAGGATCAATCTTCTCGCGAACGCCTTTGAGGCCGGCTGCCAAGGCAAGCGTGGCCGCGAGGTAAGGATTCACCGCGCCGTCGGCGTTTCGTGACTCGCATCGGCCGCCGCCCATCGGGACACGCAATGAATTCGTTCGGTTGTTTGAGCCGTAAGAGTTGAAGACCGGCGCCCACGAGAATGTTCCCATCGCTCCTTGGCGGACCAGTCGCTTATAGCTATTGACCGTTGGCGCATACGCCGCGCACAGCGCGCGTCCATGGCGCAGGATTCCGCCAATGAAGTGATAGCCCGTTTCGGTCAAGCCAAGGCCTCGCGGATCGTCCTCCGGCTTGCAGGAAAAAACATTTGTCCCGGTCGAGAGATCGGAAAGCGACATGTTGAAATGGGCGCCGCATCCAGTTCTGTTTGCGAAGGGTTTCGGCATCATCGTCGCGATGAGACCTTCTTCTTTGGCGTAGTGCTTCGCCATGAAGCGGAAAAAGGTGAGACGATCGCAGGTCGTGAGGGCGTCCGAATACGTGAAATCAAATTCGAATTGGCCGTTGGCATCCTCGTGGTCGAACGAATAGAGATCCCAGCCGAGATCGTTGATGCACGACGCAACCTTATCGAGCCAGCCGAATGCATTCACGAAGCCTTGCACGTCATAGCAAGGCTTGGCGAGCTTGTCGTCGGGATCTGGGATCGACAGGCTGCCATCCGCATTTTTCTTCAGCAGATAGATCTCGCATTCAATCCCGAGGTTGAAGCCGAATCCCATGTCGGCGGCTATTGCGAGCTGGTTTTTCAGTGCGACGCGTGTGCTGAGTGGATAGGGCTTGCCGTGGAACGTGAGATCCGCTGGCGCCCATGCGAGCTTGGGCTCCCAGGGAAGTTGGATGACGCCATTAAAATCAGGGACCGAAGCAAACTCATCTTCGTTCGGCTCCTGACCTAGTCCATCAAGCGCATATCCCGTGTAGAGTTCTGAACCCTTCGCCATGTGCTTCAAATGCTCGATCGGGACGACCTTGCCTTTCGGCACGCCGTGAATATCGACATAAGCGCCGATACAATATTTGACGCCCTGAGCCTTGAGCCGCTGGTACGTTTCGTCAAGCGCTGACGCTGCACCGACTGGAGTATGTTCATTCATCGTTTTTTCCTCTTATTGGTGATTGTTTGATGCCGGTTGCGTCGGCGGATGGCTTTTCTAAACGCTCCGCGAATTTGAGCTGCCTCTAGTCAATGGTGTCTGAGACGTCCGTCAGTCGCGTGAAAGTTGGAAACGGTTCGTCGGATGCCGCTTCGTTATCGCTGCCGGTCGCAGCATGCTGGCTGCCATGAATTAGCATTTCCAACCGGGCTTTCGCCGCGACGTAACTGGGCGACGCCAAATCTTCGGGCGTGCGCGAACGTGGCACTGGCACTTCCATCAGTTCGATAACTTCACCCGGGTGCGGCTTCAGCACCAGGATGCGGTCTGCGAGGAGAATAGCTTCGTCGAGATCGTGGGTGACGAAGACGATGGTGATATCGATCTTGCGCCAGATCTCCATCAGGTGCCTTTGCATACGGCTGCGCGTCTGCGCGTCGAGTGCACCGAACGGCTCGTCCATTAAAAGAATGCGGGGCTGATTTGCTAGCGATCGGGCGATCGCCACGCGTTGCTTCATGCCGCCCGAAAGCTGGTGCGGATAATGATTGGCGAACTTCGAAAGGCCGATCAAATCGAGCCACTGCAGAGCAGACGTCTCCGGATCCCGCTTGCCGTCGTAAGACATCTCCAATCCGAACATGACGTTTTTCTTCACCGTCAGCCACGGAAAGAGGGTGTACCCCTGAAAAACCATTCCACGGTCACTGCCGGGATCGATCACAGGTTTGTTGTCGAGCAGTACGTCACCCGAAGTTTGCTGGTCGAGTCCGGCGATGATCCGGATAAGGGTGGATTTTCCACATCCGGATGCGCCCACGACGCAAACAAATTCCCTACGATACGTAGTGAAATTGATGTCGCTCAGCGCCGTCGTTGTTTTGCCATTGCTGGAAAACGTTTTGCTGAGATTGCGCACCTCCAGAATAATGTCGCGCGCCTTGAGCCGCCGGAATCGATCATGCACCGCCAGCGATTGCTCGAGTGCCGGAAGCGAACTCATGTCCTGCATCAGCGCTAACTCCGCTTCGTTGCTTGGTCCCAGGGGAAAAGACGCCGTCCGATCCGCGCGAGCACCATGTCGACGCCGAGGCCGATGATGCCGATCATGATGATGGCGGCGTAGACGTTGGCGAAATGCTGGTATCGCGCCTGCTGCGTGATGAACCAGGTTATGCCGGAAGAGGTGCCGATCAATTCCGCGACGATGAGATATGTCCACGCCCACCCAAGCAGGATGCGTTGGTCGCGATAGAGGTCCGGCATGATTCCGGGAACGACGACGCGCGTCAGGATTGCCCGGCCTTTTGCGCCGAGTGTCAACGCAGCTTCGATCAATCCGAAGTCGAGTTTTCTGGTCGTGTTCGCGATAATCAGAATCTGCTGGAATAAAGTTCCGATAACGATGATTGCGATCTTGGGGCCGTCATAGATACCCAGGATCGCAACAGCCAGAGCACCGAATGCGGGTGCCGGAAGATAGCGAACGAACTCGGTGAACGGCTCGATCAGCCGCGAGATGCCGGAATAGGCACCGCACAATACGCCGAGCGGAACGCCGATGAGAGATGAGATTAGAAATCCCCAGAAAATGATCGTGATGCTGTGCCAAAGGCTTTCGTGCAGCCATTGACCGTCTCGCGTCTGGGGAGGTGTCGAGAACGCCGTGAACATCGCGATCGCGACTTCATGCGGCGCCGGAAGGTAAACCGGATTTGCCGGATTGCCCTCAGGCTTCGCAAGACCGGCTTTCTCCATAGCCGCAACCTGCTGATCGAATGCGTCTTGCTGAACCCGCATGCCGGGCCTGAAATAACTCACACCGCCGGATTGCGTGACGACGACCAGTGGATGCCAAATGAACGGCACGTAACTGACGACGCACCAGAGGAGCACTGGCAATACGAATGACAGGATGCCGAGCGTGACGCGCGACGTGGGAGGAAGAGAGCGTCCGACCACAAACCAGCGCCGCGTCGATGTACGCTGTTGTGGCGCCGCCCCCGCCGTAACGGCAGGAGCGGCGACGACGCCGACATTAGGGCTGTGCATTGGTGAGCGACGGATCGATGAAGCTGTCGACGTCGAGCTTGTCCTTGTAGACGGCGTATTTCGTGTTGAAGTCGTTAGCGATTTCGGACGAGCCGTAAAGCGATCCGAAGCCTTTGGCTTTCACAAAGACCTTTTTTGCGGCTGCCACATCGAGCAGCTTTGTTCCGGCGATCAGAGGCTTATATTCCTCTGGCTTCAGGCCAACTCGTGCGGCCATGATTTTCGCTGCATCATCGACCGTCGCGGGATCGTTGATGTATTTAACAACCCGATCCCAGACCTTGATGACCTTTTCCCAGTCCGCTTTTCGTGTCGCCAGACTCGTCGGGTTGACAGTGATGACGTCGTAGATCAGGCCGGGTTCGTCGGCCGACGTATAGATTGGCGTCGATCCCGGTACTTGCTTCATCGCCTGGCCTGAGTTCGGCTGCCATGCGCCAATCGCGGAAACCTCGCCGGAAGCAAGGGTTTGAGGTGTCTCATTTGTCTTGGTGTTGACGAGCGTGACATCCGATTCCGTCATGCCGTTTTTCTCAAGGCCGTTCAGCAGCAGTAAGTGCTCAACGAAGCCAACTTCGATCCCGACTTTTTTCCCCTTGAGGTCCTTCAGCGACTTAATTCCTGGAACTCCAACAATCATGTCATTGCCGTTGGAGTAATCGGTCAGCATGATCATCGTGTTCTTGGTGCCCGATCCACCCATGACGAGTGCATCGCCATTCGTCACCGTCACGCCGTCGAGTTTCCCGGCGGAAAATGCGTCCATCGATGGCACGTAGTCGAACCATTCGAAATCGACGTCGACACCGGCTTCTTTGAACCATCCTTTGTCAATTGCGACCTGCCACGCCACCCAACCAGGCCAATCGCTGTAGCCAATTTTCAAAGGTTCGGCCCAGGCGTTTGCCGCAGATACTGCGAACATTGAAACTGCCAAGACTGCGAGTTCACGGATGCGTAATCGACGCGCCATTCTCAACCTCCTGCGCAAAGGCGATATTACGAAAATAATGTTTCGTAATACTGATCATTAGCAAGCGGCGTGCCATTGAGGCGGCGGGTATTGCATCGGTGTTTTGAGGGTATAAGAGAGGCGATCTACGCTTGGATTTGCCCAATCGACGGTCGACACGCCAAAAGACTGCGCAGTATCCATCATAGCATCACGCAGGAACGTGACGGACCCAATGCCGACAGTGGCAGACGTTCCGGCTCCAATGGATTGATTGAAAAGAAGGCCTGCGGAGACTAAGGCCCTGCGATAGCCATAACTCGACGAAACCGAAGTAGAGCCAAAAATAGGAAAATTCCACCGATCGCGCCAACAGCAACAAATCTTGGCCAAACCACGTCGAAACCGGCGCCTCGATAAAGGATCGCCTGTGCGAACGCCACAAAATGAGTCGACGGTGATACCTGCATGATGGTGCGCAGGAACGGAGGCATGCTTTCGAGCGGGGTGTTGGCACCGGATAGCAAGTTCAGCGGCACAGCAACGAGAATGTAAAGCAGGCCGAGTTGAGGCATCGTACGTGCGATCGTTGCAAGAAAGATCCCGACCGCCGTCGAGAAAAACAAATAGATCATCACGCCGCACATAAACAGCGGTATGGAGCCTGCGATGGGAATGTGGAGCAGTCTCTGCACGACAAAAAACAACGAGAGGCCGACTGCAATCGTAATCACTACGGCGTTCGCCCACACTTTCGACATTGCGATTTCAAATGGCGTCAGCGGCATAACGAGAAGATGATCGAGCGTTCCGTGCTCACGCTCACGCACGACGGCCGCCCCCGCCAGGATGATCGCGAGCATATTCACGGAACTGATAATACCCATTACGGCAGTGAACCAAGCTGTCGTAACATTAGGATTGAAGGCTATCCGTACCGAGAGCGTGACTGCGGGCGGGGGAACATCCTCAATTCGAGAAACAAATTTATTGATCTCGGTCGAGATGATCTGCTCCGCATAGCTCGATCCAATGCCCGCCTGGACCATCGCGGTTGCGTCCACATTTACCTGCAAGGCCGGCTTACGCCCTCCAAGGACATCGCTTTCGAATCGGGGTGGAATGTCGATGACGAACGTGTAGCGTCCGGTGTTCATAAGCCGGTCGACGTCGCGCTCTTCCACATATTGCGGCGTTTTGAAATAAGGCGGCAGAAAAGCGCCCGCGATACGCCAAGAGAGATCCGAATGATCCTCATCCACAATGGCGATCGAAGCGTTGTGCAGCTCTTGTGAATTGCTCTGGGCCTGCGCCATTACAGCGATAGAGAACGAATATGTGACGAGCGCGAGGAGGACCCAATCGCGAAAGAAGCTGCGTAACTCTTTCAAGCCAAGCCAATAGATATTCGAAAGCTTACGCATGGCCGATCACTTTTCTTGCTTACGCAGAAGGAACAGGCTGATTGAGGTTAAGGCAGGGACGAAAAGCGCAAGTGTCGCGATGTATCGCGCAAGATCCGGGAACCCTAGCCCCTTCGTAAAAGCCCCCACACTGATCGGGACGAAATAGGTCATCGGAAAAAGACGGCCCAATATCGCTCCAAAACCGGTGATCGACGAAACGGGCGTCATCATGCCGGAAAACATCGTCGCTGGCAGGACAGTCAAAATAGAAGTCCCGAACAAGGCCGCAATTTGCGTTCCCGTGAAGGAGGAGATGACCATCCCATAGCCCGTCGTCGCAGTAACATAGATGAGCGATCCAACTAGTAGTGCTAAAAAGCTTCCCTTGAGCGGCACATCAAAAATAAAGATGGCCATCAGAAAGAGTATGAAGAAATTGAGCATTGCTATCGCGATGTACGGAAGCTGCTTTCCAATCAGGAACTCAAGCCGCGTTACCGGCGTCACGTAAAGATTGGTTATGGAACCCAGCTCCTTCTCGCGGACGATAGCGAGCGCCATCAAAATCGCAGGGATCAGCGCCAGTTGCATTGCGATCGTCGAGGGGACCATCGCATAAATGCTATCGAAGTCCTGATTGTAGCGGAAGCGGATCTCTATATCCGCGGGCGTGTCCGTATCTGCAAGGCCAACGTGACCTCGGATTGCGGGATCGGAAAGGAACTGCTGGTGCACGCCCTCAATATAGCCGTGAATAGTTTCGGCTCTGAACGGCATCGCGCCGTCAATCCAGACGCCAACCTCGGTTGGCCTCCCGCGTCGTATATCGCGCCCGAAGCCCGGCGGAATCTCGATCGTCGCTGTGACAGCGCCGCTTTTTAGCCGGCTCTGCAACTCATCCTCATTCTTGAAGGGCTCTTGTTCGACGAAATAGCGCGAGCCTCGCAGCTCACTGAGATAAGCGCGACTTTCAAAACTATTGTCTCGATCGAGAACGGCGAACGACAATGAGTTGACATCGGTCGTGATGCCGAAACCAAAAATCAGCATTAGAAATGCTGTACCGAGAAGAGCGAAGCTCAACCGGATCGGGTCGCGAAGCAGCTCGAGCGACTCTCTTATGGTGTAAGCCAACATGCGCCGCACCGAAAAGATCCTGGATACGCCCGGTGAAGCGGTGGAAATATCCCCTTTTTGTCCGACGTCCAGGATCGTCTCTGGCTCGGACTGCGATCGTGATGACGCCGATTCCTCAAGGTATGAAATAAAGGCATCTTCGAGTGTCGTCGCGTGACGCGCTTCGATCAGTTTGGCTGGAGTGTCTGTTGCCAGAACGCGTCCGGCGTCCATAAGAGAGATACGGTCGCATCGCGCCGCTTCGTTCATGAAGTGGGTCGAGACGAAGATCGTCACTCCATTCTTTCTCGACAGCTCGATCAGCAATTCCCAGAACTGGTCTCTCGCGATCGGATCTACGCCCGATGTAGGTTCATCGAGAATGAGAAGCTCCGGCTCATGAACCACGGCCACCGCGAGCGACAGCCGCTGACGGATTCCAAGCGGAAGATCTTCCGCCAGTTTATTCATGTGCTCTGACAGGCCAAAGCGCCGGACAAGGTAAGCAATCCGGCCCTCGATCGATCCAGCCGGAAGATGAAATAGTCGGGCGTGAAGCTCGAGGTTCTGACGGACAGTCAATTCGCCATAAAGCGAAAACGATTGCGACATGTAACCTACGCGCATGCGGGAACTTATGTCGTCTGCGTTGACGGGTTCTCCGAAAAGCATCGCGCTGCCTTCGGTCGAGGGCAGGAGACCCGTGAGCATTTTCATCGTTGTAGATTTGCCGCAACCATTCGATCCGACGAATCCGAAAATCTCTCCACGTTCTATATCGAAGCTTACGTGGTCAACCGCAGTGAAGTCACCGAACCGGCGTGTGAGATTACGGGCGACGATCACCGCACCATCGGCAATGCTCTGACGCGGCGGGATCGTCGGAGTGCGATGGTCTAACTTCGCCTCCGGAGGAAGCAGGTCAATGAAGGCTTCCTCGATTGCGCCCGCGCCGGTTCTCTCCTTGATGTCGCTTGGGGATCCCACCGTAAGGATCTTCCCGGCATTCATCGCGATCAGCCAATCGAAGCGCTCGGCTTCCTCCATATAGGCTGTTGCAACTAAGACGCTCATGCCCCCGCGATGCTCGCGCATCCGCTGGATAAGCTCCCAGAATTGCCGCCGCGATAGCGGATCGACGCCTGTTGTCGGCTCATCGAGTATCAAAAGATCCGGATCGTGAATGAGCGAGCAGCAGAGGCCAAGCTTCTGGCGCATGCCGCCCGAAAGTTTTTGCGCCGGCCGATCGGCGAAAGGTCCGAGACCCGTGCTATCGAGAAGTTTGGGGATGCGTTCTTCGCGCTGGCGCCGCCCCTGACCAAAGAGCCGGGCAAAAAATTCGATGTTTTCGCGCACGCTGAGATCAGGATAGAGGTTCTTGCCGAGGCCTTGCGGCATGTAAGCGATACGCGGACAGACTGCCTCGCGGTCCACGGCCTTGGACATATCCGCGTTCAAGACCGTGACGTGCCCCGATTGAAGCATGCGCGCGCCCGAGACTAGCGCAAGCAACGTCGATTTACCGACGCCGTCCGGCCCAATAAGGCCGACCATTTGGCCGGCCGGAATCTCGATTGTTAGGTCGTCGAGCGCGAGGATGCCGCCATATCTGTGGGTCACGCGTTCGAGACGAGCAACTGCTGCCCCGTCCGCCATCGTCATGATCCAGCTTTCAGGCGTTCCGGCCACTCAGTCTTGGTATCGGTTCGAACGTAAGCGACTCCCGGTAAGCCGCTCCGGACGTAGTCCGCATGAGCTTCCGAGCGCGCTGGATCGATACGCACGCGCACCCGGAACATTAGCTTGTCTCGTTCGGTCTGCGTCTCGACCATTTTCGGTGTAAATTGCGCCTGATCAGCAATAAATGTCACGTTCGCGGGAATGGGATGGTCTGGATATGCATCGAGCACGATGCGGGCGTCGTCTCCGATTCTGATTTTGCCGGCCTCGAGTGTTGGAAGATATACGTCCATGTAAACGTAACCGAAGTCCAGCATAGTGAAGACTTTGCCTCCAGCCGCGAGGACCTCTCCCGTATTGGCGATGCGATAAGCAATTCGGCCGTCTCGCGGTGCAACGAGGGTATTGTCCGCAATATTCACGCGATAGAGTTCGGCGTCATGATTGGCTGCGTCCAGCGCATGCTCTGCCTCGGTGACACGCGCTTGCGCCGCGAGTTCTCCGGCTTTGGACGAGTTGAGCGTCTGCTGGCGCTGATCATAGGTCTGCTTCGTGACCCAGCCGGATTTTAACAACGACTCGGCGCGGTCCATCTCCTGCTGCGCGAGCACAACTTGAGTATGCTGCTGATTGAGGAGCGCTTTTGCCTCGCTGATGCTCTTCTTTGCCTGTTCTGCCTGAGCTTCTGCTTTTTTTAGCGACGCATCCAGGTCGCGCGTATCCATGACGGCAAGAACTTGGCCGGCCGTTACCCTGGCGCCCTCGTCAACGCGCAATTCAAGAACCCGCCCTGCAAATTTTGTCGCTATGTCGATCGGGTCAGCTTCAATTCGCCCATTGCCCATAACGATCCCAGGAGGAAGCGGAGGCACCCTGTGCATCCACCAATAACCGGCGCCGCCTATGGCTATGATGACGGCGAGAACCGCCAGGATCTTCCGCCAGCGGCCGAATGGGCCCGTCGAGATGTTCTCTGCTGGAACGGGCAATTTTGCTGTTACGGGAACGAGCTGTCGATGAGACGACGGCAGTTCTTTTAGAGCAATTGCTTCTTTCTCTGCATTTTGCTCGGATTGCATGATGGATTGCTCACTTCGCTCAATGCACGGTTAGAAGGCGTTTTGCTGGGCAATCGTTCTCGTCTGTCGGCACGAGCATTTCCAAATAAACATTGGCTACGAGGTGCGTGTGCCCGACAATCCCGCCACATGCTTACTTGCCCCTTACCTATTTCAAGTTGACGCTTAACCTTGCCCATGGATGAGAGCGTTGACTTGGAACAAATTTCCTCTGCCACGCTCCGGCTAATGCTAGGATAATTCTCGTTGCTTGATGTTCGTCAACGTTTGAACCACCGCCTCGGGTCATTTGTTTTTATGCGTCTAATCTTGGAGACGTCCTTTTGGGTATCGCAGCAATGATCAGTTTAAACCAAAGCCGATTCACGGTCCCTGCGATTATTGGCGCGTTTGCTATGCTGTGTGTCGCCAGTACCATTGCCGTCTCCGCGCCGATTGGAGAGGCTGAAGTTCCCTCAGGGCGAGAACTTTTTCTTCACCACTGTGCTCAGTGCCATGGCGATAATGGCGCGGGAGACGGACCTATGGCCAGCGTTCTGACCGTAAAGCCGGCAGATCTAACCACGCTAAGCAGACGTGCTAATGGAAAATTTGATGCACAGCGTATCGTCGAGATCATCCGCTATGGAGGCGACATCTCCGGACATGGTACGAGCGCCATGCCAATTTGGGGCTTGATCTTTAGCATTGAAGGCGAGGGCGGAAAAGTCGGCGCCGCCTATTCGCGCATCGCTGTCATCAACCTCAAAAACTATATCGAAGCCCTCCAGAAAAAATAGCTGGCTGAGAAGACAGGAAAAGCTGCAGAAATGAGACTAAACGCCAGGCGTTTGCCGTTTGCGAATACGCGACGGTAACTGTTTCGTTGCCTTCGACCCGAGCGCTTTCGCCAACCCGCAGCACCGAGAGCGCTAGAGACGGTAAGGTTCCCCCAGCAAATCATCTCAAATTCACTGCGCCAAAAATTTCGAGGATCTCGCCCCTCCGAGGTCCTCATTTTATTTCCCCCCTTGCGACGAGTGGTGCGCGGATCGCCCCCAACGTCGCTTACTCCATTGAAGTTGCCGCATTTGCGACTGCCGCCACGGCCGAAGTGCAAATTTTGCTCTTGACGTAAGCTTGCGCCAGATCAGAATTGACAGCGTTCATTTTTCGGCACCTGGACCTTTTGCTATGTCGCCAATTGCTGCTGACGACTCTGCCCCAGAGGCATCACTCGATCATCTTGCAGCGGTATTTCAGTCCGCGATCGATGCAGTCATTTCTATCGATGGTCTGGGCCTCATCACGAGTGTCAACCCGGCGGCCGCAAGACTGTTCGGTTATACGAACGCGGAGCTAATCGGTGCGAATGTCAGTATGCTGATGCCGGTACCCGATTCGGAGCGGCACGACGACTATCTCCGGCAGTACCGTCATACGGGCCGTCGCAAGATTATTGGCATCGGACGCGAGGTTTTTGGGCGGCGACGGGATGGCTCGACCTTTCCCATGCATCTCTCGGTCAGTGAATATCAGATCGACGGCAAGGCGCATTTTGCGGGCATCGTGCGTGACCTCACACTGGAGAGGCGCTCACAAGAAGAAAGCGAACGCCAGCAAGTGCTTTTCGATGCCATCATCAAGGATACACCACGCGCGCTCGTTCTGACGGACAATGGCCGGCGGATTTTTCTCGCAAATCCTGCCGTGAAATCGGTTTTTGGCTACGATGAAGCCGAGCTCGTGGGCCAGCGCTCCCAGCTCCTCTACGAGACCGACTATGACTTTGAGCGGGTCTGGAAAGCCTCTCTCGCGGGCTCGACGGGCCTCGATCCACTGGCGGTTAACTGCCGCCGCAAAGATGGAAAGGTTTTTCCGGCCGAGGTCGTTGCAACCTCTGTCACCGCCCGCGATGGACAGATCCTCGGGCATATGCGTTCCTTCCGCGATTTGACCAAGCAGGTTGCGCAGACGGAGGCACTCCACCGGTCGCAACGGCTTGATGCGCTCGGCCAACTGACGGGCGGCGTCGCGCATGATTTCAACAACATCTTGACGATTGTCCTCGGAAACCTCGAGCAAGTTTTCGAAACCTCCGATGTTGCAGAGAAACACGATTACTGCCGGCGCGCGGTAGAAGCTGGGGAAATGGGCGCGCGTCTGACGCGCCGCCTGCTGAGCTTTTCCCGTCAGAGAAAACTGGAGCCAGCCGTCCTCCAGCTCAACACCTACATCACCTCGATGGTTGAAATGCTCGAAAGGGCCCTGGGAGAAACCGTCTCGCTATCGACGAACTTCGCACAAGATCTCTGGATGGTGTGCGTCGATCCCAGCGAAATTGAGAATGCGATCCTCAATCTCTCGGTCAACGCCCGAGACGCCATGAGGCATGGTGGCCGTGTGAGCATCGAGACCGCTAATCTCCAGCTGTCATCCGATGACGTTCTCGAAGAATACGGCATCCCGGCGGGGGATTACATACGTATAACAGTGGCCGACAATGGCGAGGGAATGTCACCGGAAATCGTGAAGCGCGCCTTCGAGCCGTTCTTCACGACCAAGGGTACCGGTAAAGGTACAGGTCTCGGGCTTTCAAGCATTCACGGCTTTGTCAAACAATCAGGCGGTAATGTCACCATCTATAGCGAACTCGGAAAGGGGACCGTGGTCAATCTCTATCTGCCACGCGTGGCGATGGAAGTGCGGCGAAATCTGCAAGAAACAGAAAAACAGGCTATCCCTCCTGCCAACTTAAAGGTTCTTGTTGTCGAAGATAACCCCGAACTTCGACAGCTTGTGGCCGAGCGAATTCGAAGATTGGGATATACTGTTGAGGAAGCCGATTCCGGCGCCAGCGCGCTGCAAAAAATTTCCGAGGAAAGCTTCGATATTCTCTTCAGCGATGTGGTGATGCCAGGGGGCATGAGCGGCTATGAACTTGGCTCCCGGGTCCGCGTCGCGAGTTCCGGTACGAAGATCTTACTGACCTCAGGGTACGACACGGAGTTCGCATCGGACCTTAATAGCACCAATGATGCGTTTCATGTGCTCCGCAAACCGTACAGGCAGGCAGACCTCGCGCAGGCGCTTCGAGACTGCCTATGACCGGCGTGTTTTTCAAGCTTATTTGCGCTGCGGGAGACGATGTCAGCTAAAGCCCGAATAGGTAGTCTCAGGCATGCTTTCGAGTTCAATGCCCTCGATGGGTTTCACAGCGCTCGTCCGGTCGATCCAAATATATTCGTCAAACTGTTGGGGCAGCGTGGCTTCAAGTTAATGGCTCGCAAGTTCGCTAGACGATAAGGAAAGAATCCTCCGCACCGCCATTGCGAATGTCAAGCCTTCCATCGCGACTCGCGGATCACCGAGCAGAAGTTTCCTCGATGGAAGTGAGGCACCTTGTCGGCAATGACATCAGCCTTAACGTTGCCAAATGTCGTATCAGGCTTGTGTTTGATGCCGTCGTAGAAGGCTTGAATGATATCTTCCTTAAAATGAGCCGGGCGCGGATAGGCCTTCACCACAGCCTCTCGGGTGTCATCGGAATATTGCCCATAGGTCAAGCCTAGAACGTCCATTTCGACACCTGCGGTCGTCAGTGCAACGATTGGATGCATGAACTCAGGCACGCCCGGTGTCGTATGCAGCGCAATGGCCGTCCAGACTTTTTCTATGTCGGACGGATCGACATTATAGCTCCTGAGAAACTCGCGAGCAGCATTAGCTCCGTCTACTTCGAAACGAAGATTCGAGCTGCTGTGTTTGGGCACGAGGCCGACGTCATGAAACATCGCTGCGGCGTAGAGAAGCTCGGAATTGAAAGTGAGTTCTCGCTGCCCGCCTGCAATGGCAGCAAAGAAGTAGACGCGGCTGGAATGATTGAAGAGTAGGTCGCTTTCGGTGTCGCGGACGAACTCGGTTATAGCTCTGCCGAGCTTGCTGTCGGGCACCTTGACGCCTTCAATGCTCGTGGTTTCCAGCCTATCCGACATGGTTTGAAGCCTTTCCTCATCTCTATAATTTCTGCGGACGTTGTTGCCCCATTCGGCCGCGTGGCAGCAATCATAACGTTCGTTGAAAAGCTGCCAATTTTCGACGATATTCTGCCGATGCCCTGAGAGGCCTATGACAAGGGAAGTTGGGCGGGATGGCAAAGAAACAGGTTGCACTCGTTATCCATGAAGGTGTGCAAGCATTGGACGTAGCTGGGCCGCTCGACGTCTTTGCCGAGGCAAATGCATTTCTTAGTAAAGGCGAAGGTTATGATTGCACGATCGTTGCGGGCCGGCGAGGCGCATTGCGCGCCTCCAACGGCATGCTGATTGGAGTGCATAAGACGTTTGCGCAAGCCGCACGAAGATTTCACACTGTTCTTATTGCTGGCGGCCCGGCGCTTCCAAATGCCGAAGACGAAACCGCTATGTCGAAGTGGCTTCGCACTTGGTGCAAGAGAGCAGAGCGGTATGGGTCAATCTGCACCGGAGCTTTCGCGCTCGGCCGAGCGGGTCTCTTAGACGGGCGGACGGTTACAACCCATTGGCAAAATGCTGCCAAGCTCGAAGTAGACTTCCCCAAAGCGCGGATCGAGCATGATCGTATTTTTTTGCGCGATGGCGCGTTGGTAACATCCGCCGGCGTCACCGCCGGGATTGATCTTGCACTCGAACTTGTGAGCGAAGACTACGGGGCTTCGGTCGCCCTTTCCTGCGCAAAGCGTCTAGTGGTTGTGACGCAGCGCCAAGGCGGTCAGTCGCAGTTCAGCCCATTGCTGCAGCCGCGCAGTGACCCGCGATCAGCCCTTGGTAAGGTCCAAGCATATGTGCTCAGTCACATTGGAGAGCCACTATCGGTTGCGCGCCTGGCCCAAATAGCCGGTACAAGTTCTCGCTCGATAGCCCGCCTATTCGTCAGGGACCTCAAGATAACTCCTCACGATTACGTCGAAGCGGTGCGCCTCGACCATGCGCGCAATCTCCTCGAAGCAACCGACCTTGCACTGAAATCGGTGGCTTTTGCTTGCGGATTTGGAGGCCCCGAGCAGATGCGTGCTGCATTTCAGCGTCGGCTAGGCGTAAGCCCTCAACGCTATCGAGAGAGCTTCCGCCATGCGCCGAAGAAGGCTGGTTGACGCGAGATCTTGAATTCGCAACGCTCGGGCCAGGAGGCGCATCACTTTTTGAGTCACCAGCTCTTCCTCTTGCCCTGCTAATCCGCCAAGATGATGCGCGCCAGATCGCCCGGATTTTCGACCGCTGAGAAGTGGCCAGTGTCTTTAAGAGTGATCACGTTTGCCTGTGGGATTAGCGAACGAGTACGATCCCTTTCGACAGTATGAGACCAATCAGCGTCACCGTAAATCAAGGTAACCGGTGCGCTGATGCCGCGATAAAGGTCTCGCGCTTTGCTCCAGGATCGCCAGCCGGCCAGCACTTTGCGTGCGGCGCGTTTATATCCTGGTAGGTGGGCAACTTGATCGAATTCGGTCAGCAAATCGGCAGGAATTTTTTTTGGATCGTGATAGCCGCCGCCCATGATCTTCTTGAGCACGACCTTGTTCTCCAACGACGCGTTCAACGCCCCTAGTACAGGGATTTGCAAACTGCCGATGATGAAGTTCGAGAACCAGTTTCCGCGCCGGATGCCATCGCCGTAGCGGGTTTCGTAATCGTATGGGTTGAGCGAATATACGCGCTTGATCCGCTGCGGTATCGAGGCCGCAACAGTCAGCGCAAGTGCACCTCCGATGGACTCGCCCACAAGCGTTACGTCTGTGAGGTTGAGCAATTCGATGAAGCCGATAACGCCTTCTCTCATATAGGGTTCGTCCAATCTTGCATTGGGGTCGATGGGCGAGCGGCCGTGCCCGGGCAGATCAATGGCGTAAACGGTATAAGACTTGGCGAGAGTTGGCGCTAACTCACGAAAGTATTCAAGTTGCGTTCGGATCGTATGCATGAGAACCAAGGGTGGGCCTTCGCCACTCTTTTGGAATCGCATGCTGAGCTTGTTCGAGACCTTAAGGAGGCCTGGTGCGGGTACGCTCGCGGTCGCCATAATGGTATCTCCTATATCGATCTGTAAGATTGCCGTTCAGGTAAAATGACGCTTGCGAGTGGCTTACGCGCTGAGATCTCAATCCTTCTGATCGATGATCTGCAGCGCGCGGCGTTTTGCGTCTGCGAGTACTTTTTCCGATAGCTGGACATCGTTGCTCGCCCGCGCCATGACGAGGGCCCCGAGCATCAGTCCTCCGATCTCGATGGCGCGTTCAGTGCGTATTTCCTTTGGGCAGGACAATCCATCTGCGACAAGCTCAATGAGCTGACAGATACCGGACGTGAACGCGCCGCGAATGACGTCGCTTTGTCTTGATGCTTCTGCGCCGCACGCCGAGATCATGCAGCCCACAGTGGGATCGTCGCGGTGCGTATCGGATAAATAGTCGAGCACGTACGCCGTGAGCGCCGCACGTGGCCCAGCCTCCTCCGCTTTTCTTTCAAAGCGTTCGACGACTTCCTCGAACGCCTTCGTTGCCGATGAGGCTACAAGCTCGTCCTTCGATTTGAAGTGGCGATAAAACCCACCATGCGTAAGCCCGGCCGCCTGCATGAGATCGACGACACTGGTGCGCTCGATGCCCCGTTCCCGCAGCATCCTCGACGCTACGGAGGTGATCTCTTCATGGTGTTGAGCTTTGGCCTCGCGCGAGAGTCGCACGGCATTTCTCCTTTATTCTTGCTCTTGTTCGGTCACGCCACTGCTGTGACTTCAGCCGCGTGCGAATGAACCTTTTCAGTCGGACGGACGCGGAACCAAATCGCGTAAAGCGCAGGCAGAAAGAGTAGAATCAGGAATGTCCCGACCGCCGTCCCGCCTATCAGGGTGTAGGCCATCGAACCCCAAAAGACCGATGTCGTCAGTGGGATGAAGGCGAGCACGGCAGCCAACGCGGTGAGGACCACGGGGCGCGATCTCTGGACGGTGGCCTCAACCACAGCATGATAGTCATCGAGGCCTTCATCCTTGTTGGTCTTGATCTGCTCGATCAGGATTAGCGTGTTGCGCATCAAGATGCCGGAGAGCCCGATCAAGCCGAGAATGGCGTTGAAGCCGAATGGCTGGTTGAAGATCAGCAGCGTCGGCACCACACCGATCAGTCCAAGCGGCGCGGTCGCCAAGACCAGCCACATCGCCGCGAACGATCTCACCTGGAAGATGATCACGATCATTGTCAGTGCGATCATGATCGGAAACACGGGGACCAGCGCGTCGTTGGCTTTCGTCGCTTCTTCGATGTTGCCGCCCATCTCGATGCGATAGCCATCGGGAAGAGAAGCAATCAGTGGCTGCAAGGCTTTTTGAATTTCCAGCGATACCGGCGGCGGCTGCATCGACTCGTCGATGTCGCTTTGCACTGTAATCGTCGGCGTGCGGTCACGCCGCTTCAGGATCGGATCCTCTTGAACAATCTCGATGTGGCCGACCTGACTGAGTGGCACCAATTGGCCGCTATCGTTTTGCAGGACAAGATTACCGAGTTTGGTCGGATCCAGCCTGTCCGGACCGGCGCTACGGGCAACGACTTGCACCGTGCGGATATCTTCGCGGACTCCAGTCACAGTCACGCCGGTCAACAGAAATTGCAGTTGCTGGGCGACGTCGCTCGGTGATAATCCGATCAAGCGAAGCCGATCCTGATCAACCGTGAAGCGAACGGACGGTGTTCTTTCGGTCCAGTCTGTGTTCACATCACGCGTATGCGGATTGGCGCGCATGATCGCGACCACTTTTTGTGAGATCTCTCTTAGCTTATCGAGGTCTGGCCCCATGACGCGGAAAGCGACCGGGAAGGGTGACGGCGGTCCGAACACGAATTGCGTTGCGCGAACGCGTGCCTCGGGTACCAGTCCCTCGGCAATCTTTTGACGAATGCGCAGTTTCAGTTCATCACGTGCTTCCGAGCTTGGTGTCAGGACGACGATTTTCGCGAATGATGGGTCCGGCAGTTCCGGATCATAGGCGAGGAAGAAGCGCGCAGCGCCTTGTCCGATGAAGGAGACGATATTCTTCGTTTCGGGCTGCGTTTTTAGCCAAGCCTCGACTTTCGCGACGGCCGCGCTCGTCACTTCGATGCTCGAGCCTTCGGGCATCTGCACTTCGACAAGCAACTCACGTCGATCGGAGCTTGGGAAAAACTGCTGTTTTACCCCAGTCATACCCACACCAGCCGCAACAAAGAGCAGGACGACGAAGCCTGCCACGATATACTTGCGACGCACCGCCCAGCTTACCGCTCGTCTGAAGCGCTCATAGTTCGGAGTTGAATAAATCGCGGCGTGGCCACCTTGGATGGGCTTAATGTTCGGCAGCATTTTCACACCGAGGTAAGGCGTGAAGGCTACGGCCACGATCCATGAAGTGATGAGGGCAAAGGCGACGATCCAGAAAATATTGCCGGCGTATTCGCCTGCCGTTGACCTCGCAAATCCGACCGGCATCAGGCCGATGACGGTGACGAGCGTTCCCGAAAGCATCGGCGCTGCCGTGTGGCTCCAGGCGTAAGCCGCCGCTTTTGTGCGCTCGTAGCCTTCTTCGAGTTTCACGACCATCGTTTCGATAGCGATGATGGCGTCATCGACGAGAAGACCAAGAGCCAGGATGAGCGCGCCGAGCGTAATGCGATCGAAGTTTCGGCCGGTGATCATCATAATCACGAAGACGGCCGCAAGCGTCAAAGGTACGGCTGCTGCCACAACGATGCCGACGCGCCATCCAAGGCTCAGAAGGCTGACGATCATGACCACCGCCAAAGCGACGACGAACTTCAGCATGAACTCGTCGATGGACTCTCGGATGTTTTCAGCCTGATCGATAATCTTGTTTAAGGACAATCCGGCGGGCAGAGATTTCGCAATCTTCGCTTCTTCTTCGTCGAGTGCTTTGCCCAGATCCAGGCCATTCCACCCGTCTTGCATTACGACGCCTAATACCATCGCCGGATCGCCGTTATGTCGGATCAGAAAGGTGGCTGGATCCTCGTAGCCGCGCTTCACCTCTGCGACGTCGGAGAGCTTCAGAACACGGCCGCCAGCCACGATTGGCGTGTCGGCAATCTTTTGAAGATCGTCATATGCACCTTCGACGCGTACAAACACTTGCGGACCGTTGGTGTCGACGGAACCTGCGGCCGTGACGACGTTCTGGCGATTGAGCGCATCAAAGATCGTCCGGGCGCTGATGCCCAACGTCGCGAGCTTGGCGTACGAAAACTCGACATAAATGCGTTCTGGCCGCTCGCCGAGGATATCGACTTTTTTTACGCCCGCGACATGGAGCAGTCGCTGCCGCAGCGCTTCGGCCTCTCTGGTTAATTGGCGCGGCGGCATCCGATCGCCCTGTACGGTATAAAGAGCAAAGGTGACGTCCGCATATTCGTCGTTGATGAACGGACCGATCGTTCCCGATGGCAGTTTTAGCGCCTCATCGCCGAGCTTCTTGCGCGCTTGGTAGAATTGCTCGGGGATATCGGATGGCGGCGTCTGGTCCTTCATCTGGACCTTCATCAGCATCAAGCCAGGGCGTGTGAACGTCTCCACCCGATCATACCAACGCAATTCTTGCATGCGCTTTTCGAGAGGCTCGGCAACGAGATCCTGCATCTCTTTTGCGGCCGCGCCGGGCCACAAGGCGGTAACCGTCAAAACTTTGATGGTAAAAGGCGGATCTTCGGCTCGGCCGAGCTTGTCGAACGCATAGGCGCCCGCCAAGGTAATTGCGATGATCAGAAACAGCGTGATGGCACGTTCGCGGACCGCGAGGGCGGAGAGATTAAAGTTTATCATCGTGATGCCGTTTCTTCGCCTTCGACGCGAACGTTATCGCCGTTGTGCAGAAGTCTACCGCCCAGAGCGACCACCTGATCGCCAACGTCCACGCCGCTGCTGATGAGCGCCTTCTCTTCACCGATGCCGGCGAGCTTCACCGGTCGGAAATTCACGGACATCTTCTGCTGATCCACCAGCCATACGCCCGACGACGTGCCGTCATCGATCACCGCGCTCACAGGCACTTCAACGATATCTCTGGCTTTGAACTGCGGGATGTGGACCGTTACCGTCGCACCGAGAGGAGCATTTGCCGCCGCCCCGCTAAGCACGTATCGCGCTTCATAGGTACGCGTCGCGGGATTGGCGGCATCAGAAAGCTGACGGAGCCGAGCGATCGAGCGCGACTTGAGGTCGCCATAAAGCGTAGCGGTTGCTTCCGAGCCGATCGCAGGCCGCACGGTTTCGGGAAGATCGACGGAAGCCTCTCTTGCGCCGGCATGCGCGAGGCGCACCACGGTTTGTCCGGCAGAGACGACCTGTCCAGGTTCTGAAAGCGTCTCCATCACCACACCGTCAGCGTCGGCTGTCAGGACCGAATAATCTTCTGCGTTGCGGGCGAGTTGCGCGTTGGCTTCAGCGGCGGCGAGCTGCGCTTCCGCGTTATCCAACGCAGACTTCGCCTGTTCGTAACGCTGATGAGAGATCCAGCCTTCGCCGACAAGGTTCTTGTATCGCGCCTCATCGGCGCGCGCTTGAATGGCAGTGGCGCGGGCCGCATTGATGGCGTTTGTCTGCGCGACGATGGTGAGTTTCAGGTCGACGGGATCGAGCTTCATCAATGGCTGACCAGCTTTGACGGTCTGCCCGGTATCGACGAGGCGTTCGATGATCTTTCCGGCAACGCGGAAGCCGAGATTGCTCTGCACCTTTGCCGCAATCACACCTGTGAAGGCGCGTTCGGCGGCGCTTGCCGATTGAACTGTTGCCACACGAACGAGTGGAACGCCGCTCCTCGGATCGGCGTCGGTCGGTTTGCAAGCGGCTACGCCCACGGACACGAGCGTCAAAGCCACGACGGCGACGGATGCTTTCAATAATGACGTGCCGGCCAGATGCGAATGCCCGGCGTTCTTTTCTAGAATTTTCATCACGACCTCACTGCCTGACGGCGGTCCACTAACCTTCAAACCGACTCCCCAAATATAGATTATATTCGACATCTTAAAAGCGCAAGCAAGAAAAGATGCTGACCATAATCTTTTTTTATTTTGGGCGGAGTCAGGTGGCTAGCGACTTGGGGCGAGCCGGAGGGCGGAGGTTCGGCTATCAAGTAGGCAAAGTCTGGCATGACGGCTGCTGGCCGGTTGCCGCGACGCGACCAGATGTGCGGGGGGGCAACCGCATTAGCGTCCCGAAGTAGGAGGGAGCCCCGCGAGCCGGGAAGTTTCCGTTATTTACGGGCTTCGATGATTTGGTTTGCGCGTTTGCGGGCCGAAGCGATGATTTCGCCGGACAACTTTTCATCGTCCGTCGTGCGGGCCATAGCGACGGCCCCGGACAGAAGCGAAAGCAGCTCAACTGCTTTGTCTTTGCGCTCTGCCGCTGGGCAGGACAAACCCTCCATGATCAGGGACAGATTTTTCTTGATGCCGTTGGTGAATACGCCTCGGATGGCGCCTTGCTCTCGGCTTACATCTGGCCCGAATGCCGCAATGGGGCAGCCGATTTCGGGCTTTTTGATATGCCCAAGCGTGAGATAATCCGTGACGTAAGCGATGAGAGCCGCCTTGGCCCCCTGCGACTCGACGCGTTCCCGAAAGAGCGCGTTGAACTCGGCAAAAATCCGCTCGGTCGCCTCGGCGACGAGCGCATCCTTTGAATCAAAGTGCTTATAGAAGCCACCATGTGTCAGGCCGGCCGCCGCCATCAGATCGGCGAGACTCGTACCGACGATGCCACGTTGGCGCAGCATTTTCGACGTCTCGGAAATGATTTCGTCGTGTCGTTGGGCCATCACCTCCCGGGACACTCGCATGGTCTCACCTCTTGTTTTGAACGTTTCTTTGTTGGGATAGCTGTCTTAATTGGCTGGCGTATCTTGATCAGTCACCTTGTCCGAAGCGTCCTGATCTCATTTTCCAATCGCGTGACGCAGGCTTCCTATATGTCGACCGGCTCGCAGGCAATAGCCAGCCGCGACCAGATCCACCCATTTCAAGAAACGGCCCAAATGCCTGTTGTATCACGTCTATCCAAAGCGTCATTGCTTATTAGATGTTGATCGAAATGCAATTGTCAAGGATTGTTTGGGCGGCGTCCAAAATCGAGGGGAGACCGAGGTGGCCACTCGGTCCCACGATCGTTCTTCCTGCTGTTAGCGCTTCTTGTGCCGCACGGACGCGCCAGCATGGCTAACCTTGGCCGCCGAGGAAGCTTGCCAGGCTCCCTGCTTAGAGCCGTTGGGGTTGACATAAGAGCCGGCGCCCATAGCGCGGTCGGTCTCTTCGAGAGCCTGGACGTTAAGCGCACCAGCAGAAAGGGCAGCGGCCGCAACAGTGGGGAGGAGAAAACAATTGTGTCGTACTTTGGACGTGATGCGAAAATCTAATCGCTGGAGTTTGCTAATCGTCGTAAGGCCGAATTTTCGCACCTAAGGCGGCCTCAACCGCATCAAGCAACTTTGCCTGCCGTCAGAGCGGTATGATGCTTTTCGATTTTGTCGGCGAGATAGCGGCTATCTTCATCGATAGCGAGGAATCGGCCGGAACCCCAGGTGTTTAGCCAACCCAAACCAATGAAATAGAAGCCGGGAACATCGCAGACGCCGCGATCGAATACGGGTTTTCCGCGCGCGCCGAACACGTCCACCTCGATCCAAGAATAATCCGGTCGGAAGCCAATAGACCAGATGACCGACGTGATGCCGAGCGCCGTGGCATCGATCTCCGTCGTTTCCGTCTCCGGGCGCCACAGTTTCTGGAATGCAGGCTCTGCCGGTACTTCGATGCCGTTCTTCTCGATGTAGGCGTCGATCTGCTCGCGGATGCCGACATAGCTCTTGTCGGCATCGTCGAGATTCTTTTCGAGATCGGGATCAAAGCTAATTTTTGCGCCGTTCATGCCGGAAACAGAACCGTAAAGTGATACGCCGCTATCGACGACGAACCGGCGCAAATCGATTTCTTTGCCGCCGTCGCGACCGGACATGTAATGGTTGGTCTGCGTGAGCGCCTTCATCGGATCCGGGTGTTCGGCGATCGTGATGGCGTAGTGGCCCATGTCATAGAGCCAGTCCGTTGCATCACGACCGCGATACTTGCGCGGACTGCGCGGCGCTGGGCCTACCGCCAAGTGGACCTTACGCCCGTCGCGAACGAGATCTTCCATGATCTGCACGCCGGACTGCCCCGTGCCGACAACGAGCGTCGCGCCTTCTGGGATCTGGGATGGCCGACGGTAATCGACGGAATGAATTTGAGTGATCGCGGGATCGAGATCTTTCGCGTATGGCGGCACGATCGGATTGTCATAACCCCCTGTTGCGATGACAACCTGATCGCAGATCCAGCTACCGATCGATGTTTCAATGGCGTATCCGCCTTGCTCGCGCGGAGCGATCCGCGTTACCGCGACGCCCTCACGGAGCGGCGGATTGAACGAGGATGCGAAGCCGTCGAGATAGTCCGTGATCTCGTCCTTCAGCATGAACCCGTTCGGATCATCGCCGGCATAGGGATAACTCGGCAGTCTGCATTGCCAGTTCGGCGTGACGAGGCAGAACGTGTCCCAGCGATTCACGCGCCAGGAGTGAAACTTCCTGTGGCGCTCGAAGACGATATGCGCAATTCGCTTCTGCGTCAGATAATAGCTCACTGAAAGTCCGGCCTGCCCGCCGCCGATAACGACGACAGGAATATGCGGTACGCCGATATCTTTCATGTCCGTCTCCTTAAGTGGCCTGATGTCCAGACAGGCCACCTCGGCGTCTGGCGTCGCTTCGAACAATTTGACCCGCGTCTCGATGCGATCGAGTTGCCCCATGGCGGCGGCGCAGGCATATCCGTACTTGCGCATTACGCGTGATGAAGCGCGCTCCATCGCGATACGAGCGCGCAGAAGAAATTCCTGAAGCGGATAGCTCGCGCCCGGCGTCAATAATTCCGAGACAATGCTTGATGGCGAATAGCAGTGCTCCGTGCTGCCATCGGGCCAGCGCAGGGTGAAAGAGGTCTCAGGCATGTTCGCAATTCCGCTGCCGAAAGCCGAGGTAGGGTTCGTTCGCGTAGTTCCAGAAGGGGGCCGTTTCACCGCCCGCGGAAAAGCGTACTTCGTCCCCGTCGAAGACGCTCCCGATCACTGCCGCGCTGATGTCGCGATCGGCAAAGTGGCTGACGACGCGATCGGCAAACGCCACGGGTACGGCGAGAAGGAAGCCGTAGCTTGGGAATGCCCGCAGCCAACGCGATAGCGAGATGCCGGCAGGCGGATCGATCGCGTCGAGGTTGAGCTCTATTCCGACGTCGGAGCTTTCCGCGAGCATCAGCGACGTGCCGGCAATGCCGCTCTGGCTGACGTCCTTGCCTGCGGATACGAGATCGTCTTCGGCAAGACGCGGGAGAATCTCGAGATCGTTCCGAAGTCGGTCGGCCGGCGCGCCCCCTGCAGCGAAGAAGTTATCGTAGTTGCGGAAGGCACCGCGCCTGTCTATCGCGGCGATGATGACGTCGCCCGGCGTCGCGTCGAAACTCGTGATGATGGCCTTCGCGCGGCCTAAAACTGTCACGGCGAGGCTGAGCTTGGTTGCGGAAAAATTCGTATGGCCGCCGACAAGGGGCACGCCGTAAGCATCCGAAGCAGCTTTGAGGCCGGCGAGGAGGGGCCTGGCGAGATCGCTATTCGGCGCCCAAATCTGGTCGATGAGCGCGACACCGCGTCCGCCCATCGCGGCGATGTCGGAAAGGTTCACCATCACGCCGCACCAGCCTGCGAACCACGGATCGCTCTTCACAAATTGCGGAATGAAGCCTTCGCCTGCGAGAAGGTCGTAGCCGCTGGCGTGCGGCAGGATCGCGGCGTCGTCTCCCGGGTGGCCGACGCTTTGTTGGGCGAGGCCAAGGCCCTTGGCAGCGTCGCTGATTGCCCGCTTGGATTGGATCGCAGGATGATTGCGCAGCTCTTCGATCAGAGCGTTGAGTGCTGAGGCCGTCATGCCGCGATCCTCCGCGGCTTGTGATACCAGCCCATGGCCTCGTTCAAGATCGGCGGATAGTGGGCGAGATTCGCGCTCATGAGGCCATGTGGTCTGCCGTGCAGTTCAACCATCTCAAGCAGCCGCCAGTTCAGACGGCGGAACAGGATGACGTTCTGCTCCTGCACATGCGCGTGAAAGGTGTGGCAGCCGCGCGTGTTCGCCAGCGAAACAGCGAAGCGGATCAGCTCAGCGCCCAAGCGGCCGACCTGGCGAAAGTTTCGGTCGACGACGAGGCGCGATCCCCACCAAAGACCGGGCTCGGCCTGGTGAATGCGGACTGTGCCGACCACCGCATCGGCTTCGTGTGCGTAGGTTGAGATCGCCACGAGATGCGTGGCGATCAGATCAATGTCGTCGCGGTCGTGCTCCTTGAAGATTTTCTGCTCTTCGACGAACACGCGCTTGCGCAGATCGGATGCGCCGCGCGCTTCCCAAGGCATGGAGGCCGCACGAATGAAATAGCCTGGGCACTGATACGGACGAGGCTCGATCTCGATCATTGCATCACTCGCAGCTTTTCATAAGTTGAGAGGGCTGAGCAGGCGCCGCACTTGCCGCAACCAGCCTTGATGTTCTCCGATGCCATTCCTGCCGCGACGATCATTTGGCCCAACGGGCGCAGGATCGACGCCATGAAGTCGGCGCTGGGTGAGGGATGACTTTCGAGCGGCGTGCCGGAGATCGGGACGAAGGGGACAACGAAGGGATAGACGCCCATCGTCACGAGTTTCTCCGACACGGCGAGGATGGCGTCGGGCGCATCGCCGAGGCCGGCGAGGATGTAAGTGGAAACTTGTCCGCGGCCGAACACTTTCACGGCGGCTTCGAAAGACGAGAAATATTTGTCGAGCGGGACGGACGCCTTGCCGGGCATGATCTGTTCGCGGATTTCTTGTGTCACCGCTTCGAGATGCATGCCGAGCCCATCGACGCCCGCCTCCGCCATGCGCTGGTGCCACATATCGTCATCCGGCGGCTCGCATTGCGCTTGGATTGGGATATCAATGGCGGCTTTGACGGCGCGCGCACTCTCGGCAAGGATCGCGGCACCGCGGTCTTTTCCGGGCGGCGTGCCGGTCGTCATCACCATGTGCTTGACGTCGTCGAGTTCGACGGCCGCCTTGGCGACCTCGGCCAACTGTTCCGGCGTCTTGCGCGCGATGGTGCGGCCCGCGGCGAGGCTCTGGCCGATGGAACAGAATTGGCAGGTCTTCTTCCGGCTTTCATAGCGGATACAAGTCTGCAGAACCGTGGTCGCCAGAACGTCGCGCGAATGCAGCGTAGCGATGTGGCTGTAGGGGATGCCGTCTTCGGTCTGCAAATCATAGAAGCGTGGACGGCCGGGAAAGCGGACCTGCGCGATTTCGCGACCGTCTCTCGTAATGCGCGCGCGGCCATCGGCGCCCGGAGCCTCGACCAGAAACGGACTTTCAAACGCAGGTGCGGTATGGACCGGTACCATCACCGTCTTATCGCCGATCGTCAGAGCCTTGTGGTCGGAGGGTCCTGCGCCGCCACGGCGGCTTTCGTGGCCGGCGCGCGGATCCAAGAGACGTACGCCGCGTGTCTGGAGTTCGTTGATGAGAGCCGAGTCAGACATAGTTCGCCTCCTCCTCGATCGATTGAGTCTCCGATGTTTGTGCTGCGTTCGATATCTCGCGGGCGTTCGCGGGGCGTGTGTCGTGGACGAGATGCAACAGCTCGGGCCGTGCGTAATGGCCGACGCTGTCCATCATCCGCTTGCGCTTCGTGATGAGCCGCATGTCGAGGTCGGCGATAAGGATGCCTTCGCCATTCGTGATGGGTTCAGCGAGGTGGCGACCTTCGGGCGAGACGATGCAGGTCATGCAGCCGTCACGCATTGCGGATTGCAGCTTGGGATCGGGATGAATCGATGCGATCTGCTCTTCCGTGAGCCAAGCCGTGGCATTGACGACGAAGCAGCCGGCTTCGAGAGCGTGATGGCGCATCGTCACCTCGATCTGCTCGCCGAAGATCGGACCTACAAGACTGCCGGGGAAATGCGCCGCGTGGATCTCCTCGTGCTGTGTCATCAAAGCATAGCGGGCAAGCGGATTGTAATGCTCCCAGCAGGCGAGAGCGCCGACCCGGCCGACTTTCGTCTCGACGACCTTGAGCCCTGCGCCGTCGCCTTGGCCCCACACCATGCGCTCGTGATAGGTCGGCGTGATCTTGCGCCGCTTTAGTAAGAGCGAGCCGTCGGCGTCGAAGATCAGTTGCGTATTGTAGAGCGAGCCGTGGTCTCTCTCGTTCACGCCGAGAACGATGACGACGCCGCGCTTGCGGGCGATGTCGGCGACCGCATTCGTATCGGCAGAGGGAACGACCACCGCTTCCTTATAAAGTTCAAGATGCGGTGCGCCCTGAAGGACCGGAGGAAGGACGAACGAAAAGTAGGGGTAGTAAGGAACGAACGTCTCCGGGAAGACGATGAACTGTACGCCTTTGTCGGCCGCCTCAGTGATGGCATTCAACACGCGCTCGATCGTGCCAGCGCGGCCCTTGAGGTCGGGGGCAATCTGGACGGCAGCGGCACGGATGGTATCGGTTCGCACGACTGTCTCTCCTTCTACGCAAGCGTGTTGCCGGTTGGAGCCGGACCGGCTCGTGCGCGGTCCGGCTCGGGGATCAGACGGTCCAGGTGTCGAGGATGACGGCGTTGGCCTTCTTGTGCAGAAGGACGCAATCGAGAACGTCCTGCGGTGCGATGGGACGAATGCCGGGGAGTAGCGACGGCTCGCCGTGGCCATAGAGCGCCTGAAGCGCGAAGCGACAGGCGTAGACCTTGCCGCCTTCCTTCATGAACTTGTTGAGGTTGGCGGCGAAGTTCTGGTGGCCCGGAAAAGCTTCATCACCGAGGGTTGGGAAGCCGCGCTGTATGCCAAGCGTGACACCCGGCCCGTAGAGCAGGATCGACGTCTCGTAGCCTTTCCGGTTGAGGCGGATGGCATTCAAGATGTTGACCAGACCGATCGAGCCTTCGAAGGCCACGGTGTGGAACGTCACCAGGGCTTTCTCGCCGGGCGAGGCTTTGACATCCTCGAAGACCTTCTCCTCGTAGTCGACGAAGTAGTCGCCGGCCTTATGGGCTTCCTGGGTCACTTGCGGCATTGCAGGCCTCCTTGTTGCGCCAACATGATTGAATGTTCTGTCGATAATATGCATACATTTGGCGGTCAATAAGACAATCAATTATCCATACAATAAAGTCGCGTAATTTTCTCTTTTGTCGATTTTTTGGGCATAATGGTGGGATTTTTGCTTGAAATTCCGGCGAAAGGAGCGCTTCAATTTCCAATATTTGCATGGCCTACATGCATACAATATTGCATCCATACAATCTGCTTCAATTTCCGTGCGGCATCACTTAATGGTTCGGTTGAGGAGAACGCAGATGGCGACCTGGAGACCGACGCTCACCGACAGCGGCAAACCGCGATACCTGGCGATTGCCGACGCCGTGGAAGAGGACATCCGTAACGGCACCCTCGCGCCGGGGGATCGCCTGCCGCCGCAACGCAAGCTCGCCGAATGGCTTGGAATCGATTTCACGACGGTTTCGCGGGCCTACACGGAGGCGCAGTCGCGCGGGCTGATCGATAGCCATGTCGGACGCGGCACGTTCGTTCTCGGCACGGATGCGGGCGATGTCGGCCCTGATCCCGCGAGATCGAGCCAGGAAGATCTGGCAATGAACATGCCGCCGGAGCCGACCGACGCCGCACTTCTCGCCAAGATGCGCGAAGGGCTCGAGTACGTCTCGGCCAACCTCATTCCGCTCCTTCGGTATCAGTCCGCGATTGGCGGCGAGAAAGACAAGATCGCTGCCTCGACTTGGCTATCGCTAAGGGGCATGGTGCCGAAACTCGACCGCGTGGCGGTGACGCCCGGCGCTCACGCGACGATGACTGCGATCCTGGCGACGATCACCAATCCCGGCGACATCGTTTTATGCGAGCGCATCACGTATCCCGGCATCCGCGCGATCGCCGGCCGCCTGCGTGTGAAGCTCGTTGGAGTCGAGATGGACGGTCAGGGCATTCTGCCTGATGCCATCGAGAAGGCCGTCAAAGCATTTGGCGCGAAGGCGCTCTACCTCAATCCTACTTTGCAGAACCCGACAACGATAACGGTGCCGACCGAGCGCCGCTTGGAAATATCGCAGGTGCTACGCAAGCATGGATTGCCGCTGATCGAGGATGACGCCTATGGATTCATGCCGACAAAGGCGCCTGCACCGCTTGCGGTCTCGGCGCCGGAGCTCAGTTGGTATATCGGCGGACTGGCAAAATGCATCGGCGCGGGTTTGCGTCTTGCCTATACGGTTGTGCCGTCGGCAAAGGACGCTTATGCGCTCGCCGAAGCCTTGAAGGCCGTCTCCGTGATGCCGTCTCCGCTCGGAATGGTGTTGGCGACACGCTGGATCGAAGATGGTACCGCGGATCGCATCCGCCGGTTCATCCGCGCCGAAACGGCGGCTCGTCAACAGCTCGCATCAGAAGTGCTAAAAGATTTCGACTACGTCTCCGCCGAGAATGCCTTTAACGTCTGGCTTCGTTTGCCGGAAGGTGCTGGACGCGCCGATATCATTGCTCGCATGGCTGGGCGGCATATCGGCATCATTCCGTCCGATGCATTCACCGTTGGCGGTTCGCCGAGCGAGCATGTCCGTGTCTGCCTTGGAGGCTCGATCGGCCGTGAGGCGCTCAGATCGGGACTTCTCTTCATGTCACACACGCTCACGCAGAACGCCTATTCCGGATAGACGTCTCGTCGAAATCAGCTCAGGCCGAGCGTGTCACCTTGCAAAGTGCGAAACTGCTCGCACCGGGGCGTAGCTAGCGTCAACTGTCCGAGCGTTGTTCGGAGATGAGGTCCTTCATCCTGGACCGTCGCTATTCGGTGGAGCGCAGCAGCTATGAGATATTTTCGCTAGCCCGTTCTCATCGGCGAGTGAGCAGGCTGCGGCTGAAATTGCGCGGACGCTCCTCGCCGCCACATTACCGGTGGCGCGCTGCTGATCCAGTAGCGACGTGCGCGATAGCCAGTCGGTCACCCGAAACCAGAGCATTTGGTTCTGAGCGCCAAGCGGTAGGGGCGACTTTAAAGCTCGTCGAACAAGTTAACCCATCGTTAATCGTTCAATCGCACCTTCTAATGGTAATCGAATCGTATTTTTATACATTTCAAGGTGACAAAATGCTCACCATCCGGTTTTGGGCCATCGTCGTTGCAGCGATGGCCGCTGCAAGCCCTGTCTTTTCCCAGGCCGCGCAACAGCAAATCGAAATTACGGCGACAGTCAATAAGGCTTGCACGATCAACGGAGCTTCGACCGGCACTCTCGATACCGCCACGATACCGATTGATGCGTCTGGCAATGTGGTCACGGGAGCGATCACGCCAGCTAACGCGCCCTACGCGAATGTTATCTGCAACGCTCCTTCAACGATCCAGCTGACGTCTCAAAATGGTGGCGTAAAAAATACTGCGACCCCGCCTTCCGGCTACACCAACATTATCGACTATCAAGCGTCAGCGACATGGAACAGCGCGACGGCGACCATCGACACAGCTACAATTCCGACGGCCAACGGAACGGAATCTGGAACGGCACAACCCGTGTCGGCGGGATCCGGCTCCCTCCAAGTGACCATTAATCCAGAAGCCAATTCATCCTCGCTCGTTGGCGGAACATACTCAGACCTCTTGACGGTACTTTTGACACCTCAATAAGCGCATTCCAGTCGCGTCACTTCAGTAAAAAAATCGAACGACAATGATAGGGCGCACTCAATGCGATTTCCCGGCCGGCGCTTCGCTGCCTATCTTTTCTTTCTATTCTGCGGGGTCCCGCCGTCATTAGCGATGACGGTCACACCGATGCAGATTGAAATGTCGTCGACCGGACGGCTGAGCCGCGGCGTGATTACCGTCGTCAACGACAGCGAAGTTCCGCTTCCCGTCGAGATCGTCATCAAAAGAGCAAACCTCGATCCACGTGGCGTGCCGCACCTTTCCAACGCGGGTGACGAGTTTCTTGTAATGCCCCCGCAAGCGCTGATCCCTCCCGGCGCCACGCAAAATTTTCGTCTTCAATGGCTAGGAGAGCCACTGCTCGAAAAAAGCGAGAGTTTCTTTTTCTACGTCAATCAAATTCCAATCAAACTCTCGGGGAGCCGCCACGACGTCCAACTGGTTTTCAGCGTTGGAGTCATGGTGAACGTCGCTCCCCCGCGAGGCCAACCCGCGCTGAATGTCGTCGGCAACAGCATCGTAACCGACAAAGGCGGCCGACATTATCCCGCCATCACCGTGGAAAACCCGACGAACGTCCATGCATTATTTCCGCAATCCGTTGTCCAAGTATCGAGTGGGAGTTGGTCTGAGACAATATCGAGCGGTGAACTCGCGCAGTTCATAGGTATCGGCTTGGTACAGCCTGGCCATCGGCGACGCTTCGTATTGCCCGTTCCTCTGCCACCAGGCGCGACCTCAGTGCAGTGCCGGCTTCAATTCGATCCTCGACGCTAGGCATGCGCAGTGTCTGCGACACCCCCATTCTCGCGAAGTATCGGCAAGAGACAAAGGATATTTCAGTACGTATCGCTGCTGCCCCTGCAGATTACCCTGGTAGTGATGCTGAGTAGTACGTTCGCCGTGAGCGCCACGCCCGCAGGCGCCATAGAATACGCGAAGCCCATCTCTTCTCTCCTGAACTCGACAGGAAAAGCCATTGATATGGAGGTGCCGCTCACGACCAATGGAAAAGAACTGGGCGACATCGCGATACGAATTAATCCGGATGACACGCTGCTGATCAACCGCTCCGCGATAATGTCGATGCTGGCGAGTCTGCTCGACGGGAAATCCCGCGAAGATTTGTCTGCCATTCCATCCAAGGGGTACTTTATCGCACTGACCGACGTGGAAGCAGCTGGGTTTGACATTCGTTTTGATCGCCCCTTGCAAGAACTGCAGTTCAAACCGCGCGTCGCGCAGTTGGCCACGACCGATATCTCTTTGGGGAAACAGCGTCGCGCGCCATTGAGCTCGACACTTGCCGAGCCGGCTCGCACGTCGGGCTACGTGAACCTCTATGCGAGCCTCGACCATCAGTGGGAGACGAGCTATCCGGCGCATGAGGGCGCCGATACAAGCGGCAGGCTAGAAATGAACTCTGCCGTACGAATTGGTCAGTTCGTGTTCGAGAATAGCGGCGTGCTGACGGGAACCGTCGATGTCAACGTCTGCCCGACGCAGGCTATCTGCACCTATCAGCATACCCCCGGCTTCAAGCGCCAAATGTCCCGCTTGGTTTATGATATGCCTGCCGAGCGAATTCGCTCCGAGCTTGGCGATGTCGAACCGCTCGGCATCGGGTTTCAGCAGTCTCCAGAGCTTCTCGGCTTCTCGTTTGAGAAATCCAGTCGCAAGCTGACGCCAGGGGATACGCTGGAACCAGCAGGAGGTGGCTCTTTCACAATCAATCAGCCCTCCAAAGTCGAGATAATCGTCAACGGAATCGTTCAACAACAGCTCCGCCTGGACCCAGGAAGGTACAATCTCCGCGATCTTCAATTGGCAACGGGTGCGAACAATATCGATGTCGTCATCACCAACGACGCAGGCTTGCAACGAACCGTACGATTTACCGCATTCTTCGACGCCAACCTGCTGGCTCGCGGAAAAAGCGAATGGGGCCTCACAGGAGGGCTACCATCATACTTGCGCGACGAAAGCCGGGATTACCTTCCCGACCTTTACATGGCCAGTGGCTATTTTCGTTATGGCATCTACGACGCAGTGACTGCTGAGGGCGACATTCAGGCAAACAAATACGTCGCGATGGCTGGAACAGGCGCTTTGGTCGATACCGGCATCGGCCTTGTAAATCTGCGCACCGCGATGTCGGCAGGACAGCCAGGAATAGGCGCAGCATTCGGGTTGGACTGGAGCGTCGTAAACTTTGCGGGCCTACTTGCTGCGAGCGGTGAAAGCTTTCGCTTCTCGAGCGAGTACCGCAGTCCTCATTTTCATTCTCCCGGCGACATCAACACAGCGGACACCGGCATTCTCTTTCCCGAATGGAATTATTGGCTGAACCTCAGCGCGACGTGGTCAGCTCCCGTCAGCAACGAGACGACCATGGCGCTCTCCGCGCGCTACCAGTTCGTCAACAACGCAGAATTCGGCCAATCGATCTATGATTGGAGCACTGATCGGTATGGCGCCGACGTGACGTTCTCCCGTCCACTGACCCGGTCGCTTTCGGGCAGCTTGACCGTCGGTGTTTCCAACGAAACTTTCTTGGCTACTCTCGACCGCGTGCGCGATCCCAGCCCCGAGTTCCGCATCGGCGTCCGTCTATTTGATAGGCCCGACGATTTTACAAGTGTTACTGCTGGCTACGACTCGATTGATACACAGACTGATGTTTCGGCTTATCGCAGCCAGGGCAACGGCCTCGGTCGCTGGGACACGAGCGTGTACGTTCAGCATAGCGACTACAACGCCCAGGCGTCTGTGAGCGCGAGCGCGGGTTACTATGGGAACCGTGGTCAGGTCAGGATCATTCAGAATTCCGGCTTTGAGGGCATTTCGTACTCGAACTTCGCCGTCGAGCCGGGACCAGAGAGAACATCTTTACAAGTAGGTACGGCGATCGCCTTCGCAGACGGTAAGATCGCTATCGGAGCTCCTATAACGGGAGATGCGTTCGCGATTGTCTATCCTCATCCGTCAATAGAGAACAATGACATCACCATTGGCGATAATGAGAATATAAAGGCGATTGCCGACGGATGGGGACCGGCATTGGTAACGTCGCTGCCGGCTTATGCGCCTTATACCATTCCCGTGGACGCCGATGATTTGCCGCCGGGATACAGCCTCGGTGCCGCGGCCTTCGATACATATGCTCCGTTCAAAGCCGGTTACGCCCTTGAAGTTGGCTCCGACTACTCCGTGTCGGCTTATGGAACGCTCGCTTTGGCGAACGGAGAGCCGGTTTCGCTGGTGAGCGGTGTCGCGCGATCGGTCAACCACCCCGAGAAAACCGTAACGATTTTTACGAATGCGGCCGGACGTTTCGGTGCCGACGGTTTGGCGCCCGGAGGCTGGCTTATCGAAATGCAAACTGACGGAACTCCGACAACGTTTGTCCTTGACGTCCCAGCGGGAACGAAGGGCCTGTTCAAAGCAGGAACGCTCCATCCAAAATGAAAATCAAAGCGACATCCCGTCCGGCACTTCTAGGCTTCGCTATAGCGGTTGCCTGCGCATGTGGATCGCAACAAGCTCAGGCGGTCTGCGCAATTCTTTCCTCTTCTGTCAGCCCTCTGAGTATCAGCACGGGAACGTATTCCCCGCCGAATGCGCCAAGTCCGCAATCTCTCACAATCACTGTGAGCGGCACATATCTCGCAGCACTGGGAGACCTCGCCGGCGGCTGCGCGATCGCCGTCGCCTTCAACCGCTCTTCTTTGCCCGCATCAATGGCGCTCACGTCCGGCGGTTCGGCTTCGATGCCATATACGCTGCAGTCGGCGTCCTCCGGCGGCAATAGCCTGCTTTACACCGGCAGTGGGCTTCCGGCCCAGTCAAACTCACTGCTTTTGAATTTTCCCGCGTCAACCTTGAGCATCGCCTCTTTTTCCGTCTCAGGAACAGTGTGGGCGCTCGCACAACCGATCGATCCTCAGCAGGCTGGCAGTTATCTTGACAATCTGACGGTCCGAGTCTTCTCAAGCACCCTTGCTGGAATTCTGCAAGGACAAGTGTCGAGCCAAACATTCACCGTCACAGGGCAAGTCGCCAAGTCCTGCACCATCGGCGGCCTGTTTCACCCCGCTGCAGACACCGCCACGATTCCGGTAACGGCAGGCGGACAAGTGGTGACAGCAGTGATCAACAAGTCCTACGCCAATGCTGTCTGCAATACACCGTCGTCACTGCAGCTCACCTCACAGAATGGCGGCGTGACGACAGCGAGCACGGCAGCAGGTCTCCAGAATTTCATAAACTACAGCGCGTCGGCGAGCTTCTCGGGTGCCTCCGCATCCGTCGATACCGCTACTAATCCGGCGACTGGCGTGCAAGAGTCGGGTAGTCCAGCGTCCACCTCCGGGAGCCTCCCATCAGGGACGCTGTCAGTGTCCATTGTTCCCCAGCTCAACAGCAAAACACTGGTGGCGGGGCCCTATGCTGACACGCTCACGATCACGATCTCACCTCAGTAGCGCTCACACGCATGAAATGGTCCGCGCCGAAAAGCACTATGGCGGTCGCCGGTCAAACGGGTGTGTCGTCATGGCTGGACACGCGATTGGCTCAAGGTGAAGACGAAAGTCTGGCACGGAGCGAACCGCGATCAGTTCGACATGATGGTTCGGGGAGGTCGGCCTGAGTTATTGCTAGCGGCGCTTGATGTCATCACGTTGTTTGAGGATACGGCTCCTCGTCCGAAGTAGACGTCGGTCGGGGTGAGGTTGTCCAGGCTTTCGTGGTAGCGGCGTGATTGTAGTGATCGACGAAGCCGGCGATGGCGCGTTCGAGGTCACCGGGAAGATAGTAGTTTTCGAGCAGGATGCGGCTTTTCAACGAGAGGCGCCGGCGCTCGATTTTCGGGACGTCGTACTTATAATACCAGTTTTGGGAACCGGAGCGACGAAGGAATATTTGGCCATATCCGACATGCTCGATTTGTAGCAACAAATCGTAGCAGTCGAGTAAAGAAAGCCCTTGTTTCTCAATGGCTTCTATAAAATCAATGGCTTAGCTCGAATTGGCGCCTCGTAGGGGCGGGGTGTAACAAATTGATTTCAAACGATAATACCGACTGCTACTGCTCTATTCAGTAGCAGGCTTCGGATGCAAATGCCAGGCTTTGTGAGGGCAGTCGATGAGGGGTTTCCACCTCTTGGCTCAGTGAGCCAGTTCCTTATGTCCAACTCCAGTCATTTTAATGCACGGATTCCAACGGCCGTTCGCTAGCCGCCAAGAGCGGCAGGCATGTTTGTGCTCCATTGGGAGTCGACTGCGCGCACCCGGCTGATAGCCGACGGCGCTCCATTGGAATGCTGAGGAAAGCATGAATAAGCATCGCGCAAAGATGAAGCACGCCTACGGCAAGTTCCTCGGCATTCTGCTTGGCGGTATCATATGCTCAGGGTTTGCACCGCTGACCTCGAAGGCCGACGTCCACGCGAAAGGCAACAACAGCGCGGGCTCGGGGCCCATTGTCAGCACCGTCGACGGACGCCTGCGTGGTCTCGTCCGAAACGGCATCGATATTTTTCTGGGCGTTCCCTATGCAGCGCCTCCCGTTGGGAACTTGCGATGGCAGCCGCCGCAGCCCGTCAAGCGATGGCAGGAGGTGCGCGACGCGACCCAATACGCGCCGATCTGCTCGCAGGTGACAGAGCTTGGAGCGTTTGCCGGCCCCTCTAGCACGAGTGAAGACTGCCTCTATTTGAACGTGTTTACCGCCGGAGCGGCCAAGAACGGCAAAAAGAGACCGGTTTTGGTGTGGATCCACGGTGGGGCGAATGTCGACGGCGCCTCGAACGACTACGACGCGAGCAAACTTGCGAGCGGGGGACCCAATGGGGTGCCGACAGTCGTCGTCACGCTAAATTATCGCCTGGGACTGTTTGGATTCTTTTCCCATCCTGCAATCGATTCAGAGGGCCACCTCTCTGGTAACTACGGCATTCTCGATCAGCAGGCTGTGCTCCGCTGGGTTCAGCGCAACATCGCGGCTTTCGGCGGCGATCCCGACCGAGTAGCGCTGGGAGGACAGTCAGCCGGCGCGGTGGATACCGCCGCCAATATGATTTCTCCTTACGGCAACGGCCTTTTTAATCGCGCAATCTTGCAAAGTTCGCCGGGATTTCTCGCGAGCAATTTCGTGACAAGGGACGTGGCAGAAGGCCACGGCGTTAGCTTCGCGAAGGCGGCAGGCTGCTCCGTTAGCTCGAACTTGAAAACTGCCAAATGTCTTCGAGATCTCTCGGCTGCTCGCATTCTACAATTGCAAGGAACGACGAACGCGGACGGGCGCTACGGCAGCGGCATGCTATCCATCGACGGCAACATAATTCCCCGCACACCCGATCAAGCTTTCAATACGGGAAGCTTCAACAAGATGCCCATAATGGGCGGCGGAACTCGCGATGAACTGACCTTCATCACGGGCATCACCCAGTATTTTTCGGGGCCGCCGCAGACGCCGATGACAGCGGCTCAATATTCAGCCGCTGTTGCAGCCGGCGCGCCGTGCACATTCTGCGTAGGCGGAGCCATTCCGGCGGGAACCGCCGCTCGATATCCGCTCTCCAATTACAACGGCGATCCGATGCTTGCCTATGCGCGGGTCACCACCGATTCCGTTCGGTGCCAGGAAGTAAATGTTTTAGAACGCCTCGCCTCCCAGGTCCCGAGCTACGCCTATGATTTCACGTACCAGGACGCCCCATATTATTTTCCCAAGATGCCAGGCTTCAAGCCGCTGGCGGCCCATACGATCGACATCCAATTCGTCTTCGACAAGTGGCATGGCGGCCAACTCGGCGTAAATCTCGATCAAACGACGGGTCAGCCGCGAGATCTCAATCAGCAGGAAGAAAATCTATCGGACCAAATGGTGGCGGCTTGGACAAACTTTGCGAGCACGGGAAATCCGAACGGCACGGGAAATACGCCATGGCCCAAGCTCGCGACGGGAAACACCGGCAAATATTTGCTCGAAGACGTCCCTCTGTCGACGCAATCCGTCGCGCAATTCCGGGCGCATTATCAATGTGATTTCTGGAACGCGATCTCAGGCAACTGACTCCTTCATTTCCTTTCTCGGCTGAGGGGCCGCGCAAACTCCAGATAAAAGGGGCAGTCGCGAGATCGCGCGCCCGCCCCAATTGACATCTTCAGCTCACCAGCAAGCGCTGACGTGATGAGGGCCGCAGTTGCACGGGAAGTGCTTATCCCGTTCCACGTTCCGGACGATCCACGTTTCCAGGATGTCGGCGAGTTCAAGATTGTTGTTGTCCATCATCATCATGTGGCTGTTGCCCTTGATGCCCAGATCCGGCAAGAGGACGAACTGCGCATTTCCGCCCGCCTGTTTGAACGACGCGACGGTGGCTTGGCATCCCTGCCGCCGTGCATCGCCGTTCGCCCCGACCGCGCCGACGCTGTGGTCTCCCCAGAACGATAGAAACGGAACCTTTGAATAGGCCTGCTTGATGTCTGCATCGGTCACCGGCGTGCAGCCGCCTTCGACTGAAATCAGACCCTTGACCAAGTTGGGTCGTTGCACGACGGCGCCGAGACCCAGGGTGCCGGATTGCGAATGCACGATGATGATCGCCGGTCCAATCTTGTCCAAGAGCATTGCAAGATCATTCGTGGTGTTGTCCGTGCCACCTTCCAGCGTTACTTCAGTGTTGGGTACAAGCTGAGACTGATATTGATCCATCGCTTGCAGCGGAAATCGCTCGTCGGGCCATGGCTGGCCATATGCCGGGCCGAACAGAAAATTCACCCAGGCACCCTCACGCGGGTAGAGCTGGAATCCAGCCGGCGGCAAGGCCGCGAGATTTTGCAGCACGATCGCCTGATTGACTGAGGTAGGATTAAAGCTCGACCGACCTCTGCCGGCTTGATCGACGACGTACACAGGATAGCCGTGGCGAACGAAATACGTCGCCCATCCTTCACGGCCATCGGGAGTCGTTTCGTACGTATTCCCGGTGTGATTGGACCCGTGCACCATGATAATTGGGAGCTTCTTGGAGATCGTTGCCGGGATTCGGTAATGGACGAACATTTGATTGATCACGTACGTTCCTGGCGCGTTCAGTCCGGTAGGCGTCGTGCTCGGGAAGTCGCTATGGGCTTGCTGTCCGCCGATAAAAAATGTGCCCTCGTCGCGCAATGTCATCGGGCTAGGCAGCGTATAATGCGGTTTGCCTTGATTGGTCTTGTCATGCCCATTGACCAAGGGAGATGCAGAGATCCCGGTGAAGCTCAAGAGGGCGGAGCACAATGAGATGGCTCCCACGGGGAAAAGTTTGTTGAGACGCTTGTTTGTCATCGGTTACGCTCCGGATTGGCTACGTGGTCATTTTGCGCAATCGAGCGGGAGCGTCTTGGTATGCGGTGAACTTATCTAGGCCGCGGGTGTACTTGCACGTAAGTGTCAGTGCGATCCATGAGCAGCACGTATTATCAACGTAGACGGAACAAGTTTCAGTTTGAAAAGGCGCCGAGAAATTATCTTTGCTGGCCCCAACGAGAGAATAGCGCTGCCGCTAGTACCATCAGCAGATAGCGCGGGCATTAATGAGTAAATAAGGGCTCGCAGGCGTCATTGAGGCGGGAGCAAGGTTGTCACCTGCAAGAGGTAGATGATTTATATCCGGTTCTATCACCTGCGAAACTATTCCTTCGAATAGGAAGGAAGTGGCAAGGCCTCGACATCAAGCGCATTCCCCGGTGTGCATCCAAACTGCTTCTTGAAGGCACGATGGAAAGTTGAAAGATCGTTGAAGCCCCAACGGTAAGCCAACGACGAGATGGACGGCCGCCGTCCTGAGCTGACCTGCAGATCCCACCGGATGCGTTTCAAACGTTCCGACGTTACGTGCGTGCCGAATGTGGAGCCGAATTGGCCAAAGAGCTTATGCACGTATCGAATTGAGATGCCGAATTGCTGGGCCACTTTGAGCGGCGACAGGTCGGGATCAGAGAGATTATGATCGATGTAGTCAAGGAGCTTCTTGAGGAAATAATTCTTCGATCCCACTTCCTTGACGTTAGTTTCGAACAGTCCCATCGAAATCGGAAGCAAGGCGATACAAGCTTTCAAGAGGCCGTCCAGTTCCTCCACCGGAGAGCTGCACAAAGATTGCGCCAACATGGTCAAGCAGGCCGATAGGGGCGCACCGAGCTTCTCGGATGAGATCAGAACGTTGGAAAACGGCCTACCGCCGATACTCTCGAGACGTGAGAATTCTTGCATGGGAACAACCAAGGCGAGGTTGTCACAAGGAACTTCAGGCTTTTCCGTGAGAATTACTGCGGAAAAGCTTTCGTAAAGGACGAGATCACCGCGTTTGGCTATCTTTGTCTCGCCACCTTGATCGACTTTTAGCTCGCCTGAGATGATAAGATTCGCGTGGACGCAATCGATTGGCGAATTTGCAATGTTGGATTTGGTTTTCGTCGCAACAATCGGACTCATTCGTACTCGGCCGACGGCACCATGGCTCAGCGTGACGCTTTCGACCCGGCCTACAAAATCGCGACCCGAGTACTCCGGCGTCCAGGGCATAAAAGCGCTGCAGATGGTTTCACGAAAGTGCGTGAAGGCCTCTGCCCGAACTCCGTATTGGCTATCCCAAACCTGAAGTCGATCGTCGGTACGCGGGAACGCCGATTCAAGCTCGCTCGACATTTTTCCTCCCTGAGCGGTTCTTGCGCCGCTTCGTCGATGCACATCCTGCATAGCCGAACTCGGGGTCGACACATATGGCAGAGAGTGAACTCGCGAAAAAAAGTGTCGGCGCAAGGCCTGCATTTAGCGGGATTTTTCTCGTATTCGAGCAAAAATGAAAACATCTTCGCAGATGCGAGAGCGCTAACGAGGTAGGACCGCTGTTGCGAACGCCCAATGAACAGTCACACTATTGAAGACGTGATCCAACGGTCATTGTGGATATTGCCGGAGCTCCAATGATCTGTTGCCGGCACGACGAGCAATGATCGGATCCGGCATTCCGTACTCATCGCAGAATGCACTTACTGACAAGCAAGTTCGCGATTCGCACAAACGCTGTGCGCCGAGCGCTTCGAGCAGTTCGCTCTTCGCGACGAAGCAAATTTCCGACGACCGCATAGTTGCCCCGGACCTCGGCAGATGTGCCGGGGCTCCTAACGACCGCTCACTGATGGTCGGTCCTACAGAGGAGGAAAACTATGCGACCACTCTATCCGCCATCTCGCCAACGTGCACCTCTTCGAAGTGCCGTTACAATAAGCACCTTGATAGCGCTTGGAATGTCAGGCTCACCCGCGCTGGCGGCTCAGGACAATGCAAATAAGAACAATGGCCCAACCGTTACGCTTACGGACGGCCAGGTTCGCGGCACGTCGAGCAACGGCGTCAATAAGTTCCTCGGCATACCCTATGCCGCGCCGCCTGTCGGCAAGCTGCGCTGGCAGCCGCCGCAGGCCGTCAAGAAATGGAAGGGCGTGCTCGACGGAACGAAGTTTGCCAACACCTGCCCTCAGGTCACCGAACTTGGTGCCTTCGCCGGTCCTACGAGCACCAATGAAGATTGTCTCTACTTGAACGTCTTCACAACAGGCAGCGCCAAGAAAAAGGGCGTCATCGTCTGGATCCACGGCGGCGGCAACGTCGACGGCGAGTCCAACGACTATGATGCGACGAAGCTCGCGCAGGGCGGACCCGATGGTCATGAGACCGTCGTCGTGACATTGAACTATCGCATGGGGTTGTTCGGATATCTCTCGCATCCTGCCCTCAATGGCGAAGGCCATCTGTGGGGCAACTACGGCATCATGGATATCCAGCAGGTTCTCCGCTGGGTCCAGCGCAACATTGCGGCCTTCGGTGGCGATCCAAATCGCGTCGCAGTCGGTGGCCAATCTGCTGGTGCCACGGATACCGGTGCCAATGTTCTCTCACCGATGAGCGCGGGCCTCTTCAGCCGCGCAATTTATGAAAGCGGCCCACTGCCGACATTGCCGTCCGCTGCCACCGCTCTGACGAACGGTCAGAATTTCGCGACAGCAGCAGGTTGTTCGGGATCAGGCAAGCAGGCCTCAACCTGCCTTCGCAATTTGACGCCCGAACGCATATTGCAACTGCAGGGAACGCCGAACGCCAACGGTCCCTACATCACCGGTCCGTTTGTAGACGGCTCTGTAATTCCCATCACGCCGGAAAAGGCGTGGACTACAGGGCAGTTCAACAAGATGCCGGCAATGGGCGGACGGGTCCACGATGAAGGCAACTTCAACATTGGCATCACCGAGTATTTCTCGGGTCAGCCCTTCCAGCCGATGACGGCGGACCAGTACACCGCGGCCATTCAGAAGATGTATGGCGGCAACGCCGGCCCCGGAGGTGCACCGCCGGCATACCCGTCGGGAACCGCCGACCGCGTTCTTGCTCAGTATCCGTTGTCGGCCTACGGCAACGATCCGATGAAGGCCTACGATCGTGTGACGACCGATACGCAGAAGTGTCAGGCTGACCACGTCCTGCACCTCTGGGCTCCGCAGATTGCATCCTATGCCTATGATTTCACGTATCTGGATGCACCGTACTACTTCCCGAAGATGCCGAACTTCAAACCGGCTGCGGCGCACACCATCGACATCCAGTTCCTCTTCAACAATTGGCATGGTGGGCAACTCGGCGTGAACCTCGACCAGACCACCGGTCAGCCACGCGACCTTAATAACCAGGAAACCGGCCTCTCCGATCAGCTGGTGGCGGCATGGACGAACTTCGCGTGGTCCGGCAATCCTAACGGAAACGGCAATTCTCCGTGGCCTAAGTATGGTGCCGGCAACAACGCCAAGTACCTTGTCGAAGGCATCCCGCTGTCAACGAGCAACCGCTCCGATTATCGCACCACCTATAAATGCGACTTCTGGGATACGGTTCTTCTCTATCCGTTGCAGTAACGGCAATACGTGGGGTCGTCCGGAAGGACGACCTCGCTAATTCATCGAGGAATCTCGCGCATCGAGGTCAGCGAGAGCTTCCTCGATTTGTCCCTTTAGCGTCATCAACGCACGGAGGATGGCCAGGAGCGTGTCGCGATCGAGCAACCCGAAGCCATTACAAGTCGATTCTTCAATAGCTTTGGAAAATGCGATAATCAAACGCGGGTCTTCATTCATCTTCAGACATCTATTCAGTTGAAAACAATTTTCAAATAACGAAGCGTGTCAGCATATCCGTCGGTTTGTGCCGTTGTGGCCAGTGACCATCATACGCAAACATAATGCACCCAATTCCCAACCAGTGCACGCAACGCCACTTTCCGCAGGTGGACAGTTCAGGGCTTAGCCTCCATCCTCCCGAACAAATTACAACTGGCGCTTTGGCGAGTAGGCGCGCCGGGCGGGGGAAAGTGATCTTTTGAGCTTTAAGTTCCGCGCTGCAGGGTGTGCGCGATGGTCGGCACCTTGTCGTGCTGCCGACTGAAATACGTGCGCCGTTATCGGTATGGCCCGTCTTGGGACTTTTTCCCGAAAGGATATGTCTCTTGCGAACGAAACTGATAAAGGACCTTCTGGCCCTTGTTTGCAGCCTATCGGTCGTGTTTGTGGCTCTTCCTGTTGAGGCAATGAGCCCGCCCGGATCCCGTCTTATGCAGCAAAAGGCGCCTTACGTGCAGTGGACTCACGGCTTTCACTGCCGTCCGATGTTTGGATGGGATGCGCGGCTCGGAATCTATCACCGCCATACACATCCCGGCATTTGCGCCAATTATAAGCGATGCCTGAAAGTGATGTATCGCTGCGATCTCCTGCGCGGGAAAGGATGGGAGCCCTGGTCCTACGAGCGCTGGGGCTTCGATAATTGGCGGTACGACAAATGCATGCTAAACGCAGGATGCTACTGAGCCGATGCCATGAACCGGATCGCCGCATCGATTTTGGGCATCACCGCCTTGTTTTGGATCGTCGGAGCGAAAGCCGAGGCGGCCGGGGCTTCCGTCGAAGAAAATTCTTCTCCCGGCACATTTAAAGTGACGCTCGACAACGCGAGCGTCGCCGATGTCCTTCATGCCTTACACGACAAGTACGGCGTCGAAGTGCAAGGCCTCGACGATCTGACAGATACGGATCCGGTATCTGCTGAGTATAGCGGAAAGCTGCCCGACATCCTCAGTCGCTTGCTCCGCAACCAGAATTTTTCCATCGTGCGATCCAACAGCCGTCCGACTGGCATACTGAAAGTGTTCATCGCCACTTCGAAGGCGTCCGTTGGAAAGGGTGCGTCAGAAGCCACAACGCCGAAAAGTTCCGGAGATTGAGCTTCACGGGCAATTTCCGGATGATTCTGTACATCCCTGCTTGAACTGAATGACCTGCGCGGGATCGCTTTCGTGCACGAGAGTTACCGCCGTTCGATCAACCGAGTCGACCTTCCACCCTCCAAGCGTATCTCCGACCTCGACGTGAAGGTTCGCACCATTCGAAACGCTGCGAAGGACGGCGACCGTCTTCTTCGCATTGAGGATCACTCCAATGAACGTATAGTTGGGAGGCGCTTTTGGCGCGGCCGCCTGAGCCTTAGCGACTTCGGGAGGGGGGCGACGTCGCGATGGCGCGAAAAGCGGTCGCTCCACCCAGTTCGAAAGGCTGTTCTTGTCGACCGCTACCAGCGGGTTTCCAAGGGCAGGGGGAGAAAGCTTGTCGGCCGTCGCCGGCCGTTCAAGAGCTGGGAGACGCTCATCCGTAGTGGAGCGGACAGCATCAGGTGAAGCCGGCGACCCATTGCTCCATAGTGAGCTGATGAAATCTCGATTATCCAGCCACACGAGGCTCGCTAACGCAAGACAGACGAGGGCAAGCAGGTGCGGCCGATATTTTCCCATCTCAAGACGCCCCCGCCTGCGAGGCAAAGCCGCTGACCTGAAGCGTGACGTCGAGCGGACCGATGTAATGCAGATCGAGGGGCTTAAAGTCCTGCCGAATGGTTTTCACGGTAATATCGTCGATGAAAATGAGAGGCGTACCGGTTTCGAGATTGTGAATGATATCGCGCAATCCATCGATGCCGACGTTGATAGAGACGCTGACCGATATCTGCACCAAATTGCCGTCGTCCTTGGGCGGTAGGATTTGGATGCTGGATGCAGTACCGCCATTGGACGTCACCATGGCGTTTAGAAGGCTCTGCAAGTTGGCGCCGGCAACACCCGTTTTATCCCCCTCCAGCAGCAGGCTCTTCTCCTGACCGAGAGAAGCCAAGTCCATGTGCTCCTTCTTCAGATCGTTTTCATGGGCGACTTTTGCCCTGAGCTCCGGCAGCTGCGCCTGCATTTGGGCGATCTCACGGTCGAGCTCAGAGATCTTGAAATAAGGCAGCGCGGCGATGCCTGCCAACATCAATAGCGCCGCGACAAGAATCACGATCGCCCAATATGTGCTCGCCGAGCGTGAGAGTGTCACTTGCTCTTCTCCTCATCGCTTTTTCGCTGCACATGCCCCATGATGGAGAATGTTCCCAGTGTCTGGCCATCTTCGCGGGTAGTTGGCGCGGAGAAACGCACGTCTTCGAATTCCGGCGTGCTTTCAAGTATCCCGATGAGACCGGTGGGATCGGTGGATTTGCCGACGAGCCGCGTTTCATTGTCGTGAATTTCCAACTCTTCGAGATAGGCGCTATCCGGAAGCGCTCGGCTCAGAGCCTCGATCAGTTCCATCACTGGGCGGTTATCTCCCTTGCGTCGGGCAAGGCGCTCTCTTTGTTCCTTGAGCTTTTCGTTCTCGTCATTGAGGCGTTTGACCTCTTCGACGCGGGTCATGATGGCGGCGATCTTTTCATCGAGCTCGGTGTACCCGGCATTGAGCGCCCAGACTTGGTAGCCACCGAAGAGGCTGATTGCGAGACTGCAGCACACCGCTGCGATGAAAGCGATATTCAAACGCTTTGCGTTTGTGATGATCGGATCGGGTTCGAGGTTCAGAAGATCGAGAGCCGCCGTGTCTTCCGGCGTCGGAGCGAAGTCGACTGCACGTGGAGTAAGCCCGATGCTTTCCGCACGTTCTAGAATGCCATCGACGAGCTGCTTCGACGTCGCTATGACCACGGCATCAATCTGATCTCCCGACAGATCATCGGCGACCCTGTAGCCGTAGTAGGTATTTTCGTGTGACCACGGCACGATCGTCTCGATCTTGTTGTCGACCACCGAGTCCATCAGATCGAGCGCGGCATATGGAACGCGAATGGTTTTTTGCACGATGTCGTTTGGCGAGAGCCGCAACAGGATCTGCTTGGGATCGCGATCGACTTTGCCCATGAGGGAACGTCGACAATCGGCGATATCCTCGGGCGTAGGGTCGGCTGGAAGCGTAGCAAAACGTTTCGGCGCGCCCGTCGAGTGCGCAAAAATGTCGAGGCCGCTTCGGGTATTGTACAGCATCGTGCGCCATGGACGACCGCTCGGATGCTTGCGGATGATCGCCGCGCTGAGCTGCGTGAGCCACCAGAAATAGACGTCTTTCGCCCGGCTGATACTGCCCATCACAGTGACCTCCTGGCTGGGGTCGACGTTGGCGGCCACTTGGCAAGAAGGCGATACGGCGCGGATGGGTCAATGCCGACGAGAATCGCATACGTCCGTGTAACATCATATTCGTCTTGCGGCCGATGACACTGCACTTTCACGATGTAAGCGGGGCCGCTCTGATCCGTCAAAAGCCCGTCGGATTTCTGTATCAGGTCGCTCAGCGCGCTGGCGTTCGCGTAGCGAAGCTTTACGAGGTCTGCGTCGGTGACGCCCGGAATGGATGTCAACACCGTCTCGGGTGCTGCCCGTGGGTCGATCGTGCCATCGCGGCTGTAGACGGTGAAGTATGGAGCGGCATCACGCACGACGTTCCTCGGGATTTGCGCAAGCTGCACGAGCTGCCAGACATCGGCGAAGGGCTGCATATCCGGGAACGTATTCATGCCCGCCGCTTGTACACCAATAGTTTGGGGGGTGGGCTCATTGGTTTGCGCTTCGCGTTCGTCCATGATCGCGCTCGTGTATCGCTCCGCACTGTTCGCCGAGTGAGTGATCGACTGGAAGACGGCTTTGATGAGTTTGCGGTCGCTTTTATTGAGATCGACGAGCCCGTTTGCGTCCCACGCCTCGATCGAAAGCTCTGCTCCCGCGAAGATGATAGATTGTTTCTTGCCGTTGCCCTGCCATCTCCGAGCTTCATCCTGATCGAGAAGATGGGCCGCCGCGAGTTCCAAACCTGCATCGAGCAAGGCTTCGGACTTGGAAAGACCGACTTCCGATGCGCCCGAAGCTGCGCCGCTCCTCGCAGCTCCGTTGAACGAAGCAACCAGTATCACCGCCGACGTCAGCATCCAGAGCACCACAAGCATGATGATGCCGTCTTGGCGCGATGAAACCGGCGTGGGAGAGATTTCGGTCATGATTTAGTGCTCTCCTGACTCAAGCGCTCCCTGCGCGTGCTCGTCCTGGCCCAACACCCCTTTAGAACGGGCGCTGCATTCGTCGGAGCCCTCCGATAGGCATTTGAGTTCGGCGTCTGTGCGCAACGACGCCACAAAGGGTGGAGCGATAAGTGCTCCTGTTTGAGAATTTTGAATTTCGAGGCGGATCAGATCCGGCATGCGGTTAGTCTTCACCCATTTCTCCTGCCACTTGGCGCTCGATTTGGTGCGGAGAGCGTACGAAAAATGATACTTGAAGGCGCCTTGGACGATGGGCACGGAATTGGCTGGTGTAGCGCCGGGGAATTTTGCAAGAGCTTTGGTGTAGGGGGCGCGCTCCCGAAGCAGATCTGCTTGCGGGCCGTTCACTTCGACCCTGTAGTTTAAAAAATACAGGCCAGGATTGGTCGGGTAAGCAGGCTCGGTCGTGACGAAGGAGAGGCCGTGGGGAGATCCGGTAAAAACGAATGCACCCCCGTTGTCTGTGCGGCGTACTATTCGTCGAAGGCCCGAAACGTCGCGCACGAAAATATCATAAGCCCTCGAAATCATTTCCAAGCGTTCGATCCGATCGGCATTGGTCTCCCAGTTTTTCGAAAGGGTTCGCAAAGCTGAGCCGACGATTCCGAGTATCGTCGTCATGATGGTAAGACTCACGAGTAATTCGATGAGCGTAAAGCCGCTCTGTGCGTGGTCTTCAGGAGGTCTTAAAGGATCAGCCATGGGTCCGTCCAAGCTTCAGCGAATTGAGTTCCACCTGGCGTCCGCCGCCTATCAAGACGCGAACACGAACGTGAAAGAGTTTCCAGTCATCGCGCGCCGGAATATGAGCCCAGCCTTCCGTTTCGGGAGTGACGTCGATTGACCATCGAAACCCCGAGTTAATCCCGGCTGAAGCCCCCGCTGGCTTTGGATTACCCATCGTCTCGGAGAGAAGGCCTTGCGCGATGATCCGTGCCTGCACGTAATCGGCGGAGATGCCCGCTGTTTTGATTGCCTGAGTTTGTGCAGCAAAGAGGCTAACCAGCCCGATTGATACAACTAAAAGCGCAATCAACGTCTCAAATAGTGTGAATCCTTCCTCGGATGACGACACGCCTTCAATTGATGAGCGTCGTCGACACGCGGCCGGTAAGCCAATTAATCCGCAGTTCATACGCAGCGCCTCTGGATCTGAAGACTATGGCGCCCCCTGTGGAGCCCCCATTTGGAAAAAACCGTATGCCCGAGACGAAATCGGAACGCCTCTCGCTGTCGGCCGAGGTCACTTCGAGTACGATGGCCGATGACAGCTGGATCGGAGCAGTCCGGGAACCGAAACTGAGAATGCGATTTGAGGTATCGATTTCCGCAATGGTTTCGATTCCGGTCGTCATCGCGCCTGATCTGAGATCACGAAGGCGCGACGCAGCTAAAAGTGCAGCGGTCTTGACCTGCGAAGCTCCAGAAGGCGCTCTGTAAAGGGTCGAAACGGCAGCCGCGGCCAACGCGATAATGACGAGCACCGCCAGCATTTCAATCAGGGTGAAACCCGCTTCGCTGGCAGCGTTCAAACTTCGATCTCTATTGCCAGCTTGTGACATCCCGGTCCTCGCCTTCACCGCCTTCTTTGCGATCGGCGCCTAGCGTAATGATGTCGAAAGCGCCGTGCTTACCCGGATAGCGATAGATGTACGGCTGGCCCCACGGATCGAGCGGAACTTTCTCCTTCTTGAGATATGGACCGTTCCACGAGGGAAGGTCGGTGGGCCGCTGTACGAGCGCGTTCAGCCCTTCGCGTTGATCTGGATAACGGCCGATGTCGAGCTTGTAGAGTTCAAGCGATGTGCCGAAGCTTTCGATCTGCACTTTCGCCGACTTTGTTCGGGAACTGCCGACGTAGCCGATGACGCGGGGCGCCACGAGGCTCGCCAACAGCACGAGGATCATCATCACGACCAATAACTCGATCAGAGTGAAGCCGGCTTCTCCCGAGCGAGACGTCGGCTGTCTCGTCCTGACGTCGAGCGCCTCTCGCGCGGTTTCCAGAAGGGCGATGATTGCGTTCATGCTTCCTCTCATACGGCGAGATCGTTGATGCTGATGACGGCACTCAGGATAGAAACGATGATGAAGGCGATGATGCCGCTCACCAAAAGAATGATGACGGGCTCGAAGATCGTGAACGTGCGCTCGACTGTCCGTTCCAACTTCTCTTCGAAGACCTCCGCCATATGCAGGAGTGAGGTGGCGAGGCTTCCGGTTTCTTCTCCGACCCGCAGCATGTTGATGAGGACCGGCGGAAATAGGCCGGCTGTGGAAATCGGCTCCAAGAAACTTCGACCTTTGCGAAGCGCATCGTAAGAGCTGTTGAGCGCCGCGGCTGCCTTCTTGTTTCCGATGACGTCGCTTGCCAATTTCATTGCAGAGGGTAGGTCGACGCCATTTTCGATCAGCATGCCGAGCGTCCTGCAAAATCGAACAGTGAGCGTAAGTTGAAGAATGGTGCCGACAAGGGGCAGGCGCATAAGTATGCTTTCGGCCGCGCCACGAATTTTCGACCAGCTGATCGCAACGAGAAAAAGGAGGCTGGCAAGGCATGCGAGCAGATATTGCCAGTTTGCAAGCAACCAATCGGACGCCGCAATCACCATGCGGGCTTGATCGGGAACCTGCGTGCCGGCATCTCCGATCATGTCCTTGAAGCGCGGCACGACGACAGTAAGCATCACCGTGACCGCAGCGATGGCCATGACAATAAGAAGACACGGATAGAGGATTTCGGAAATCGCCATGCTTTTGAGCTTTTGCACTTTCTCACGCCCGGCAGCTATGCGCTCCAATACCGTTTCGAGTGTGCCGCTGGCTTCCGCGACGCGAACCATGCGCGCATATATTGGCGGGAAAGCCGCACCCTGCCGACTCATGGCTTCGTAGAGGCTTTTGCCGCTGTTGATTTCCGATCCCACCCGTCCGATCAGCTTACCCAGAGATTTGGAACCGGCATCGCGCTCGAGAAATGAGAGCGCTTGATCGAGCGGCAATCCGGCTTTGAGAAGCATGCTCAACTCGCGCGTAAACATGGTGATCTGCTTGCCCGACGGCTGCCCGGAAAAAAAAGACGGCGCCGCCACAGACCCGGAAGCCGATGCCTTGATCTCAGTAACTTCGATCGGAAAATGCCCAAGCTGATGCAAATCTTCGAGAACGGTTGCGCGACTCTGCGCTTCCATTTCGCCGATCAAGTTCGTACCCGCGCGTGTAAGCGCCTTGTAGTGAAAAAGCATGCTTCGCCTAAGCGATCAGTTGGTCTGAACGATTTGACGTCCCGAATGCTCCCATGGCGTTTCTCCAGTTGTTTGTTCTTGCTTGGCGGCTGCGCCGCATTAGATGTCGAGTGCGACCCGCCGAACTTCTTCCTGTGTTGTCTTGCCGGATCGGCACTTCGCAAGACCATCCATGATCATCGTGGTCATGCCCTTGCTGCGTCCCAAGGCTTCGATCTGTGCCATTTGAGCATCCGGTCGGATGAGATTTCGAATCTCGTCATCGATGCTGAGCACTTCGGCGATAACGATACGGCCGGCATATCCAGTGCCGAAACATCGCTCGCAACCGACTGCTTCCCAATGCTGATCTTCGGCGCGGACCTCTGAACCACCTCGCCCGAGAGACAGCGGTTCACGAGATGGCCGTTTGCAGTGGTCGCATAGAACGCGAACCAGCCGCTGGCCGATCACGCACCTGAGTGATGATGCAAGAAGGAAGGCATCGATGCCCATGTCGAGAAGCCTCGGAACCGCGCCCGCGGCGGTATTTGTATGCAATGTTGACAGCACGAGATGGCCGGTCAGTGCTGCGTGGATCGCAATGCTCGCAGTTTCACCATCGCGCATCTCGCCCACCATTAGGACGTCGGGATCGTGACGAAGAAATGAACGCAGCGCATCCGCGAACGTCAATCCAATCGAGGGCTTCGCTTGAGTTTGGTTGACGCCGTCGAGTTCGTATTCGATCGGATCCTCGATTGTAAGGATCTTCCGATGAGATTTATTGAGTAGAGATAGCGCGGTTGCCAGCGTCGTGGTTTTTCCCGAGCCGGTCGGTCCGGTAACCAACATCAAACCATAAGGCGCCGATAGATGCTTTCGGATTTCCGCTTCGTCTCGAGCATTGAAGCCTAGCGGCGCAAAATCGAGCATGCGCCTCACATTGTCGAGAAGGCGGATCGCTACGGCCTCGCCGTGAATGGTCGGAATCGTTGCGATGCGCAGATCCAGCCGATGTTCATTGATGCGAATTCTGGCACGGCCATCCTGAGGAAGGCGGCGTTCGGCGATGTTTAGACCCGAAAGAATTTTTACGCGCGACACGACAGCCTTCGACATCTGGGCCGGCGGCGGCGAGACGTCTCGCAGCATACCGTCGACACGGATCCTGATCGCAACGCGACCATCAAATGGCTCGATGTGAATGTCGGTCGCTCGCGCATGCACGGCGTGCTGGATCATCTGGTTGACATAGCGGACCACCGGTGCGCCGAGTGCCATGTCGCGTAGGTGTTCAACGTCGTCCGCGCCGGCTTCTGCATTGCCGACGTCTTGCCAAATGGTGGCAGTGCCACGTTCCCGAACGGCGCGTTCGATAGCGGCGAGGATGTCTTCCGCCGCAGCGACGCGCGGAAGGATTTCTTTTTCTAGCGCGATGCGCAGCGCATTGATCGATTGGACATCGGAGGGATCCTCCATGGCCACAAGGACGCCATCCTCGGTCTCTCCCAGGGGGCAGACTTTGTTCTCACGTAGGAAGGCCGGCGAGAGATTGGCCCGTATGGGAGGATACCGCGTCCACTCCGCTTCATCCACGCGAGGAACCCTGTGGTAATCAGCAATAGCGCGAACCAAAACCTGTGATTGGACGCCGGAGGCCTTGCGCAAGGCCGAGAAGATAGAGGCGCCGGTTTCCTGCCGAAACTTCGCGACGCTATCGATGTCGCTCTGCGTAACGAGGCGCTCGCTGAGAAGGAATTCTTCGAAGCTACCACTCATCTTCAACTCCGCGAAGCAGATGGCCCCGATCCGTTTCCGATTAGAAGACATGAACACTTAGCTATAAGTCACTTTGGTGTTCGCGAGCAGATGATGCTCTCAAATAAATTCGATAAGTGTGAATTTTCGTCAAGGCTCGAAGCACGAAATGGACATGCTGTGCACTGAGGGCCAAACGAGTGCACTGTATGCAATTCGTGTTTGATCTAAGGATAGAAAATCGTATCGCGACCGCAACAGAGGTGGTCGCAAACAAGCGCGGTAACTGAAAAATCTGCGAACGCCTTCGTTGGATCGCTATGTTGCGGAAGAAGCGAGTCGAGTGGCCGACAAGAGCCAAGTGCTGCATTCATCGCAGTGTTCTTCGCGGCAGCGCGAAGAAGGAAAAGACGTCGCGTAGTTGTGTCGACGGGGGAAGCGTTGATGATTTGGTGGAAGACGATGGGCCTCATTGGGCTGACGATTTGCGTTTCAGGTTGCTCGTCGTTGGATAAGCCTATGATTGAGCCGCCGGACGAAATGGCGAAACTGTCAAATGCCGACCTGTCTCCCGCACGTTCTAGCAGCTACGGCCGTCAACCTGTTTCGATCAGAACCGGCAGCGTCACCGAGAAATTTCCGGGCGACAATCGCGTCGATAATCAAGCATTTCGCCTAGCAAATCCCGGGGTCAGCAAATCGGAGGCTGGTTACGAGTTCAACTTCGTGGACACCGAACTCGCCGATCTGGCGAAAGCGATCCTCAAGGATACACTTGGCCTCACATATGTCTTCGATTCCCACATCGAGGGCCGTGTTACGCTTTCAACGGGTGGGCCTGTTACGCGCGTCGAGCTGATCTCAATTCTCGAAAGCGTCCTTGCGACGAACCACGCCGCATTGCTGATCGAGAATAATGTCTATCGCATCGTCCCCGAGGCTGATGCCCATCAACAGGGTATCGCCGCCTTTGATTATGTTCGTGAGAGTCATCAAGTAGGCGCGGGTTACGGCGTCTCGATCTTTGCACTAAGATATGTAGCGCCCGAAGCAATGATGCGCATGCTCGATGGTCTGATGGTCAAGCAGGACGATCTGAGAGCAAGCGTCTACAACAATCTCTTGTTCGTGCGGGGCTCGAGCCAGGTCAGGCAGTCGGTCGTCGATATCATCGCGATGTTCGATGTGGACTGGATGAAAGGGCAGTCTGCCGGAATTTTTAAACTCAGTAACGCAGCTCCGGACGACGTCATCAAAGAACTGCAGAAAGTCTTTCAGCTCGACCGTCAGGGAAAGGGCATGGTCCGTTTTCAGTCTATTGCCCGTCTCAATGCGATACTCGCTTTGGCGCCACGCTCTCAAACGATCGACAAGGTCGGGCAGTGGATCTCCCGTTTGGACCACAGTGGAGCAGATGACAATAATTATTATGTCTATAGAGTTGAGAATGGCCGCGCAAAAGACCTCGCGCAACTGCTCACTGCTGCGTTCTCGGGATCGAGCGCCACGGGCAGAGGCGCCGAAGAAAAAGAGGTTTCACCGAGCCTTTCGGCTTCGCGAGCGACAAGCGCCGGAGGAGGCGGAGGCCTTGGGTCGTCGGACGGGGGCGCATTTGGTAGCAGCTTCGGCAGCAGCGCAAGCGGCTCATCCCTTGGAAGCACCAGTGGTTTCGGCAATAACGGAGACTCATCATCATCGAGCTCTTCGAGCGGTCCTCTAAAGAGCGCACCACCGCTCACGTCGGCTTCTGATGATACTTCGACTGAAGAGACGCCGAGCGTAGGGGGCGCGGAGGGAAATTCGGATCTGGTGCGCATTACGCCGGATGAACGCAATAACAAGCTCCTCATCCGAGCTTCGGAACGAAACTACAAAAAGATCATGCAGATCCTCTCGCGCGTTGATCAGCCGCCGTTGCAAGTCCTTATTAATGCCACGCTGGCCGAGGTCACGTTGAACGATAATCTCCAGTATGGTGTGCAGTTCTTCCTTCAAAAAAATCACGGTAAGGCGGGCGCGATTGGTTTCAGCACGTCCGATGCGCTCGCGATCGCGCCCGTCACACCGGGGCTGAATCTCATCGCAGGGAGCATCGGCAACGACCCGCGTGTAATCATCGACGCGCTTGCCAAGGAGACCGCCGTTCGGGTTGTGTCCTCGCCATCGGTCGTCGTGCTTCACAATCAGCAAGCCACCTTAGAGGTTGGGGATCAGGTGCCGATCATCACCCGTGAGGCACAAAGCGTCATCAATCCCGACTCACCTACCGTCAACGAAATCGAGTTCAAGAATACCGGCGTCATTCTTAATGTGACGCCGCGCATCAACAGCAACGGCCTTGTGACGATGGAAATCCAACAGGAGGTGAGCGCTGTTGAAAATCCGACGGGCCAGTCCAGCGCCAGCGCCTCGCTCACGCCGACAATTTCTCAACGGCGTGTAACAAGCACCGTTGCCGTGCAAAGCGGCCAGATGGTTGTTCTGGGAGGAATGATCCGGGAAGAGGTCAACCGCTCAAAATCAAGTATCCCTGTCTTGAATAAAATTCCTTATCTCGGCGATGTTCTTGGCGGAGAAACCGATAACTCGCGAGTCAGAACGGAGCTTATCGTCTTCATTCGTCCGACGGTGATACGCAACCCGGAGGACGCAAGCGACGCTGCCGAAGCTTTACGCGCGAGCATGAACTCTTTGGCGCCGAGGCCTGCCGCTTGGGACGCGCGCATTACACCGGGTGAAATGGCAGGTCATCCGATCGGCGAGGGAACGATCAAGTAAAGAGACGATCCTTCATCCGGTGCCATCGACGGAACGGCCGGCCCCGTGACACACCAGGTTATCCAGATTGCGGGCGCGAGGAACACGCCGAGCGGCAAAACGCTGGTTCGGCTCAACGGCCGGCGGGTGAGAACGCTCAGTCCGAACGCGTAGGTCAACGCCAGGAGACACGCCAGCAGCAATGCATTCGTGGCGCCCTGTACGCCAAGCCAAGCACCAGCGACCGCGCCGAGCTTCACGTCTCCCAATCCTAGTCCGTGGGCTTGCCTCGAGAAATGATATGCATGCCGTACCAACCAAAGCAGGCCGAACGCAGCGACGGCCGCAATGGTGTGTTCGAGCGCTGTTTGCCCCGCGCCTACCGTCTCGTTGCTGAGGCCTGTAGCGAGCAGGCCCAAGGGAATTGCCGGCAGCGACAAAACATCCGGGATGATAAAACGCTTCGCGTCGCTGGCCGCGATTGCCAGCATTGCCCAGCCGAGGACGCACGATATGATCGCGCGTTCGCTATCAAATGCGGCGAACGAGACGGCGGTCACGAGGCATGCGCATGTCGTGATCGCCACACGTTCTGAAAGCAGAACCCGCATCGTACTAGCGAGTGACAATCGGCAGGGGTAACGGGCTCGTTACTGTCACCGCGAGCGGCACAGCAGCTTGCACGACGTTGACATTAAACGGTGGTCCGCCGTTGACGACCGGCAGCGGCGCACTGAGGTCGAAGCCCACGACACGAACGCTCGTGATCGATTGCGCGTCGACGGGGGAAGTACTGGGGCGGATGCCGATCCAAATCAGTGCCAAAGCAATTACCGTCAGAACAAACCTACTGTACGTGTCCGTCATGATGACCTCATGCGTTGAAACCGCGAGCCGACAGATGTCGCTCTTCGGCTTGTTCTTAATCTCCCGAGCTTCGGCTGGCCCGGTTCATAAGACCAGAGCCAAATGCGCGTCTATGCCGATGTCTTTTTTGCTGTTCGGCACTCAGAGCGCCGACGCTTCCAGGAAGACACTCACTCCCTAAGAAGTAAACGCTGTCTCTCTCATGGCCGGCCCTTATCATCACAGCGGAAGGACAAAGGAGAGGGAAGTGAGGGCGGCGAGCAGGAGCGGCCAAAATGATAGAGGCCGCCCGCAAGCAGGCGACCTCTGCACTTCGTTTCTAGGCTCTTACTGCGGATACACCAGGATCGTATCCCAGAAATCGCACTTGTAAGCCGCGCGATAGTCCGCCCGGGTGCCGGTTGAAAGCGTCAGATCTTCGATCAGATGCTTGGCGTTATTGCCGGCTCCGAATTTCGGCCACGGTGAATTTCCGTTTCCGTTCGGATTGCCGGACCATGCAAAATTGGTCCATGCCGCTACCAGCTGATCGGAAAGCTTCGTCTCCTGCTGGTTGAGTTCCCGCGGCTGTCCCGTCGTCTGGTCGAGGTTCACGCCGAGCTGCCCGCCATGCCAGTTGTTGAAGAGGAACTGGATGTCGATGGTGTGCGCTGCAGCCGGTTTGAAGCCCGGCATCTTCGGGAAGTAGTACGGCGCATCCTGATACGTGAAGTCGTAGAGATAAGACGGGATCTGCGGAGCCCAAAGTCGAAGAACGTGATCCGCTTGGCAAGAGCCGGGATCGGTCGTCACGCGATCGTAGGCCTTCATCGGGTCGTTGCCGTAGGCTGACAACGGATACTGTGCGAGCACCTTATCCGCGGTGCCGGACGGGTACGCCGGGGGAGAACCTCCGGGCCCTGCATTGCCGCCGTAAGTCTTTTGGATTGCAGCCGTGTATTGATCCGCGGTCATCGGCACCGGAGGTTGTCCAGAGAAGTATTCTGTGATGCCGATCGAGAAATTGCCTTCGTCTTTCACGCGTCCGCCCATTGCCGGCATTTTGTTGAACTGGCCTGTGGTCCATGCCTTTTCCGGCGTGATCGGAATCACCGTGCCATCGACAAACGGACCGGTGATGTAGGGACCGTTGGCGTTCGGCGTTCCCTGTAGTTGCAGTATGCGTTCGGGCGAAAGGTTCCGCAGACATTGTGCGGCCTGCTTGCCCGAACCTGTTGGACATCCAGCTGCCGTCGCAAAGTCTTGGCCATGCGATAACGCGGTCGAAGCTGGCGTGAGGGTTGCCAGAGGACCGCTCTCATATATAGCGCGGCTGAAAAGGCCGGCACTCATCGGTGAGAGAACGTTGGCGCCCGTATCCTGGGCGCCAGCGGATTGCCCGCCCAAGGCCACGCGATTTGGGTCGCCACCGAAGGCCGCAATGTTACGCTGGACCCAGCGGAGAACCTGCTGGATATCCATGATGCCGTAGTTGCCCCACAGATGGCCTTCGCCATTGAGGGCAGGATGCGAGAGATATCCGAACAACCCCATGCGATAGTTCAATGTCACGACGACGGTCTCATGACCATCGGGTCCGCCCTGCGCGAGCTTCGTCGCATCATAGTCGTTGGACTCGCCGTCGACGTTGCCGCCGCCGTGGATCCAGACGATGACGCCCTTTTTCTTGGCGCTGCCTGTTGTGAAGACGTTCAAGTAGAGACAATCTTCATTGGTGCTCGTAGGACCGGCGAAGGCACCAAGTTCGGTGACCTGAGGGCAGGTGTTGGCAAACTTCGTTCCGTCGAGCACGCCCTTCCATTTCTTGACGGCCTGCGGCGGCTGCCAGCGCAGCTTGCCGACAGGCGGCGCGGCATAGGGTATGCCGAGGAACTTATTGACGCCGTTGCTCGACGTGCCGCGAACCTGGCCGTCCGTAAGCGTAACGGTTGGGCCATTGTTCTTATTTGCATTGTCCTGAGCCGCCAAAGTCGGAACAGAGGTCAACCCTGCGGCAGCGAGTGAGAAAACGGCGACTCCATACCTCGGCGTCGCACACCTTCTCTTGGACGCATTAGTCCTTTGCATATTCCTCTCCTGAGTTTTTTGCTTTAGCCCGCAGCATGGATGGGCATAACCACCGACGAGTTTGCGTCGGCGGATTGAGGAATATGCGCGCTAGGAAAATACGCGCTTCGCGTAGAGAGAATCCGTCATTGCATTGAGAGCATGACGAACGAGCGCGAAGCGCACGGCATTTGCATTCTGTGCAAACGCTACTGCACTCATCACCGACGGGAGAATGATCGTGACGGTGGAGGCAGTTTAATAAATTTATTCAGAACGTCTGGTGTGATGCACACCTTACTGTACCAGACTCCAGGAAACCGTTTGCAGACGGATTTCTCGAATTCTAACGTGTACCGAGCGGGGAGGTAACAGGCGAAGATATCTCGACGCGGCGCGTGGGACAAAAATATGATAAAAATGAAAGACGACGCTCCCAAAGCGGAAGTGAACATCTCCATTTGCGACACAGAACTCTATTCTTACCGCGAAAGTTTCTCAGCCTTTCGAGAGGCAATCGCGAATGCGTTCATGCCATGGGTACTCGAACGTCCCTCGCCAGGAGCATTCTCCGCGCGATTGGAAAGCTTCACAGTTGCGTCGGGCTCCTTCGGTCGTACGAGGATGTCTCCGCTGGTCGGCTCCCGAGATCGCAATGAAATTTCAAGATCTCCGGAGGAATGCCTTTACGCAAATTTCGTACTTGCAGGCGAATTACACGTCGAGCAAGGCGACAGGGTAAGTTCTGCGAAACCGGGCGATCTCATCGTATACGATAGTGCGATACCTCTAGAGCACATAAAGATTGGCGACAGGCTTTTCGAGGATCTCGCGTTCAGCATCCCAAAGGCGCGCCTAAACGCAAGCGGTCAAAAGTTCGCAAACACTTTGGTTTCTGCCAATGAGATTATGCCACCTCTTGCTAAGTGCATCGCATACCTTTGCCAGCCCTTGACCTCTTTGCCTGCAGATGAACTCGACGCCGTAGCCTCGGCATGCGCCACTTTACTACCTCGCGCCATAGGTTGGGCCGGAGGGGATAAGCTCGATGCTGCGAACTTCTACCCCCCTTACCGTTACGAGAGAGAGCTTCTGAAATTCATCGAGGACCAGCTCGCCAATCCCGATCTAAGTCCTCGCATGGCAGCGGAGCACTTTGGTATTTCTGTTCGATACATACACAAGCGATTTGCCGTGCGGGGAACGACGTTCGGCAATTATGTACGCACGAAGCGTCTAAATCGAATTCGACGCGATATACATTCACTGCCGCACAGCCAGCCCATCACCATGTTGGCTTACCGTTGGGGGTTCAACGATTTTTCCACTTTCATGAGGGCCTTCAAAAAAGAATTTGGATGTACGCCGGGACAGTATCGATCGAAGTACTGAGCGTCGCGTTGCTAGCTTTTCTCCTCCGGTCGCTCGGCGGCAAGGCAAAGCCGATGGATGCAAGAAATCACCAAGGCCACCCTATTCCGCGCGCTGATGGGGAGAGCAATCAGAGACGGACTGATCCGATGTCGCCGTTCAGGCACCTACGGCCACCCTGTCTAGGACTTGATAAGAAGATAGCACCTGAGCAAAGGAAACTTTGCCCTCAACGGCTTCCATAAAATCAATGGCTTAGCTGAAATTGGCGCCCCGTAGGGGACTCGAACCCCTGTTGCCCACGTGAGAGGCGGGTGTCCTAGGCCACTAGACGAACGGGGCCGGCGCAGTGCGACGTGTAGTCGAGTGTCGTCAGCCGATCAAGCCCCGTTAGCGCGGCAATCACGCCAAACCGACGCATCCGTTCGGGAGGCTGCGAATCGATCTGAAGTGGGAACGGCAACTCATGCCCCTTCGATGTCCTTCGACAAGTCCCATCGAGCAAGCCGGGTTCAATTCCGCGGCAATGTCTCGGTCGGTTTCAATTCGAGGACGCGTCGCCCGGTGTCCGTATCCAGAATGGTAATGCCGGGTCCCGAGGAACCGTCATGCTGGATCGCAAGGCGGTTGCCTGACAGGGACATCGAAACGATCTTGGCGCCTTTGGGCAGTTCGAACGATACCGACGCATCTGTGCCAGGGACGGCTACGGACCGCGACACAGCCCCGCTTCCCGCCGGACGCGTCGCTGTCGATATGATTTTGAAGGCGATGGCCGCTAATCCGGCAAAAATCATAAGGCCGAGAACGGCAATGACGATCTTCAGATTGCGTTGCAGCCGCTGTTCGCGCATCAAGTCGTCCGAAGGCGGCTCAGGATGGGTCATCTCTCAGGTTTTCTTTCTGGTAATCACGTGTCGATCGACGAAAAAACAACAAGCCACATCGACGTCGTCGCGGGGCCCGAAGATGCCGGCCAGCGTGTCGATCGATGGCTTGCAACGAAGATCGAAGGCATCAGCCGCGCTCGCGTCCAAGCGCTCATTCGCGATGGTCACGTCAGCGCAGGCGATACGATACGAGAGCTGCGCACGCCGGTCAAACCGGGCCTGACATACACGGTTAGCATCCCGCCCGCCGAAGATTCCGGCGTGAAGGGCGAAGAGATTGCGCTCCATGTTGTGTACGAGGACGACAACGTCATCGTAATCGACAAGCCGGCAGGGCTCGTCGTGCATCCGTCAGCCGGACATGACGCAGGAACTCTCGTCAACGCCTTGATCGCTCACTGCGGCGACAGCCTCTCAGGTATTGGCGGCGTCAAACGACCGGGCATCGTGCATCGCCTCGACAAAGATACCTCCGGACTTCTGGTCGTCGCGAAGTCGGATGCTGCGCATCAAGGGCTCGCGGAGCAATTCAAAAGCCATGGCCGCGACGGGCGGCTGCATCGTAGCTATCTGGCATTTGTTTGGGGCAGACTTCCCAAACCCGCCGGCAGCATTGATGCGCGGTTAGCGCGCAGCCGCACCAATCGCCTCAAAATCGCCGTCACACGCGGCGAAGAGGGGCGCGAAGCTAAAACCCATTACGAGGTTCTCGACGTCTTTCCAGGCGAAACGCCGTCCGGCGATATATCGCTGCTTCGGCTCGTTCTCGAAACCGGGCGTACACATCAGATACGCGTGCATCTCGCGCATATCGGCCATCCAGTCGTGGGTGATCCCACGTATGGCGCAGGCTTTAAGACGAGACTTGCGTCGGTTCGTGCGAATGCGAAAGACCATGCTACTGCGTTGATGCGACAAGCGCTGCATGCTGAGCGACTTCAGTTCGAGCATCCGATTACCGGCAAAAAGCTGAATTTTTACAGCAAATTGCCATTGGACCTCGAACGTCTTGGAGAGGCCTTGCGGCCTATGCCATCAGTGCCGACGGATAAACGCCGTCGGCGGCGTTCGTAATAGAGACAAGTTCCAAAACCTGGGGTTTGGTGACGGAGTATTCAAGTGGAAGTGACCGGAACCCCTGATGAAATTTTGGATTTTACTACTATGTAACACCCGACGTCGGGGGGGCGTATCGCTTCTCCGACACTGAGAAGGGAGCGCGGGGCCGAACCGGAAACGGGCGAAGGTTCTGCAGAGGGCAATGGCATCAGTAGCAAAAGGTCTTCCGTCCCTGGCCGGCGGTTCACTCGGCCTGTCGCGGTATCTGGAAGAGATCCGCAAATTCCCGATGCTGGCGCCTGACGAGGAATTCATGCTCGCCAAGCGTTGGCAGGAACATCAGGACGCGGACGCCGCCGAAAAACTCGTGACGTCGCATCTCCGCCTCGTCGCGCGCATCGCCATGGGCTATCGCGGCTACGGTCTGCCGATCGGCGAAGTCATATCGGAAGGCAACGTCGGCCTGATGCAGGCCGTCAAGCGCTTCGATCCAGATAAGGGCTTTCGCCTCGCTACATATGCGATGTGGTGGATCCGCGCGTCCATTCAAGAGTACATCCTGCGGTCGTGGAGCCTTGTGAAGATGGGCACCACGGCGGCGCAGAAGAAGCTCTTCTTCAATCTGCGGCGCGCCAAGAGCCAGCTGCAGGCGCTGGACGACGGTGATCTGAAGCCCGAACACGTCAAGACGATTGCGACGAAGCTGGGCGTTCCGGAAGAAGACGTCGTCAATATGAACCGGCGGCTTGGCGGTGACGCTTCGCTGAACGCGCCGATCCGTGCCGAAGCTGAGTCCGGCGAATGGCAGGATTGGCTCGTCGACGATACGCCGACACAGGAAGATCGCCTCGTCGAGGACGAAGAATTGCAACGGCGCAAGTCGTACCTGTCGTCCGCGATGTCGGTTCTGAATGATCGCGAGCGTCGCGTCTTCGAGGCGCGCCGGCTTGCCGAAGAGCCTGCAACGCTTGAAGAATTGTCGGAAGAGTTCGGCGTCAGCCGGGAACGCATCCGGCAGATCGAGGTCCGGGCCTTCGAGAAGGTCCAGAAGGCGGTGACGTCGACGGCTCGGCAGGCGGAAGCGCCTGCCGCCCTTGAGGCCCACCGCTAAAGGACAGTCTTGACGCCGCAACTCGCGGCGCATACGCGATGTCCCAATGGGTATTCTGGCGGCGCTGAACGGCGCCGCCATTCTCTTATGGGGTTCGCCACGCCGATGCGGCGCCGATTTGCACTTGTTTTCAACGCGACTGCGGGCGTTGCCCTGCCGAGGCTGCTCGACGGGGTGTTGGGTGCATTGCGCGCAAGAAATGCAGACGTGTTTCAGGTCCCGGCGCGCAGTGCTGAAGAAGCGGCGGACCGCGTGCGGGAATTGGCCCAACGTGATGTCTGCGACGCCGTCATTGCGGCGGGCGGCGACGGGACATTCCGCGCCGTGGCGACGGGTGCTGCCGGCACCAAGCTGCCGGTCGGCGTCATTCCGATCGGCACGGGCAACGTCCTCGCCAACGAAATCGGGCTGCGCAGGCGGGCAGGGGAGGTGGCCGATGTGCTGCTTTCGGATACTGCGGTTGATGTTCGCGGCGGCCTTGTGAATGGCGCGCCGTTTTTCTTGATGCTTGGCGCTGGGTTTGATGCCCGTGTCGTCGCCAAGCTCAGCTATCGGACAAAACGGGCGTTCGGCCGCGGGGCGTATGTCTATCCGGTTTTGAAAACACTCGCTGAAGGTCCGCGACGCTTCGACGTCGAACTCGATGGCCGCAGATTCGAGGCGAGCTGGACAATCCTGTCGTTCGCCAGCCGTTACGCCAGCGTGTTCGAGCTGGCGCCGGACGCCGGTCTCGGACGCGACAGGCTGATGGCGGTCGTGATGGAAGCAGGGACGCGTCTCGAAACGGCGGCCAACCTCATCTCGCTGGCGTTCGGATGGATTGCCCGGCCCGAAACGCGGCCGAAGGGTGTGCACGTTCTGCCGGTCAATACTGCCCGCATCGGCTACTTTACGACCACGCCCGTTGAGATCGACGGCGACGAAGCGGGTGGATCGCCGGTCGAGGTCAACGCCGCGGGAAAGCCGGTGCGTCTCCTCGTCCCCAACCGCTATGTTGCTGATCTCACGAAACGTCACGCGAATCGCTTAGCCTATGAGTCGTGAAGCGTTGCGAGGTATGCGGCTAAAGCATGTCCTTACAACATTGTGCGAGCGTCAGAGCGAGAACTAGGGGTCCATGCCCTTCTCTTCTCTGAACCGGATCCAGACGGACCGGCAGATGGCTTCGAACGGCGCGTGGCAGCGATGGACAGGGCTGCCCGAGGGAGCGTCGTTCGTGTCCAGGCTCCACGACTTCACGTCTCTGTCCAACCCTCCCCGCCCCGTCGATACCGAACCCGGAACGTTAGCGCGCCGCTCAGTGAGCCCGAGTGCTGGACGAGCGCGTGCGTTGTCTCGGTATCGGAAAATCCGCTCTATCGAGCGAATGGGCGGTTACCTGGAAGATGGAGTGCCTCATGCAGAAGCGCTGTCACCGGCCAATCGAATTTCTCCGATCCAGCGAAGCGTACTCTTCGCGCGATATGTCGAGGAAACGTTGGCTTATTCTGCTCTGGCGTCAACACCATAAGCATCCTCCATGTAGGAGATAACTGATGCACTGCGGGAGGTCGGTGCGACGATCTCCTGCCACACCAGATACCAAGGCCGGCTTTGATGAGCCGGCCTTTTTTTTATTTGGCGCTTCGCGACGCCAGCCGGAAGCGCCGAAATATTCGCTGCATCGTCTGCGCCGGCGGGCGGCTTCCCGGAGCGAAGTCGCCGGCGCAATCAAAAAGCCAACTACATAGGCAATCTGGCGATGTCGCGTGAGAAGTAGTTGTCGATGGCGGCGACTATCGACTGCGCGACTTTCTCGCGCCATTCATCCGACTTGAGGTTGCTCGCGTCTTTCGGATTGGTCACATAGGCCAGCTCGATCAGCACGGACGGGAACTGGGCCGTCTTCAGAACGCGGAAAGCGGCTTGCTGCTCCGGCTCATCGCGAAGCGGCGTGCTTTCACCCATGTTCTCGATCACCGACTTGGCGAACATGCCCGTGCGTTCGTGCGTCAGCTCAACGTCGCGATCGGCGAGATCCGCAAGAATGTCTCTCACGGCATTGACGTCACCGTTGACGCTCTTGACGGTGTCGATCTCGTCCGGCGACAGCACGTTGCGTGCGATTTCGCCTTTCGCGGACCGTTCAAGCTTTTTGGCGACACCGTCACGCAGCGAATAGATCGTTGCGCCGCGTGCACGCGAACCGCCGTCGGAATAATCGGCGTGGATCGCGATAAAAAGGTTCGCCTTGTTTTTTTCGGCAAAGCGCGTCCGCTCGTCGAGCGGGATGAACGTGTCGTCGCTGCGCGTCATCAGCACTTTGTAGCGGCCGGTCTTCTCAAGCAGATCGCGCAACACCAATCCGAACGCCAGGACGACGTTCTTTTCGACGATGCCGCGCTTCTCCGCGCCCGAGTCATAGCCGCCGTGCCCCGGATCGAGCACGATGATCGGCTTGAACGTTCGCGCGGCCCGTTCCTTGGGGCTTTCGGCAAGACGGGGAAGCGGCGGCTGGATGCTGAGAGGTGCAAGCCCCGTCCGTGTTGCCACGCCTTTGACGTCGCCTTTAAGCGCCGCGCCGGCCGGAAGGATCGCGAGAGAAATTCGGTAGTGCCCCTTGTCGTCTTTGGAAATCTCGGAATTCTCGACGACGACGGGCTGCGTGACACCGATCACGACGCGCATTTTTCCCGCTGCTGCGAGACCGGCGCGCACGCTGCGGACGAGGCCGACGGGTGTCTTGCCATTGAGTTCCGGCAGACGGACGTTGACCTCCGGCAACTCGATCACGACCCGGTTCGGGTTCGAAAGCGAGAAGATCTGGTATTTGACTTTGCTGTCGAGGCCGATGACGAAGCGTGTGCCGGTGATGCGATGTGCGGCAACCGGCATTGGTGCGGGCACGGCCGTCGCCGCCGTTGCGGCGACCTGCAACTCATCGGCGTAGGCGGGGCACATCGCGGCGGCGGCAATGACTGCCGCGAAGACGCCGCTCAATGCGCGTCGAGCCAAACTACGCATTCGTTCCGTTTCCCCCAAGGCGCGCCCACCCAGCCCGTGCGCCACAGATACGATCTGTATGCCTACGGAAGATGGCGTTTTGGCGGTCAAAGTGGCACAAGGATTAAGGTTATCCGGCCCAGCCGGTTAAGCGGCCGTTAACTGCCGCGCTAAAATGCCAGCTATCGAAGCCTCGAAAATCTATTTGCTCGTTAGAGCCCACGCCGCGGCGGCATCCTCATCGCTTTCGCGGGCATCGACCCACTGCGCGCTGCCGTCGCCAAGCGTTTCCTTTTTCCAGAAAGGCGCGCGCGTCTTGAGATAATCCATCAGATACTCGGCGCCCGCGAACGCATCCTGCCGGTGCGGCGCGCAGGCGATGACGAGCACGATGTTGTCGCCAGGCTTGAGTTCGCCGACCCGATGTATGATCAGCGACGCCGAAAGCTTGAAGCGCGCGCAAGCTTCCGTCTCGATGCGTGCGAGTTCCGCTTCCGTCATGCCCGGATAGTGTTCGAGCGTCATTGAGACGAGGGGCTGGCCTTTAACGTCGCCGCGAACCTTGCCGACGAAAAGCGCCACGCCACCAATGGCCGTGTCGCCGTCCGAGAGTTTCGCCATCTCCTCGGAAATATCGAAATCGTCGGTGGAGACCCGAACGGTCACGGCATCAACCTCCCGTTACGGGCGGAAAGAAGGCGATCTCGCGAGCATTGCCGACGGCCGCCGTCGGCTTCACATGGGCATGGTCGATGGCGACACGGATTGCTTCGGGCTTGGCAAACGCCTGATCGAACGGTTGCCCACGGCGCGCCTGCCAGAGTAGCAGATCGCGGACCGTCACGATATCGGCCGGCAGCCTCAGACGCTCCTCGCTGACGCCCGCGCGCTCGCGCAACCACGCAAAATAGCGAAGCGTCACTTCGGGGGCTGATTGTCTGTCGGTCATGTCAGGCTCAGCGATAGATCGCGTGGCGGATACCGGCCTTCAGATAGTCATAGCCGGTCAGAAGCGTAAGGAGCGCCGCCACCCAAAGCAGCACCATTCCGGCCAGGGTCGTGCCGGGGAGCAGCTTCTCAGCGGCCGGCCCGGCCAGCAGGATCGCAAGCGCCACGAACTGGACCGCCGTTTTCCATTTGGCAAGCTGCGTCACATGCACCTTGACATTCAGCTCTGCCAGAAACTCGCGTAGGCCCGACACCAGGATCTCGCGCGACAGGATCGTCAGAGCCGCCCAGATCGACCAGCTGCCAATGGTGTCCGTATAGACCAGCATGAGGAGCGTCGCCCCGACCAGCAGCTTGTCGGCGATCGGGTCCAGCATCCGGCCGAGATTGGACTGCTGCTCCCAGATCCGGGCCAGATAGCCGTCGAGCCAGTCTGTTACGCAGGCGGCAACGAAAATCGCGAACGCCAGCCAGCGCGCAATTTCGCCCGTCCCGAAGAACAGCACGCCCGCAAGCACGGGCACGGCCGCAATCCGTCCGTAAGTTAGGATATTGGGCAGGCTCATTGACAGCGAGCGGTGCGCGACGTGATCCATGGTTTTGGGTAGCCGCAGCACCGCCGGGCCGTCAATCCCCAGTGAGCAAAGTGCGCGCCGATGGTGAACGGCTCAGGGCAGAAAGCCGCAGGAATTCGTTATGACGCCGCGGCCGAAGCCGGAACCGGGGGAGGCACAGGATCGGGTGGCGGTGGGGGGGACACGGCAGCTGGCGGTGCGAAAGCCTGTCGACTGACAATGCCGGCCTTACGGAACGCCTCGTAGACTGCAATCCGAAGGTCCGATTGGACCTTCAGTGAATGCGTAATGTCGGGAAGCATGATCCGCAGGGTGTATTCGGTCGTCGTCGGCGTATAGCCGTCAAACGTCGCCAGCGGGGCCGGTTCCCGCAGGATCGTAGGATGCCGCGCAGCGCATTCGTTGAGGATCGGCAGGACGAGCCGGGGATCGATCTCGGCCCCGGCAGAAAATTTCAGCACCACTCGGCCGAGCGCGCTGCGGTGCGTCCAGTTCAAGACACGGCCGGTAATGAGTTCGGAATTCGGCACGATGAGGCTTGCGCGGTCGAATGTTTCAATCTCGGTCGAACGGACCGAAATGCTTCTCACCGTCCCCTGTTCGCTGCCGACGACGATCCAGTCGCCGACTTTGATCGGCCGCTCGATCAGGAGAATAAGGCCCGAGACAAAGTTATTAACGATCGACTGCAGGCCGAAACCGATACCGACCGACAACGCACCGGCGACGATCGCGAGGTTTGTAATGTTGAACCCGGCGTAAGAGATCGCCATCACGGCGGCGAGCGCCGTACCGGCATAGCCGACCGCAGTGTCGATGGAGTTCGCGATGCCTGGGTCCATTTTCGGCGCGATGAGAATGTTCTCGCGCAAACGCCGCTGGATCATTCGGGTGGCGACGACCACCGCGATGAAAAGCGCGATGCCAATCAGGATTCGCACGATAGAGATGCGGATCGAGCCGACTTCGAAGCCGAAGAATGCCCGTTGCATCCAGTCGCGAATGTCAGGAGCCGAAAAACCCCACTGCAGCAGGAGCACTGGCACCGTGATCAGAGCTACGCCCAGGGTCAGCGCGGTTTCCGTCAGCCAGCCGAGCTGCTTGCGGCGGACGTCATCGAAGCCCATCCGAGCTTCGAGAAGCTCGCTGATATGTCCTCGCGACGTTGTGCTGCCGCGCGTAAAGGCACGGATTGCGAGGATCAGAAGCATCGCTACGAGTCCGACAACACCGGTCATGACCAATTGCTGCGCCAGGAACCGGCCGAGCGCGATGTAGCCCGTGAGGCAAAGGCCGATGATGGACAACGCCGCAACCCATAGCGGCAGCTTGAGCCACAGCGGCTCACTGCGCGAAACCGGACGCGTGCGCGTCATTTGGTTGGACTCGAAGGGCGTCAGCAGGAGGCCGATCAGTACAAGCGCGAACGCAATGCTCGTGAACAGTGACTGCGCCACGCTCATCGAAAGCGGCAAATACAGAACCTGCGCGAACTTCGACAGGAAGAGATCGATCGAATAGATCAGCGCCAGTATGACGAGAAGCCGCGAGATGCGCCGCGCGCTGCGATCGGAAAGGTGCATCAGCCGCCGCTCATGACTGCGCGGCGCAAAGACTGTAATGACCAGCGCGGACACCGCCACGAATACCAGCGATGTTTCAAGAAGGGCCACACCCACCGGGGCGGCGGTCGGATAATAGAGCAGTCCAAGATATTCGAGGCCGCCATAGGCCAGGAAGGCTGCTGCAACACCGGGAATAGCCCGTACCGGCGCGATCCATGCGGCGGAAGCTGCCCGCTGGAAGAACGTCGGCGGGGTTGAATTCGGAGGGGCCCGATAGCGCGTGATAGAAACGACCACGGTCTTGAGCAGCAGATAGAGACCGATGACTGCGACGAGCAGGATCAGGGCACTCGTCTTCTGTCCGGTAACAGCGTTCCACCAGTCCCGCGCGTTATAATCAAGGCGCCACTGAATGGCCTCTCTGTGCCTGTGGAAGTCGTTCCAGAACTCGGGAAAGACCGGACTCGTCATCTGCTCAGTGAGGCTGCGCACGAACATTTTGAGGCGCAGCTCGGTGATCTTGTCGATCGCCTGTCGGGCGCGCCACCAAGTGTTTTCGAGCGTCTTGATGGCTCCCGAGACGTCCGCCTCGCGCGCATCGAGCCGTGACCGTTCCCCCGCAACGGCTGGCGTTTCCGACGGTTGATCCTTCGCGGGCGGCGGACCAAGCCGCTTGATCTGCGTTTGAATGTCGGACAAGCGCGGACGCAATGAATCTGCGGTTTCCGTTGTCTTTGAAATGACCGCGTCGAGCTTGTCGCGCAATTGCCCGAGGTCGTCGTCGGCGTTCGAGATGTTCGAAAGCGATTTCTCCGCCCCGTCCATCTGGCCGACGAGATTGGTGATCTCCGCGTTGACCTCCTGAGAAACCGCGGGCGGGGACGGAGGCGCAGCTGGTGCTGTCGGAGCGGGTGCTGCGGCCTGGGCGGGTGCCGCAGCCTGAGCAGGCGTTGCCGGAGCCCCAGCCGCCGGAGCTGTTGCAGTGGGAGCCGCCGCAGCGGGGGCCGCTGCTGCTGGAACCGCTGCCGCAGGCGCCGCTGGGGCTGCAGTCGCCGCAGGAGCGGCTGCAGCGGGTGTTTGCGCCGCGGCAGGCGGAGGTGCTGCGGCGGGTGCCGCAGGCGCTGGCTGGGCCGCTGGAGCCGCCGCGGCTGGCTGTTGCGCCGGCGTGATGGTTTGAGCGGGCGCCGCCGATTGTGCAGGCTGTGCCGCAGATTGCGCCGGAGCGACGGGCTGTGCCTGCGTCGTGGCCTGCGCCTGCGGCTGAGCCGGGGCTTCCTTCGTTTCCTTGACGGGATCGGCAACCGGCGCCCAGCCGTTCATAGTGGCGTCCTGGGCATCGGCCCGCGGTACCGCGAAGAGAATGGCTAAGGTGGCGATTGCAAGTGCACGTCTGAGCATCGGCAGAACTGGAGCCTTTAGAAAGTGAATTGAGCAAAAGGGAGATGGCCCATCGCCCTCAAGTGCCGCGAAATTAGGGCGGACGGTGTGCAGCTGGCTAGCCTTTAAAGAGTTCCCGCGACTATCCCGCCCGCTCGTGGAAAAAGTCGTAGATTTTTTTGGCCATATCGGCCGAGATTCCATCGACAGCCTTCAAGTCTTCGACACCGGCGCGTGACACCGCCTTGGCCGAGCCGAAGTGTTTCAGAAGCGCCCGCTTACGCGTGGGCCCAACGCCCTCGATCTCGTCGAGCGGATTGGCGCCGAGCGATTTCGCACGCTTCGCCCTGTGCGTGCCGATCGCAAACCGATGTGCTTCGTCACGCAGGCGTTGCACGAAGTAGAGCACCGGGTCCTTCGCTTCAAGCATGATCGGCCGGTCGCGCCCAGGAATGTGGAAATGTTCGCGGCCTGCATCGCGATCCGGACCTTTTGCGACACCGATCAATGCGATGTCGTGCAACCCGAAACCGGCCAAGACTTCGCGCGCGACCGAAAGCTGCCCCAGGCCGCCGTCGATCAGGACGAGATCGGGCTTGTCTGGAAACGCGCGTTCATCTGCGGTGTCATCCGGATCGTCGACAATGGGCGAAAGCGGACCACCGCTGACGTCTGAGGCAATCTCTTCGACCTCAGTCTCGATCTCGTCCAGCACCTCGGCTTCCGCAATGCGCTTGAAGCGGCGCGTCAGGACCTCGCGCATCATCGCGTAGTCGTCGCCCGGCGTTGTCTCCGGCGACTTGATGTTGAACTTGCGATACTGGCCTTTGACGAACCCTTCCGGCCCCGCGACGATCATGCCTCCGACGGCATTGGTGCCGGAGATATGGCTGTTGTCGAAAACCTCGATGCGGCGCGGCACGGCCGCAAGCGAGAACCGCTCCGCTACACCTTCGAGCAGACGCGCCTGCGATGAGCTTTCCGCGAGCTTTCGGCCAAGCGCTTCGCGGGCGTTCGCAAGCGCATGTTCGACGAGCGTCGATTTGGTGCCGCGCGACGGCACGCGAATTTCAACCTTGCGCTCCGCCTTTGTCGTCAACGCTTCGGCCAGCAGTTCGCGGTTCGGGATATCGTGCGAGATCAGGATCAGGCGCGGCACGGGCTTATCGTCGTAAAACTGCGCGATGAAGCTATCGAGTACGTCCTCGACATTCAGCGAGCGATCCGCTTTCGGATAGTAGGCGCGATTGCCCCAGTTCTGTCCGGTGCGGAAGAAGAACACCTGAATGCATGTCTGTCCGCCGTCCTGGTAGGCGGCAAACACGTCGGCTTCTTCGACGCCTTCCGGATTGATCGACTGATCGGCCGTGACATGCGCCAGCGCCCACAGACGGTTGCGATACGTTGCGGCGGTCTCGAATTCGAGCTTCTCCGCGGCCTCCGCCATCAGCCGTTGATACATCTCGCGGACAGTCTGGCTTTCGCCGCTGAGGAAACTTTCGGCTTCATCGACGAGCCTGCCGTAATCGTCGAGGCTGATCTCTCCGGTGCACGGCGCCGAGCAACGCTTGATCTGATAAAGCAGGCACGGCCGCGTGCGGCTGTCGTAGACACTGTCGGAGCATGAGCGCAGAAGAAACGCGCGTTGCAGCATGTTGACGGTGCGGCTGACGGCGCCAGCCGAGGCGAATGGTCCGAAGTATCTGCCTTTGCGGTTGCGTGCGCCGCGATGCTTCATGACGGCCGGAGCGCCGTGGTCCCGGCCGATGAGAATGTAAGGAAACGACTTGTCGTCGCGCATCAGAACGTTGAAGCGAGGCCGGAAGCGCTTGATGAGGTTCGCTTCAAGCAGCAACGCCTCGGCTTCGGTACGTACCGATACGAACTCCATCGACGCCGTCGAAAGGATCATCCGTGCGATGCGGTTCGTATGGCCGTTGAGCCGGGCGTAATTGGAGACACGGGCTTTGAGCGACCTCGCCTTGCCGACATAGATCACCTCGCCGTCCGTATCGAGCATTCGATATACGCCGGGGCTCTGCGGCAGCAGCTTGAGATAGGCCGCAATGACCTCGGGCCCTGTCTTTGCGGGCGTTTCCGGGGGGGATGTCAATGTCGCGGGTTCTTCGGTCATGGCGCACCTAAAATTGGGCCGCCGCCAAGGTCAAGCAAGGCATTGCATGCTGCGCCACAAAATCACCATGCCGAGGGCGTGGTGTCCAATTTCATTGAAAGTTCAGGGAACAACGATGCGCCGAGGGGGGTGTCATGCGTCGCGTCATCGCCATTCTTGGCTTAAGCTACCTCATTGTCCTGCCGGCATTTGCGACGGCGAGGCCCGTGAAAGTGCAAGACTTCACGCTGTCGAGGCCCGCGAAAGATCCCGCGCACGCAAAACGTACAAAGGGCAAGGCCTCGAAGCCGTTTGAGAATTCGCAAGAGCTTCTCAAGTGGATCAACGATTACCGCAAGAATCCTGATCCTCAACGCCTGCCGCAAGCCGTGAAGGCAATGTCGGATTTCGGCGTGACGAGAGATACCGATCAGTCCGGCGTCTACATCGGCTTCGTCGCCGGCGTGCTGGGCGCTAACCCACGGATCGCCGACGAACTGATAACGAAGATGTTTCCGCTCCCGCCGGAAGATCAGGTGCTCGTGATCAAGGGCATCGCGTATTCCGGCCTGCCGCGTTGGCGCGATACCCTGAAGAAATACGTCGAGCGTATGCCTGCCCGCAGAGTGCTGATCGAAAAGTATCTCTACGGCAATAAGCCGACGCTGACGGAGATGTCGATCAAGGATGACTCCAGCGTCATCGATTTGAACTGGGGCTATTACTTTGCGACCGGCTGGGAAGCCCCAGTCCGGCGCATCGTTACCGCACTCGAATTATCGCTCGATAAGGACAAGGTCGATTATCTGACAATCGGCGCGATGGCGAAGTGGACGCTGGCGCAGAACGCCGCCCGCAACGATGATTTGCTGCGAATGTTGAAAAAGATTTCGGCCGACGTCGATCCCAAACTGCGCAAGCCGCTTGCCGAAGTGATCGACGCGGCCGAGTCCTATGAACTCGCCAAACTGCGCAAGGATGCGCTGGCGTCGATCGATCAGCTCAAAGCCCAGGGTCCCGAGAGCCTTCGCAATTACAACTGGTGGGGTCAGGCCGGGCAGACTGTGCTGGCGCTCGGCTGTGTCGCTGCCGGTGCGTTGGGACAGGTTGAGGTGGGCATTCCCTGCGTCATCGGCGGCGCGGCATCGACCGCCGCGCTTAAGTATCTCGCGCCGACATCGACGCCTTAAAACGGGCGCGCGAACGGCGCCTCACTTGTCCTCAGGACAATTGACCTTGGCGTCGATCAGCGCCGATTCCGGTGACGCATATTCGCCGACGATCTCGGCACCGACCGCTTCCGTGCGGGCGTAGGCTTCGAACATCGGCTTTTCGAAACCGTCCATGATCGTCAGCGCCGTATATTGAACTTCATCGCCGGAGCGTGAGCGGATCAGCAGTGTTTTCTTGCCGCCGTAGCTCGCTGTCAGAACCTTGCAGTGTGCTGCGGGCGCGTTTTCCGCGGCCTTCGCCGCGGCACCAAGCTCCGCCGGGAGCGGACCGCCGAGACGTGACGGCTGGGGCGGTTCCGGCGCGATGCGAAACGTCGGCAGCCAAGGCAGGAAACTTGAGCTTTCGCTGTTCTCTGCAACTTGTTCCGCGGCCGGTGCGGCCTGAGCAACGGCTGGTGCAGCTACTGCTCCTTCCTTAGCGACGGTCGTCTCGTGCGCCGCTGAGATTGTCGAAACCCAAGCCGAGGTCGAAGTATGAGCCGCGGCCGTGACACGCGAAGTCTTTTTCGCCTTGCGCGCTAGTTTGCGAACTTTCGCTTTTTTCAGTGCATGTTTCGGCGTTTTCACCGCGGGCTTTTTCGGAGCGACTGCGGCGGGACGGGCATGATGGACCGGTGCAGCCGGTTGTTTCTTCGATTTCGCGCCCAAGGGCGGGATCTCGGGGCCGGCGCTGTCGTCTTCGGGCACCGGTCCGCCAAGTCCGGACGGTGGCCGGAACGGATACCGCCATTCACGCCGGATCTGTAACGGTGCAGGCGGCGGTACATCGCTTTCCGCTGCTTGCGCCGGCTGGTCGCAATAGCGTGAACGGAACAACCCGGCGACGATGTCGATCGATTTGCCGTAAGCGCGGTCCGCTGCCCATCGGCGTGCGAGATCGCCGAACGTCACCGGCCGTCCGAGCCGTTGGGCGAGTTTGATGATGTCGTCTTGATTTTCGCGCGTCCGCTTGGCAACCGGCGCCGCGAGACGTTCGCCCGAATAGGCGACGAGATGCTGAATCTGCGCGTGTACGCCGGTCTTCACATCCGCGAAGCGCTCGCCGCGCACGCCGCCGCCGGTCGCGCCGATGCCTGCAAAATTGTTTTGGTTTTCACGAACGTCGCCGCGCTGCCCATCGCCCCGGCGATAGGACAGATAGTTCGTCTCCAGCACCATCTGATAGAACGCATAGTCCCACCGCACGTGCCAGCCTTCGCCGAAATATTTGTACCAGCGCGCGATTTCGCGGAAGCGCGGGTCAACGTGCGGATTGCGCTCGGCCACAAAAGCCATGAGGCGTTCCGGAGTGACGCAGGCCGGAACCTGATTTTGCGCACTCGTCCTGATCGGAGGCGCGGCTTTGGCACCGCTCGTCGTCAGGACGAACAGTGCCGATGCCAGGGCGGCGGTTAGATTCCGGAATGGAAGCGGCTTTGGTGTCGCCATCAAATAAGGCCCTCTGCGACGGTTTCTCTTTGCGATCAACCGTCAGGGCAGAGTTCGAAGGCCTTATCGAGGGCTTGCGATGGGTTCGAATATTCGCCAACGGTCACGCCGCCCTTCGCGTACGCCGCAATGTAGGCTGCAGCCTCGCGCTTTTCGGAGCCTTCGTTGACGTCAAGTACCGTATAATTTTCCTGCGCATCCGCTTTGGCGCGGATAATGACCGAGTGGCCGCCGCCGTAGCTCGCCGTCCAGACTTTGCACTTCGGCTTTACGCCTGCAGCCGGGATCATCATTGCGGTCTTGGTTCCGCCAGACACTTTCGCGGCAGCAGACTGCTTCTTGTTCGTCTTCGACTTCAACGGCTCGACCTGAGCGGAGGTATCAGCAGTCGCGGCTTCATCGTCGGACGAAGTCGAGGCGTTGATGACCTTGAACGACGTTGTGGGCGTGTTGGCGGCCGGTTCGCCGACGGCGGGTGCATTAACCGACGGCGGGATCAGCGATTCAGCGCCGAGGCCAGAACGCTCGAACGAACCGGATTTCCGCGCTTCTTCTACCGCGCGCTTGGCGAGTGCTGCGCCGGAAATATAGGGACCCGTGTTAGCCGAGCTGTCGTCGGCCGAGGCGACTTGCGTTGACGTGGTGTCCGCAGGCGGCGTCTGCGCGGCAACCTTCGTGCCGCCGCCCGGCTGGGCGAGGGCCATCAGTTCAGGCTGCGGATCGGGGCCGCGGCATGGGCTGCCGTAGAATGCTTCGACGAGTCCTGCGATTTCGCGGCTGTAGCGCCGCGAGCCGGGCGCCCATTGCTTTGCAAGCTGATCGTAGGTGACAGGACCGTGCAGTGATTTCTGCCAGTCCGTCAGAATACCCCACTCCTGAACCTTTCGCGTGCGCTCGGCGACCGGATTGTCGATGTGTTCGCCGGCGTACATCAAGAGATGCTGCAGATGGGCTTCGACGCCCGTCGCGACATTCGGAAAGCTTTCGCCGGGAACATTCTTGCCCGTGGCGCCCATGCCGGCGAAGTTGTTTTGCGTCGCCTTGACGTCGCCTTTGAACGTCAGGTTGCCGGTTTCGAGCATCATCTGGAAGAAAGCGATATCCCAGCGAATTTTAAGCTCGTTGCCGATCCGCATGTAATCAGCGGCGATCGTCTGAAATTTCGGATCGAGATCGCGATTGCGGCTTTCGAGAAAGCCCATCAAGCGTCCGGGCGTGGCGCACACCGGGACCTTGTTCCTTGCGCTGATCTCGACCTGAGGAAGTCCCGCAGCCTTTACAGGCAGCGACATGGCAGCCAGTGTCACGGCTGCAGCCAAAGCGAACGCAAAAGGCGTCCGAACGCGGCGAAGCATGGTTACACCCATTTGCACGCGGCACCCCCTGTCGAGGCGCCCAACAGAACTATTAACGTTCGTAGGCGCTTAACGTTAAAAAAGTGTTTATGAGCCCCCCATTTGGACCCGATTCAAAGGTCGCCAAGTATTTGGGCAGTAATGAGAACAGCGCGCGGTGACATTGCGGCGGGGCTGGGACATTGCCGCGCAACGACGGGCTTATTTGTGCCTCAAGTCAGATGTTGTCCGCCGTCGAGGGCGATCATCTGGCCGGTGAGGGACGGCGTCGCAAGAATGAATCGCACGGCGGCGGCGATCTCATCCGTAGAGGCGCCGCGCCCGAGCAGTGTCGATCGGCTCTCGCGCTCGAAATCATCGTCCGTCTGGTGAATACTGCGCAAAACGGGGCCGGGACCGATGGCGTTCACGCGAACCCGAGGCGCGAGCGCTTGCGCCAGCGTTCGCGTCGCCGTCCAGAGACCAGCTTTCGAGATCGTGTAGGAAAAGAAGTCCTGCGTCAGATTCCAAACGCGCTGGTCGATGATGTTGATGATGTTTCCTTCGCAGCCCTCGGGCAAGCCGGCAGCGATGGCCTGCGCCAAGAACACCGGCGCCTTGAGATTGATGCCGAGGTGAAGGTCCCAGGTCTCGTTATCGAGACTCTGGACGGTGTCGGGAAGAAACTCGGACGCGTTATTAATGAGCACCGTCGGAGGACCGAACACGGCTTTGACGTTGGAGACGAGAGCGCGCGGCGCTTCCGCGTCGATCAGGTCAGCTTGAAAGGCTTGGGCGTGACCTCCCGCCGACTCGATCTCTTCGACCAGCAGCAGGGCCGCTGGCGCCGAATTCCGGTAATGAATCGCAATCGTCCATCCCGCACGCGAAAGATCGAGGGCGAGCGCACGTCCAATGCGCCGCGCCGCGCCTGTAATGAGGACGGTACCGGGGGGCTTGTCGGGGTGATTCATGTCTTTGACGGCTTATGTGCGAGCGAAACTGAGTGCGTTGTAACTGCCACAGATGATTCCTGACGAGACGTCATGACGAAGCGTGTTCAGATAGTTTCTCATTTGGTGTTCAATTTGCTTTTGCTTTTTGCAAGGTGCCTTTAAGTTGGCTTTTGCCGCAGCACCGATGTGCTTAATTTCAAGGCATATCGACAACGCTCAGGCTTCTTCTCTCGGCAGCGTTGCACACAGGTAACATACGCCTGGCAAGTCACACAGTGTTGCTCCTAATCGCTTGTGCGGTCCCATCAAAAAAGTTTTCCTAATCTCAGAGCGGTTGAGAGTCGCGTTGTCCGCAATAGAGCGGGTGTTGCGAGCCGCAGATCTGGGACGGGGGTTGTCTTATGAAGAATATCAGAAGTTTCTTGGGCGCTGCAGGCGTGGCGGCTGTCGCCGCGCTGGGCATGTCGACGGCAGCGCTCGCCGATGACGATGGGGCGAACAAGTTCGGCTACTCGATCACCATCTCGGGCACCTCGGACTACATGTTCCGTGGTATCTCGTTCACGAACGAAGATCCGGCCTTCCAGCCGTTTATCGAATTCACCTACGGCAATCCGAACCTGACCTGGTACTTGGATTTCTGGGGTTCGAACATCGCCGATCCGTTCGGCCCGTTCGAGTTGGATATGTACGCAGGCGTCCGTCCTGTGACTGGTCCGGTCAGCTGGGACTTCGGTATCCTGTACTATACGTATCCGAACAACTCGATCCCCGGCTCGAGCAACGGCGACTACCTCGAACTTAAAGCCGCGGCCTCTATCACGCCGATCACCAACCTTACGACCGGTCTCACGCTGTACTACACGCCTGATCAGGGCGGCAACTACAACGAAACCTGGACGATCGAAGGCAACGCGTCCTACACGCTGCCGAACTTCTACATGTTCACACCGGTTGTCAGCGGTGTCGTCGGTTATACCGATACCGGCATGTCTTCCACGAGCGCCGACTTCATCGGCGTCGGTCTGGGCCAGAAGGATTACACCTACTGGAACGCCGGTCTGAAGCTGTCGGTCGACAAGTACTTCATGGACTTCCGGTACTGGGATACAAACATCAGCAAGAACGCTGCTGACGGCTTTGATAACAATCTGGCCGACTCGCGTTTCGTCTTCACGGCTGGCGTAAACCTCCCGTAATTACGTAAGTAAAACAGACCCTAATCCCGTCGCAGATGGCCGGAGCCTTCCTCAGGGCTCCGGTTCCATTTTGTGGCGGGATTGCTCTTTATGCAGATAATGTTTTCACCAAGCGAATTGCTCAAGGCCGCTTGAGAATTGCCACAACTCAGCTCAGAGGTTGTAGTGAGATTTCTGGCATCGTGCGGTCCGGTCCGTGCTTCTAACGGTCGTTGCTCTCGTTTTTCTGACCACTATTGCCGCCGCGACCATCATCGTGCCGCGGCTCGTGCCGCATCATGTTCGCCTAGCCGATAATCCAGACCGTCCACGCGCCTTCGGACACGATATGGCTTGGCTTGCGATCAAATCGAATGATCCGGCGGCCGTGGCAACAGCACTCGGACTTGTCCAGCTTCGGCCCGCCAACTGGAATTCCGGTGTCGGCGCAATTTACGATTCGGAGATCTCGAACGGGCTCGTTTTCATCGCCCCGCCGATCAAGGGCTGGACGCTCGTCGCTGCCGAGTCGCTTCCTATTCCGTCCAGTGAGTCGTTTATCGATAAGATGACGCCGCTGCTTCGGCATCTCGCGATCGAATTCCCGGCCGTTCAGTATTTCGCGTCGTTCCCGATCATCGACTTTTACGCCTGGGCGCGCTTTGAAAAGGGCCGGCGCGTCCGTGCCTTTGCGGTTGGCGATGGGGGCGTGATCTGGAATGCCGGCAAGCTGTCGCAAGAAGAACGCCAGCTCGGCCTGTCGTTCATCGAAATCAGAGGCATCCGCGACCGCCACGGGGACCTCGGCGGCGAGCTACAACTCTATCCGACAGAAGAGCACGTCTCCGCGATTTCCGGCGGCTGGAGCATCAATCCTATGGCGATCGAATCGCTGCGGGCGCCCACCAGCGTCGGCTGGATCGCCGATGCACCGCGCTCTTGGCGGCCTGAGCGCATTCGCAAGGTCGCCTGACACCGATCACACGATCTTCGAAGCTTCACTGCGTGCTGCGCCCGTAATTGTAATTCATCTGCGGCCCCGGCAGATGGTCGGCGCCTTGCGCATTGTTTCCCGGGGGCGTCGGCAACTGGATCTGCTGTTGGTTCTGCCAGTTGCGCGCCGTCGAGCGGGCTGGCGGCACGAAGACTTGGTTGGCCGTGCAGAGATTGCGTCGCGTTTCGTTCTGGCCGCAACGGCGCGGTGCGCCGTCCTTTGTCAGGCAAAGCCGCACTTCCCGCAGCATGCCGCCTGCGCCGCCGCAGACGACGGTCATCATATCGGGACTGAATTGAGGGTTGGCCTGCAGGAAGACCCGTTTGACGTCGGCCGCCGACAGTATCTGCGACTCGAACGGATTGTTGAAGCGCTCAGGAATGTTGATGCCGTCGAACAGGCGGCGTGCCAGCGCGAAGTACTGCATCGGGTTGAGACCCGAGCATGTCCCGTGGGCGCGGTACTCGTGAATGACCAAGCCACGGCTCGGCATAATGTCGAGCATGTTGTTGATCACGGGATCAGGCACGAACGGCCGCCTCGGAAGGCGGCAGTTCGACGGATAGCCGCTGTCGTACTGCGGCCAGAGACCATGCAACACGAACGAATAGCGACGGCCGTCGCGGCGATTGCACTGCGTGTCGTCATCGCGTCCCTGGTCGGAGCAGTAGGTCGGGCTCCATGAGAGAACCAGCGCGTAGTAATCGAACTGGCCCGGAACGTTTCGCTGGTCGCTGTCGTCGTCGGAGTTCTCGTTCCAACGGTCGTCGTCGTTGTACGCCTGTTTGTTGGCGAACGATCCGCGTCGCGCATCGCCACCAGAGCGATTGGAATTTCCGTTGCCGCTCGTACCGGCGCTGGACCCTGTTGTTCCTTTGCCACCGTCGGCGGTGCGGCTGGGCAACGGATATACCTGGGGCCGCTCGCTCATAAAGTGGGCAAAGTAAGCGCCGAGAGCCACGAGCACCAAAACCGTCAGAAATAAATGAGGTTTGAGCATTTCTCTTTCTCTGACATCGCACGCAATATGCGGCGTTGGCGGACGATTTAGGCAATCTCACGCGCCAGGTTTGGCGAGCGCTGCAAGAATACGCGCCCAGCTCCGCGCACCCTTCTCGAAGCTTCGGATATTGTATTTCTCGTTGGGCGAATGAATGCGGTCGTCGTCCAATCCGAAGCCGACCATCAGGCTGTCCATGCCAAGCGCATCGCGGAACGAAGAGACAATCGGGATCGAGGCGCCGCTGCCCATCAGCACCGTGGGCTTGCCCCATTCTTCTTCCAGCGCCTTGGCCGCCGCACGCATCGTTGGGTCGTTGGTATCGAACATGATCGCGCCCGAGCCGTGATGGCCGAGCCAGGTCGCCTTACAGTCGGCTGGAAGAAGCGTCGCGACGTAATCGCGGATCGATTTCATGACGTGCTCGGGATCTTGGCCGGACACCAATCGGCACGTGATCTTCACCGAGGCTTTCGCCGGGATCACGGTCTTCGAGCCGATGCCCTGGTAGCCGCCCGTCACGCCGTTGAATTCAAGCGTCGGGCGGGACCACAGTTGCTCAATGACGGAGCGGCCATTCTCACCTGCAGGCACTGACAAGCCAACCGAGCCGAGGAAGGACTGCGCGCGCACGCCAAGCGCCTGCCACTGCACGAGCTGCTCTGCTGTCGGCTCTTGAACGCCGTCGTAGAATCCAGGAACGGCAATTTTGCCAGTATCGTCGTGGAGTGCGGCCATCACCTTCGCCAGCACGCGAATGGGGTTCGCGACGGGGCCGCCGTAGATGCCCGAATGCAGATCGCGCGTCGGTCCGGTAATAACGAGTTCGTCGCCGACAAGTCCGCGCAGCATCGTCGTGATGGCAGGGGTGTCCTTGTCCCATTGTCCGGTGTCGCAGACGAGCACGAGGTCAGCCTTGAGTTCATCGCCATGCGCGGCGAGGAACGCCGGCAGCGACGGCGAGCCGCACTCTTCTTCGCCCTCGATCAACACCGAAACTGCGATCGGCAATTCGCCCGCGACTTTCTTCCAGGCCCGCGCCGCTTCGAAAAAGGTCATGAGCTGACCTTTGTTGTCTTCTGCGCCGCGCGCCACGATCACCTCGCCGT